>JBDHRU010000127.1:0-7324 GCA_039807765.1 Nitrosomonas sp. | reverse complement strand
TCCAGATCGACATCCAGGCTATCCACGAAAATGCTGTTCAACGCATGACCGGCAATCTGCGCAAAAGGCGGATAACCTGACGCGCTTATACGTTTAGGCTCGTCGATCACCGGTTTGCGCACACCGATAATCAGCAATTTGTCGGCGCCCAGATGAAGCGCCGGACTTATAGGCGCCAATTGACGCATGGAACCGTCGCCGAAATATTCCCGGTTCAATTTGACAGCGGGAAAGATAAACGGTATCGCTGACGAAGCCATCAAATGTTCGACACCGATTTCAACCGGAATACCCAATCGTTGCGCCCGCTTCCACGGCAACACTTCTCGCGCTGCTTGATAAAAAGTTACCGACTGTCCCGAAGTATATCCCCATGCGGTAAGTCCTAAGGCATGCAACGAGCCGGAGCGGATACAGTGTTGAATGGTACGAAAAGAAAAACGGCTTCTGAGCAAGGCTTCCAGTGGACTATTATCCAGCAAGGAAATCGGATTATGCTGACCGTACTCGCTCGATACCAAGGAAAGCAAACAGCGCAGCGTATTATGCATAACACCGAGCGGATCCGAGCGGTAAATATGGTCAACATGAAAATTTGACCAGACAGCTTCAAGCCGTTCGACACCTTCGGCAAAATTATTGGCTGAAACCGCGATACTCGCGGCATTGATAGCGCCTGCGGAAGTACCGCAAATGATCGGGAACGGGTTGCGCGTCTTGTCCGGCAGTAACTCGGCGATGGCACGCAACACACCGACTTGATAAGCTGCGCGCGCTCCGCCGCCGGTTAGGACAAGTCCAACCTTGGGTGCGGTTAATTCTTTTTTTTGCTCATGCACGAACTGCAAATTCTGACTTTACCCTCTCCAGCGCATCCTTTAAGGTTTCTTCTGGTAAGTTATTTAACGAACTGGACAACATTCTCGCCGCATGACAAACCGAATTCGGCAATATCGAACTATCCAGCTTGGCCACAAATACCGCCGCCGCACCGGTAGCATCCAGCAGGCACTGACGCTCCTTCATCAATATTTCCATTTCCTCGCGCAACATGGAAACTTCTTGTTCTTTCAGGATAGTATTAAGCATATGATATTCCTTTTGACATTGATACAGTAAACAACCTGTCGAGCACTATAACAAGAACCATAATCGATTTAAGATTTGAATTCTGTGATGTTTGCCACGTTTTTCCGTCTTTCTTAAACCTAGGGAAGCTCTGAAAAAGGTAGCAAGCTGCAGATGGCATACAGAAAATGAGACAATCACAGCGATAGACAAATTTTCGAACACCGTCCAATACAGCAGATCGCTTGCATAGGCAATTATTCAATGTTTCCCTAATTAATTATCGGCATTTATACCCATATCATGAACCATCATTTACCCGCTGCACTATATCCTGAAATCCAACTCAACCGGCAAGGCGCATTAGCTTTGGATAACATTCACACCATGTACTGGGAGGAGTCCGGCAATCCCGCCGGTACTCCGGTAGTATTTCTCCACGGCGGCCCTGGCGCGGGATCGGCACCGGCGCACCGGCGCTTCTTCGATCCGGCATATTACCGCATCGTGGTATACGATCAAAGGGGCGCGGGGCGTTCCACGCCCTTAGGCGAGACACGGAATAACACAACTCCGCATTTGATCAACGACTTGGAAGCATTGCGCCGGCATCTGAGCATCGAGCGCTGGCTGGTGTTCGGCGGCTCGTGGGGCAGCACGCTGGCGCTGGCATACGGTGAGGCACACCCGGAGCGCTGCCTGGGGTTTATCCTGCGCGGTATTTTCCTGTGCCGCAAACAGGAAATCGACTGGTTTCTATACGGACTACGCAATCTGTTCCCGGAAGCTTGGCGTGAATTGGTCGCGCCACTGTCCACGGCAGAGCGGAAAGACATTCTGTCCGCCTATTACCAGCGCTTGATGAATCCCGATCCGGCCATTCACATGCCCGCCGCGCGCACCTGGAGCACTTACGAAGGGTCGTGTTCGACATTGCTACCGAATCCGGCCACAGTCAACTATTTTGCCAGCGACACCGTGGCGCTCGGGCTGGCGCGCATGGAAGCGCATTACTTCATGCACGATATTTTCCTGCCGGAAAATTCGCTGCTGGATAACGTACACAAACTGCACGACATCCCCGCCACCATCGTACAAGGCCGTTACGACGCGGTTTGTCCGATTGTCAGCGCGGACGATCTACACCATGCCTGGCCGCAAGCGGAATACCTCATCATCGACGACGCCGGGCATTCGGTGTGGGAACCGGGCATCCAAGCCGCACTGATCCGTGCTACTGATCGTTTTAAAACCCGCGGCGCATAACGCGCAATCTCACTGCTGCCAGTAGCATCCGGATCTGGGCTTGGTGAATTCTATCCGCTCCTTAAATTTCCGGCATAAGCGCTGATTTCCATCATCCACGCGATACCGAGATGCACCGCCAAACCGCCGGCGATGGAGCGGGTTTGATAAGCGACAACACCCAAGATTAAACCGCCGAAGAAGGAAGAAACGCACTCGAGCAGCGGTTTGCCGAAATGGATGCTGCAATAAAAAACCGCCATCGGCAAAATCGCTGCCACACCGGCATAACGGATAAACGCAAAAATCAGGAAGCCGCGAAAGAACAGCTCTATCGCGACGAAATCGATGCCGTAACTGATTTCGTACAGCAACTGAAACCAGCCGAAATACTCCGTGTATGGCGCGATGAAAGCAATCTGTTTCAAGCGCGGATACGCTGTCAGAAAATCCGGCTGCGTACCGGCAAACGCAATCAGTGGCGCCATGATCATCAGCATCAGACCGTAAGGCCGCCAGCGTACATTCCGCACCGTCAGCCCCCAGAAACCCGGCTGCTCCGGAAACCACCGGTGAAAAACGATCAATGGCGTCAGCACGACCAGCAATTTAAACGGCAGCGCCGTAACGATCGTCCAATAACTTCCCCACACTCCATCGATTCGATTCTCCAGCGGACTGGCAACCGTCGCCTTAACAGCGAATAAAGCCGGTGCGATCAATAACAGCAACCAAAACATCGGCGCCGTTGCAATCGACTGTTTACGCACTACCACAGCAAACCCATACGGAATCACAAATGCGCTGCAATAAATCAGAAATAACGCGGCACACTGGCTAAAGCGCGAATCCATCCCCCGGATAACGCCGCTTTCAATATCCAGTGTGTAGTTCAACGCGATCAAAAGACTCACCCAAACCGTGCAGAACAGCAGCAGCCATTTGTCCAGCACCTCAGTACAGTCACGCGGAAAGATGGGAATTATTGCCATTCGGATGAGTGAAATGAAAAGATACTTATTGTTCCACGAAAAGCTTGTGATTGCGCTATGGAAGCGCTGAAAAAGGTAGCGAGCAATGATCAGGCAAGGCGAAATCCGGTGAAAAATCGCAATTCACATGGAGTAAATGAGCATTTTAACCTGATTGCAACGCAGCTTGAACGAACGCAGCGGTTTATATGAGTCAATTTTGCCCGAACTTTCCGCTGAACGGAAAAACCCGCTTATTCTCGCCTTAGATCATCTTGTCCCTACCGTATATTCCAGCTTCATTTACCCGAGCAAGCAGTTGCACGCATCAATCAGCACGGAGGAATCAATGGAAAGTTATTTTCTTGGTCGGCAACCCATTCTGGATCGCAATCAAAACTTAGTCGCGTATGAATTGCTGTTCCGTCAGGAGCAGACTCAAGAAGCAGCCAAAGTCACCGATGATCTGTCCGCATCCGCAAACGTCATCGTCAACGCTTACGGCCGCTTCGGCATTCAGAATGTATTGGGACAGCAGCGCGGTTTCATCAATGCCGATCTCGACTTGATCATGAGCGATATCATCAGTTTGCTGCCCAGCAAGCATGTGGTGCTGGAAGTCAGAGTTCCAGAGCAAATCACGGCGGAATTTTTGCACCAATGCCACGAGCTGAGACAAAAAGGATATCAATTCGCACTGGATAACATCGTATCCATCGATAGCAAAATCGAACAGTTACTACCGCTCGTCAGCGTCGTGAAAGTCGATGTGCTGGCACTCGAAACGAGCGAGCTGGAAAAACTGGTCGCGGCGCTGAAACGCTGGCCAGTCCTGCTGCTGGCGCTGAAAGTGGAAAACCGGGAACAGGAGATGCGCTGCAAGCAACTGGGATTCCAGATGTTTCAAGGCTACTATTTCGCCAAACCCGAAGTAATGTCGGTCAAACGCACCGATCCGGGAAAACCGTCGCTGCAGAAGTTGTTGACTTTGGTGACGGATAATTGCGACCACGAAGCAATTGAGCGGGAATTCAAACGCCAGCCTGGCTTGAGCTATCACCTGATGCGCATGGTCAACTCGGTTACCGGTGATCTGCCGCGGAAAATCAATTCGATCAAGCACGCCATCACGTTGATGGGATGCGGGCAATTGCAGAAATGGATACAGCTGCTGCTGTACACCTCCGGTTCAGCAGAAGATGGAATGCCCGATCTGCGCATGCAAAACGCGGTGGAACGCGGCAGAATGATGGAATTGATAGCCGCCACCGAGCGTCCGCACGATAAAAATCACCACGAACGGGCTTTCATTGTCGGCATTTTGTCGCTGCTGGATGAATTGCTGGGCATCGGCATGCAGCAGATTGTCAACAAATTGGGTATTTCCGACGATATGTATCAGGCTTTGGTGACGCGTGAAGGACGGCTGGGTCAGGCGCTCAAATTGCTGGAAGCGGACGAACGAGGCGATCATACCGCCGTTCAATCCATTCTGGCCGATCTCGGCTTCCTGCATCTGGACGAATTTAACGGCATCAAAATACAAGCCAGCGGCTGGGCCAGTCAAACCGGCGACATCGCCAATTAGAGCAACCTCACCCTTGCGGTTAAGGCAGCCGCTTAATCCCCCATTTTTCCCGGTTCATCTGCTGGCGTGTCCAGCTTGATTTCCGGTTCGGTGACCGGCGTGGCGGTAAATGTGATCGGCCATTCGCTATACGTGGTCGGCGTGACGAATACTTCCATGTACACCGGTGTGGCCAGGAAACTGGCGTAAAAAGTATTGATGTAGTTACCCGAGACCGTAGCAAAACCAAAACCACTTGGCGTGATCTGCCCGCTTGCATCGACACGAACTAAATTGTCCAGCGTAAACGGTTCGTTCCCCGGAATCGATTTGCCGGTGGGATGCAAATCGGTAATGCGCTCGCCATTGCGGTGACCGGCAATGGTAAGAATTTGATAATAACCCTGCGCATCCGCGGTCTCGGTAGTCGAAAACGTTCCACTGGCGGAAATCTTGCTGCCCGTATAGCGCCAATTCCACAGTTTCTCGGCGCTAACACCGGCTGCGGATACGAGCAGCAACATCAGAACCCAACCGGATAAGATTAAACGCAACCATTTGTGCATACAGCGCTCGGCAATGAAGTGGTTATTTTTGAATGCCCCGATTGAAATGTGCGAAACCGCAGTTAGATTCCTCTTCCCTCAGTCTTTGGTCAGGTTATGGTAAATCTCTTCCATCACACCATTATTGTAATCCTGAACCACAAGTTGCGAATAAAACAAATCCTTCAGCTCGATCACAGTGATTCCGATCAGCAGCAACAAACCGATACCGGTGAAATTGGTAAATAATAAAATTGCCCCGACGGTAAAAACACTCAAATTAATAGCACCGCGCAGCCATTTGCCCAGATAAAAATGATGCAACCCGGCAATGAACAGATAATTCAGCGCGGCATAAGTATCGGGATCTTTGAGTGCTTGTTCGGTTTGTTGGAAAAATTGCCACCTTTTGCCGTCCGGCAATTCGCGCACCCATCTTCTGATGCGCTCCTCATCTTCCTGAATGGTTTCTTTGTTTTTCACTGCGATACCCATGCGCAATCCGCTTTGCAGTTCAGCGCGCTAGCGTGATGATCACGGCTTCCCGCTTCCAGAACAATAAAAACCGCTTCTGCTCGACAAACTGAAACACCAATGTCCAGCCTTCCGCCGCTTCCTTGTTGAGCGTCGCCTCCAGCCGTTTGATCGGAATTCCGGAAGCGCCCAGAAGAATCGTTCCCAACCCGCCTTCCGTCACGTACAGCACTTTGTATTCTTTGTAAGCCATTGCCTTTCCTCTTTTAATGCAGGATTGCTTGAATCATCACTGCAGTTTAGCGCAACCGGAGTGGCTGGTGTTGCGCAGCGTACTACGCTACCACAACCCGCCTGCGGTAAGCGATCAAGGTGATCATGAATACGCAGATCACCAGCATGACAGCCGGAAATAAGAGCGTAGTCACGGAAAGATTCTCCAGTGCCAGCATCACCAGCACATTGCGCAGCGTGAACAGTGCAAAAAACAGCAAAGATTCCGAGTACGGAAATTGATACGCTTTTCTGACCGTCGGGCCGAATCCGGCCACATCGATCGCCGTTAATACCACCACCGCCCACAACGGATCGGATGTCCAGTACCATAGCGGCAACGAAGACAGCGCTGCAATAAAAAATACCCAGTCGGTTCGAGTGACCGCCACATCGGCACGTTTGATGTAGGCCAGATAGGCGATACCGATGGTCATTATGGCTGAAACACCGATGGGCCAAGTACCCGCACCCCCCTTGTCCTCCAATTGCGCCAGAAAAATCAGCAATGTCGTCGCCCCCCAGATCACCCAGGAAAAAATATGCGGCCTGATGGAGCCTCGGAAAATTTCCCGGATGTATGGAATGAAAGCAGCCAAAGTGATTGCTATTGCAATCAGACTGAGCGTTTCTTTGTAGAACATATTCTTTTTGTGATGAGCTGGAAAAATAGAATCGTGTAAGAGCCCGGTACTCTTGATTGGTTCAGTTTGGGTTCGAATATTCTTTGTGCATCTGATTTATCAGGCAAAAAAGAAAATGAACTATTTCTGGCTGCTTAATTAGCGCCCACGTTGTTTGGAATTGTTAGGGAAGCGCTGATTAATTCGATGGACGAGATGAAGCACGACGAGGCGCACGGAACACAGCAACCGAGACATCTCGACAAGATAGGCGAGGGCACGAGTACCGCGCAACGAAGTGATTCGCTCGTACAGTCAATTAATCAGCGCTTCCTTCGATCGGCACCCACTTCCTCAGTGATTACATTAAGAACGTCCGATGTAGAGCACTGCAATGAGCCCCAAGCCCAAGATGGCCACGGCTGCATTTACCCATATGCCCCAACGGGTTCCGTAACCCTCCGGAAATTCGGCCGGATTGAGGGTTTTCAGAAAAACCGCATACTGACGGCATGAATAAATTGCAGAGGCTGCGCCCAGAAAGACAAAAGCAAATCC
>JBDHRU010000126.1:0-7425 GCA_039807765.1 Nitrosomonas sp. | reverse complement strand
TGCAATCCCATATGCGACGCCATATCAAAAAGCCCGAACATTCCCACCGTTGAGTTCACAAAAAAACGCAAGGTATCCGAAGCACCCTGCTTTATCTTGCCTTGCAGGAAAGAATTCAGCATTACATTAGGGTAAGACAAATTATCGTAGAAATTACCAATCGACCGCTGCGCAGCATTTGGAACATAATCAATGTAGGCGTTCACAATGGGTACAAACACCGTCCGATCTACTTTGTCGGTAAAATCATAAGAAGCACGATTAATCTTTTCGTGCGGATCAACCGGGTCTATTTCCAAATCACCATTTTTTGGCGCCGATGCGCAGCCTTGCACCGCGACAATACAAATAAATAACAAAATAACAATCAGGCGACTATGATTTATTACGATGGGATTTGTGTTTCTCAAAATACTACTATTCTCACTCATATACATATGTATAAAACGATCAGCCTGCAAATCTTTTATCAAGAGAACCATTAACTATCACTTTAGTCGACCTAATCTCGCGATTTCCAGACTCCGGAATCAAATGACAATAGAAGCATTTCCTTTTTCATCTACCTGTCTGTTCCTGCTTATATTTCAAGTCCAAATTGATTGGGCCGAAGTATACACTAATCTAAGTTGGCATCCTGTTTTGCTGCGTTTGCCATACCAGCCTTGTGACGAGTACTTTCTTTGATGTCTCGCTTGCGGATACGCACTGAAAGCCGTGCACACGAACTTTATAGACCCATTCAGGTTTCCCGTTCGCCATGCACCATTTCGACCAATTTTAATGCCTGCAATTCCATTTCCACGACGATATCGTCGATTTTTGCACGAAAATGGCGATAGAAAATCATACTGGGAATAGCTACCAGTATCCCAAAAGCGGAATTATACAAAGCTACGGAAATTCCATAAGCAAGCTGCGCAGGATTGCTGCCGGCGGGCGAATTCGAGCCGAAAATCTCGATCATGCCAACCAAAGTACCGAACAGCCCCATCAGAGGACTCAGTGCAGCTATCGTTCCCAATGTTGTCAGATAGCGATTCAGATCATGTGCAATCACCCGGCCGGACTCTTCGATTGATTCCTTCATGATCTCACGAGTGCTCTTAACATTCTTAAGTCCGGCAGCTAGAATTTGCCCCAGGGGAGAGTGTTTCTGCAAGCGCGTCAGCATCTCGGGATTCACGCCAATACGCTTATATTCATTCAACACCCTGGGAAGCAATTCCTTCGGTGCAATAACGCTCAATCGCAACGTCCATATACGTTCCCCGATAATACCCAAGGCCACGACGGAAGCGATGATGATCGGCCAGATTGGCCAGCCGGCTGCTTGAATTAACGATAACACGTGATAATCTCCTTATTCACTTTATAGATCCAGGTATCATTCTTATCATTCTGTGTCTTACCAAATTTTGCCCAATTATATTCTATAACTGTGTAGCCGGCTCAGCATGCAAAGTATCGCAATACTCAATCTCTATAAAAATAACCGGCTTTCTATCCACAATTTCTGTGGATAAATCTGTGAGTATGCGATCAATATGAGAATTAAGTGACCAAATGCAAACATTTTTTCTCCCTTGATCATTTTTTAATCTCACATATTTATCTATAATAAACATCTATTTACACATAAAAAAATAGCATGCCTTCAGAATTGCGCATTACACTGATCCAGTTTCAATGAATAATGCGAATAACGGTATGTATTACTCATCATGAATCTTTTTACTTTTCCGCCAGCGAACTTTGCACACACAGTACTTACAGTCAGTGAGCTGAATAGCAGCACCAAGCAATTCCTGGAACAGAACATTCCGCTGCTATGGGTCAAAGGTGAAGTCTCGAATTTGAAGTGTTATCAATCCGGTCACTGGTACTTCTCACTCAAGGATTCCAATGCGCAAATCCGCTGCGTATTGTTCAGCCACAAACATCAGTATCTGGATTGGCAACCCAAAGACGGTATGCAAGTCGAAGTACTGGCGCTGGTTACCCTCTATGAGTCGCGCGGTGATTTTCAGCTCAATGTTGAAACGATGCGGCGCGCCGGTTTAGGAGAACTATTCGAAGCATTCGAAAAGCTTAAAGCGAAACTGGACAAAGCCGGATTGTTTAATCCGGTAAAGAAAAAACCATTGCCTGCATTCCCAAAACAAATTGGTATCGTCACCTCACCCGATACAGCGGCATTGCGCGATGTCCTATCGACATTGCAACGCCGCATGCCATTCTTACCGGTTATCCTCTATCCCACTTTAGTTCAAGGAAAAGCTGCTGCCAGTTTGATCGCTGCAGCAATAACAACCGCTAGTCAGCGTGCTGAATGCGATGTGCTGATCGTATGCCGCGGCGGCGGCAGTATCGAAGACTTATGGGCATTCAACGAGGAAATCGTCGCTCTTGCCATTGCCGCCAGCACCATTCCGGTGATCAGCGGCATCGGTCACGAAACGGATTTTACCATTGCGGATTTTGCCGCCGATGTTCGTGCCCCCACGCCAACGGCGGCGGCTGAAATGGCAAGCAAGGATCACAAGGAATCAAGCCAGCACTTGAACACCCTGCGAATGCGGCTGACTCGCGCCATGTTGCACCGTATAGAGAATACTATGCAACAGATCGATATTCTGTCACATCGTCTCGTTTATCCGGGTGATCATATCCAACGACAATCCATTCATCTGCGCCATTTGCAAGACCGGTTGATGAAAACTTGCAACCATCAATTGGAAAAAAAACAGTGGAAATTACTCGAATTTAATCAACGATTGGCAGCGGCAAGTCCCGATATCGCCAGAATCGGAGAACAACAAAAGGAGCTGATTGCTCGCTTCCATTCAGCATACATCCGCTATTTCGAGATCCTGTCAGTCCGGCTTCAGCACGTGCAAGCCCAGCTATCTCATTTGAATCCGCAATCGATACTTGAGCGGGGATATAGCATCACATACACCTCGCAAAACACCATCATCCGTGACAGTAAACAAATTCATTGCGGTGATCGAATTCAGGTAAAATTCGCGCACGGCATGTGCGAAGCGGATGTCACAAAAACCAATGACTCTTGAAGTATGCACAATCACTCAATATTTACTTTATTTCACAAAAACAAGAAGGGCTGGATCGTCGATGCCAAAAACTTTTCTCTTACTGGGTATCTTGAATATGGTTTTATGCATCGCCTTGGGTGCTTTCGGCGCACACGGACTGAAACGGATTTTATCAGCCGATATGCTGTCGGTTTATCATACCGGCGTGCAATATCATTTTTACCACGCCTTTGGCATCATCGTCATCGGCCTACTATTACTGCATTTTCCAAAATCCCGTCTGATGCCAATATCCGGCTGGCTGATGATGGCGGGTATCGCATTATTCAGCTTTAGCCTTTACGCACTTAGCATAACGGGCATGCGCGGGCTCGGCATGATCACGCCACTCGGCGGTGTTTCATTTCTTACCGCCTGGCTGTTACTTGCTTATGCTATTTGGAAAGAAAAATGAAATAACCGGAGCATTTTTTTCAATTCACCGCGCCATTTTCCGGTGCAGAGCAGCCATTTCCTTATTACGTTCCACTGCTTTGGAATATTCTCGCAATAAAGCTTCATGGTGCGACTGGAAGTCTTGGCCTTCTCGACCGTAATATTCGCTATGCCGCTTATATTCTTCCAACAACAATTTTTGTTCCTTGGCTTTCGCGTCCATTTCATTAGCTTCCTTCTCATACATTTCGGCTAATCCGATATGATCGAATTTGTTTTTAGCTCGCGCTTCAGCTTTATCCATTTTTCCTAATTCCGCAAGGGATACACCGGAAACAAATAAAGTGGAAACAATTAAGGTGATGATCAGTATCGTTATTCGCATGGCAAATCTCCTCAATTTAGTCAATGAAAAGTAAACTCCAATGCTACTATAAATATTCGTCAAGCTGATTTTGCTAATAATGGCAAACTATCTGAAACTCACAAACGCTCAATATCAATTCGACTGAAGAGAAAAACAAAATGCGACTACTATTTTTATTTATTTTCCTTTGCTGTGTCGGCCTTCTAGGCTATGCGCAATTTTTGCAGCATATACAAGGATTGCTGCCCTGTCCGTTATGTGTAGCACAACGCGTTGCTTACTGGTCATTGGGTTTAACCGCTTTGCTCGCATTCTTTCATAATCCCAGGGTAATTGGGCGTCGTATTTATGGTTTCTTGCTGTGCGGATTTACCCTGGCAGGCGCAATTATCGCCGCGCGGCATGCGTGGCTGATACGGTATCCTGAAGCATTTGAATGTGGCATCAGTCCGGAGGAAGCTTTTCTGAATTCCTTACCGATTGCTGGCTGGTGGCCTGGAATGTTCGAAGCCAATGGTGATTGCACTAGCATCGATTGGAAGCTCTTATCGCTCACCATCCCCGATTGGTCGTTGATCGCTTTTATGAGCTTTGGAAGTTTGGCGCTTTATGTGCTGCTAGCCAAAAAATAACTTGCGATGACGTGTAATTGCTGCTGACTAGCCGCGCGGATGATGCCTAGTGTGCAACTGCTTCAAGCGTTCGCGAGCAATATGGGTGTAAATTTGCGTAGTGGAAATATCCGCATGTCCAAGCAGTAATTGCACAACACGCAAATCCGCGCCATGATTCAACAGATGCGTAGCAAAGGCGTGCCGCAGGGTATGCGGAGAAAGTTGTTTATCAATACCAATAATCAGCGCATAGCGTTTGATCAGATACCAAAACGCCTGACGTGTCATGGCCGCACCGCGCGCTGTCACAAAAATAGTATCAGTAACAATTCCGTTCAACAGTGAAGGTCTGGCTTCTTTGGTGTAGCGGCTTAACCATTCGAGAGATTCTTCCCCCAGTGGAGCAAGACGTTCCTTTCTCCCCTTGCCCATTACCCGTAAGACTCCCATATCCATGCTTACTTGCGAGTATCTCAAATTGATCAATTCGGATACACGCAATCCACTGGCATATAATACTTCCAGCATGGCGCGATCACGTAAGCCAAGCGGATGCTGCAAGTCGGGAGCACTCAGAAGCAGTTCAACTTCTTTCTCTGTCAAACTCTCCGGCAAGCTGCGCTGCAATTTGGGTGTTTCAATATTGAGACTGGGATCTGTTGCAATTTTTCCCTGGCGCAATAAGAAACGGTAGAAACGCTTCAGGCTGGATAATTCACGGCTAGCTGTGCTGGCCTTGATCTTAGCGGAAACTCTGGAAGCGAGAAATTCAAGCAGATCGGTATGAGTTGCATCAGTGAGTATCCGGTTATCTTGATTGCGTTTTCTGAGCCATTCGCTGAAAAGTTGCAAATCATTGCGATAACTATCGAGTGTATTACGCGACAAACCATCTTCCAGCCATAAGGCATCGGAAAACTCATCCAGCAGGCCGGCATTCAATTCAGGTGCTCTCATGACGCAATAGCCAGCGTTTGATCTCGAGAGGATCTCCATCACTCGCATTCATAAAGCCTCCTAATCCACCATTTTTGGATATAACCCGATGGCACGGTATGATGATCGGTAGCCGATTAGCACCGCATGCCCGGCCTACTGCTCGAGGAGCGGAGTGTAATTGCGCTGCAATTTCTGCATAACTGCTCGTTTCCCCGCTTGGAATTGCCCGAATAGCCTGCCACACACGCTGTTGGTGTGTTGTTCCGCTGATATGCAAGCTCAGATCAAATATAAAATCCGGTTCGGCTAGATAAGCTTGCAATTGCCTGCATACTTCTTTCGCCAGCAAAGTCTGAGGTGCTAGTATCGGTGTATCGACTGGTAAATAATCAATAGCCGTAAGCCAATCTTCTTCTGTTTTAATACCGAGTACAGCAAACGGCGTCAGTAGCTTCGCTTGATAGGGTTCGGTTAAATCTGCAATCCGATTCTTTTTTGATCTACCCACTGTCTACCTTGGTCTATCTTGAATACTTATCTTGAAAATTGTTCAATGCTTTGGTGTGCAAGAAATGGACAGTCGAATTGAGTAGAAGTTTCAAGTGAATTTTGAATCTTCCAACTTCATGAGGCTTATGCCGGAAGATTTATTGAAAGCACAAAAACTTTATTAATTTATTAATTCAGGATTTCAGCAGTAGCAACTCATTCAGTCTTTTTACAAATACGACTGGATCTTCAAGTTGTCCCCCTTCCGCCAGCAAAGCTTGACCGAATAATAAATGACTCCAATCTTCAAAATTTTCGACCTCGGTTTTCAATCGCTGCACCAGCGGGTGATGTGGATTGATTTCCAGGATCGGTTTGGTATGTTGCACCTTCTGTCCTGCAGATTTCAGCAATCTCTCAAGATTACCACCCATGTCATAAGTATCCGCAACTAGGCAAGCCGGTGATTCAGTTAATCGGAAAGTAACACGAACATCTTTTACTTGCTCGCTGAGCGTTTGTTTCATTTTTTCTGTCAGCTCGTGGAAGGCGTTGGTTTCTTTTTCGCGCTCTTCTTTTTCTGTTTCATCTTCCAGATCACCCAAATCCAAACCACCTTTAGCGACTGATTGTAGTGGTTTACCATCAAATTCGGTTAAATTACTCACTAGCCATTCATCAATACGATCGGACAGCAATAACACTTCAATACCCTTCTTACGGAAAACTTCCAAGTGAGGGCTGTTCCGTGCAGCTTTCAGATTGTCGGCAGTCACATGGTAAATTTTTTTCTGACCTTCTTTCATGCGTTGCACATAAGTATCGAGTGAAACGACTGATTCATCAGTATCGCTATGCGTAGTAATGAAACGCAGTAACTTTGCGATACGCTCACGGTTGGTAAGGTCTTCACCGACACCTTCTTTTAGAACTTGGCCAAACTCTCGGTAGAAGGTTCTATATTTCTCTTTTCCTTCTTCATCTTCATTTTTGGATAAATCCTCAATCAATCCCAACACTTTTTTGACCACACCAGCCCGGATTGAATCGATATCCTTGGATTCCTGCAGAATCTCGCGTGATACATTCAGCGGCAGATTGTTCGAATCGATGACACCACGCACGAAACGTAGATAATTCGGCAGCAGCTTTTCCGCATCATCCATAATAAATACACGCTGCACATACAATTTAATTCCATGACGGCGCTCACGATCGAACAAATCAAAAGGTGCACGTGCCGGAATGTACAGAAGCTGCGTATACTCTTGCTTACCCTCTACGCGCGCATGCAAATAAGCCAATGGAGGCTCGAAATCATGCGCGACATGCTTATAAAATTCATTGTATTGTTCGACAGTTATCTCATTTTTAGGACGCGACCACAATGCATTGGCCTGGTTGATCGTTTCATCTTCATCGGTAATTTTATTTTTATTTTCATCTTGCGACCATTCTTCTTTCTTCATTACGATAGGTAACGTAATGTGATCGGAATATTTACGAATAATATTGCGAATTC
>JBDHRU010000125.1:0-7430 GCA_039807765.1 Nitrosomonas sp. | reverse complement strand
ATACCCAAGGTATTGTAAACGAAAGCAAAGAACAGATTCTGGCGGATTTTCCTGAGTGTGGCGCGCGATAAGGAAATGGCGTCGGCAACGCTCATCAGATCATTGCGGATCAAGGTGATATCGGCGGTTTCTATAGCGACATCCGATCCGGCGCCGATGGCGAAACTGACATCCGCGGCAGCCAGAGCCGGCGCGTCGTTGATGCCATCACCAACCATGGCGGTGAACTTGCCGTCGCTTTTCATTTTTGCAACGGCTGCGGCTTTGTCCTGCGGTAAGACTTCGGCGCGATAGTGTGTTATGCCGGTTTGTTTGGCGATCGCCGCGGCTGTCATGGCGTTGTCGCCGGTCAGCATCACCACGTCGATGCCCATTGCTTGTAGTTGCTTGACGGCCTTGATCGAGGTGTCGCGTAAGCGGTCGGCAATCGCCAAGTAACCGAGCAATTGAAGCGTATTTTCAGTGACCGATGCAATGGTCACAACGGTTTTCCCTTCGTTCTGCAGCGTAGCCATCGGCTTTTCTTCCAGTGTGATGCCTTGTTGCGCAAGAAACTTTGGGGAACCGAGCAGGTATTGAACACCGTTAATCCGCGCCGTGATGCCACTGCCGGCGATGGCGGAAAAATCAGTAATGCTATGCAGCGATAACTGCTGCTTTTGTGCGCTATCCAGAACCGCACGCGCCAGCGGGTGTTCCGATCCTTGCTCCAATGATGCTGCGGTTTGCAGCAATTTCTGTGTGCTGATTGAATGGACCGGAATAATGTCCGTGACTTCCGGTTTGCCTTCCGTCAAAGTGCCGGTTTTGTCGACGATAACGGTTTGAATTTTCTCCGCATGTTCCAGTGCCGCTGCGTTCTTGACCAGTACGCCGATCTGCGCGCCGCGCCCGGTGCCGACCATGATTGCAGTCGGTGTGGCCAGTCCCAGCGCGCAGGGGCAAGCGATGACCAGCACGGCGACAGCGTTGATGAGCGCGGCGACAAACGCGTGGGTCAACCACCAGGTAACACCCAGGGTCAGGAAACTGATGACCACAACAACCGGAACAAAAATACCCGAAATCGTATCCGCCAGGCGCTGGATGGGTGCTTTCGAGCCTTGCGCTTCCTCCACCAGATGGATGATGGCGGCGAGCTGCGTATGCGCACCGACGCTGGTGGCGCGGCATTTGAGCAGGCCGTTGACATTTTGCGTGGCGGCAAAGACTTTGGCGCCAGCCTGTTTTCCGACCGGCAGGCTTTCGCCGGTCAGCATGGATTCGTTGACACTGGAATTTCCCTCGATAACGACGCCGTCGACCGGCAGGCTTTCGCCGGGGCGGATGATGAAAATATCGTTGACCTGCAAGCTGCTGGCCGGAACTTCGAGAATCTCACCGTTACGCTCGATGCGAGCCGTCTTGGGCTGCAGCCGGATTAAAGCTTCGATCGCTTCGGAGGTTTTTCCCTTGGCGCGCGCCTCCATTAATTTACCGAGCAGCACCAAGGTAATAATGGCGGCGCTGGCTTCAAAATACACATGCTGATCCAGCGCGAAGGCTGTAACCGCGGCGCTGAAGCCATACGCCATGCTGGTGCCTAATGCAACCAGTACGTCCATGTTCGCGCCGCCGCCGCGCAACGAATGCCACGCACCGGTATAGAAGCGGCGGCCAATCCAGAATTGTACCGGTGTGGCCAAGAGCCATTGCAGCCAGCGCGGCAGCATATCCATGTCGTGACCGGCGAACATCGTACCCATTTGTAGCACCAACGGTAGAGTGAGCAACGCTGAAATCCGGAATAACCGCAATTCGGCTTGGTAGGCAGCTAGCCGCCGTGCTTTTTCCTCGGCATGACCGGATTCGCTGATTTCGGTGGCGTCATAACCGGCATCAATGACGGCTTGAATCAAGCGGTCGACGGTTACTGCGCCGGGCATGAAATTGACTCTTGCCGTTTCGGTAGCAACATTGATAGTGGCGGTGACACCGGGCAATTGGTTGAGCGCTTTTTCAATATGCCCGGCGCAGGCGGCGCAGGTCATTTTGTGCAATTGCAATTGCACCATATGCGGTGTGACATGAAAACCGGCTTTCTCGATGGCTTTAATCAATGCGCCGGTATTGACTTGGTTTTCGTCATAATTGACTTGTGCTTTTTCATTGGCGAAATTGACGGCTGCCTCGACACCGGGCAATCTGTTCAAATTCTTCTCGATACGCGCCGCACAGGCTGCGCAGGTCATGCCTTCAATCGGTAGCTCGAGGTGTTTAAGCGGTTGGGAATTCATGGCTATTTTTCCAGGTAATGGGATGATTCCGGTTGTTACTGGCGGTCAATCATCAGTACACCATCGACTAATCTGACGCGATCGCCCTGATGAAATTGGGTGGCATCCGGAAGTGCGATGATGGCTTGACTGCCATCGCTCATGGTGACGCCGACTTGATATTGACCGTGCGGCTGAGTGGTTCCTCCCGCATGGGAGCCGCCGGCGCCCTGTGGCGGATACGGATTTTGGCGCATCACTTCCCGCGCGACAGTCCCGGCGATCACACCACCGGCGATGGCATTGAGACCGGGACCTTGTCCGATTTTGTTGACGAAGTCGATAATTCCGCAGTTGCTGCATCCGGTTGCCGGCGGCTGCCGGTGGATGATGCCCGCGTCCGTGCTTTTGATGCTGACGCTGTTACGCGGTGGCGCAATGGCTGTGCCGGTGCGGTGTATGATCCGCGGCAGCCGGTTGACATCAGGCGGGCTTTCAGGCGATGGTTGTGTTGTCAAACGCTGCGATTGCGGCTGCTGTCGCTGGTTTTGATCCGCTCCAGAGGATTGGGCAAGAGCGATGGTGGTCACACTGGTATAGAGAATAACGGTAAATACCGTCATCCGGATTGTTGCATCAGCGGCAGGGCGGTTATCAAGCATCGCGAATCTCCTTACGGACAATGACTATAACGAATTTTTAGATTGACAGGGATTGCGTTGGTTGCATTATAGCGGTCTTATCTTAATCGATTCCCTGTGTAAGCCGGATAGCTTGCTGATCAATCGGTTTTAGCCGGGATATCTTTTTGTTTTGAGGCATCGGCAGAACCTTCTCCTTCTGGCGGTTGTTTCTTTATCATCAATGCAGCGATAAAAATACCGAGCTCATATAGTAAGCATAAAGGCACCGCCAGCATGAATTGTGAAACCACATCGGGCGGCGTGAAAATGGCGGCGATGACGAATGCGCCGACGATTACATAGGGGCGAACTTCCTTGAGTTTTTCAACGGTGATGACACCAGTTCTGACCAGCACGATGATGAACACAGGTACCTCGAAAGTCACGCCGAATGCGATGAACATCGATAAAACGAAGCTCAGGTACTTGCTGATATCGGTCATGACGGCCACACCTTCGGGTGCGAAATAAGTAATGAACTCAAATACCGTCGGCAATGCGGCAAAGTAGGCGAATGCCATGCCGCAAAAGAACAGCAGGCTGCTGCCGATGACCAGCGGCAGTGCCAGGCGCTTTTCGTGCGAATAAAGTCCGGGCGCGACGAAAGCCCAGATTTGATACAGTGTATGCGGCAAAGTAAGTACAAATGCCATCATCATCGCGACCTGCATCGGCACAAAGAACGGTGTTGCCACATCGGTGGCGATCATCTGTCCGCCTTGCGGCAGTTTTTCCAGCAGCGGTTGCGCCAGCAGGGTGTATAGTTCACGCGCATAAAAAGCGCACGGCAGGAATCCGATCAGCAATACACCCAGGATACGGATCATGCGAACGCGCAATTCCACCAAGTGGGACAGGAACGAGCCTTCAAGCATGATGATCGCGATAAAGCCGGCGAGTTTGAGTCGGCATCGATGAGTACCGAGTAGTCTGCGCTATCCGCACTAAGCGGCTATTTCTTTTCCTGACCATGGCTGCTTTGCGGGGTTTCGTTGTTACCCGGGGCTGTTTGTGCGTGGTCTATGCGTTGCGATAGCGAGTCTTCTGGTGGGGTTTCTTCGCTTTTGCTATCGGTTACCATCGTTTTTAAACGATCGACGCCTTGCTGTGCCGAATCTTCGATGGATTGCACGGTTTCCTGCATGGAAGATTGCATTTTCTTCAGTTCTTCCATGCGCATTTCATTATGAATGTCGGTTCTAATGGCGTAGACAAAGTTGCGGCAGCGTCCGTACAAATGACCTAAAGTGCGAGATACAGCGGGCAGCCGCTCGGGTCCGATAACAATTAAGGCCACAATCGAAATCACCAGTAATTCCATGAAACTAATATCAAACATACGATTGTGCAGGCCGAGTCCGGGTTGATGACGTCATTGATTTACACATGACTGAATTTCTCCGTAGAAAACGGATGATCTAAGTCCGGGGATGTGTTTTTTCCTTAATTTCAGCGTCGGATACCGGGCGATTGATGCCGCTGGGTGCGTTACCGCCTTCTTTGAAAGTATTCGCACTGGTTTCTTTGCTTGCGGTAACTTCGATTACCGGTTCTTGGTTTGAATGCGATGATGGAGCAGTGCTGCTTTCCGATTCTTTCATGCCTTCCTTGAACCCTTTCAGCGCACCGCCCAAATCGCTGCCGAGATTGCGCAATTTTTTTGTACCGAATACCAGAACAACAATGATCAGCACGATAATCCAATGCCAGATGCTAAATGTGCCCATGACTTTCTCCTGTTAGGTGAAACAGCGCCGCTCTAGCCGCGGTGAATCATTCCGGGCAAATGCTCCCGGCCACCGATGATATGCAGATGCAGATGAAATACTTCCTGGCCGCCCGCCCGTCCGGTATTGATGATGGTACGGAAGCCGTTCTCGCAGCCTTGTTCTTTCGCTAATTTCGGGGCTAATAACAGTATCTTTCCCAATAGATCCTGATGATTTTCCCGGACATCCGCAAGCGAATCGATATGCAGCTTGGGAATCAGCAAGAAATGAACCGGTGCGGTCGGGTTGACATCATGAAAAGCGAGAATGCCTTCATCTTCGTAGACTTTATTGGAAGGAATTTCTCCGCGTATGATTCTACAGAATATACAGTTATCCATGTGCTAATCCGTTTTTCGAGAAGCTTTTTCCGCAATGCCGGAAACACCTTCGCGTCTTTCCAGTTCCTGCAGCACGTCCTCCGGCGTCAATCCATGGTAGGCGAGTAATACCAAACAATGAAACCATAAATCGGCGGTTTCATAAATGATTTGGTTCGTGTCACCGTCTTTCGACGCCATCAATGTTTCGGCGGATTCTTCCGCGATTTTTTTGAGAATTTTGTCCTGGCCGCCGCGCAGCAGTTTGGCGACATATGAGCTATTAGCATCGGCGGCTTTGCGTGCTTCGATGGTTTCCGCGAGGCGATGAAGTATCGTTGTATCCGTCATTTGATGTAGATTTCTTCCGGATTTTTGATCACAGGTGCTGCAACAATCCACTCATTGCCTTCCAATTTTTGGAAAAAACAGCTGTGCCGTCCGGTATGACAGGCAATTCCGCCGGTTTGCTCGACCATGAGCAGCAGTACATCCTCATCGCAATCCAAGTAAATTTCCTTCACTTTCTGAGTGTGACCGGATTCCTCACCTTTATGCCACAGTTTTTTGCGCGAACGCGACCAATAGACGGCTTCACCTTTTTCCACGGTCAACTTGAGTGCATCGCGATTCATCCAGGCCACCATGAGGATTTTTCCGCTTCCCACTTCCTGGGCAATCGCCGGTATCAATCCGTCTTCCGGCCAGTTGATTTTGCTGAGCCATGTATCAGAGGGCATAAATTAAGCGATATTTCCGTTCAGTTATCAATTTTATCCGTAATTTTAGCATTATAACCGCACTTCTATGCCATGCTGCGCCATATACTGTTTGGCTTGCTGTACGGTAAACTCGCCGTAGTGAAAGATGCTGGCGGCTAATACCGCATCTGCATGTCCTTGTAAAATGCCGCTGACCAGATGATCCAAATTGCCAACGCCGCCGCTGGCAATCACCGGAATATCGATGGCGTCCGATACCGCGCTTGTCAGGGCAATATCAAATCCGTTGCGGGTGCCGTCACGGTCCATGCTGGTGAGTAAAATTTCACCGGCGCCGAGCGATTGCATTTTGACGGCCCATTCGATGGCATCAATGCCGGTCGCCTTGCGGCCGCCGTGGGTGAAAACTTCCCAGCGCGGCACGCCGCCATCGGGCGAATGAACTTGTTTGGCGTCGATCGCTACGACGATGCACTGCGAACCGTAATGATCGGATGCATCCGCAACCAATTGCGGATTCAGAACAGCGGAAGTATTGATGCTGACTTTATCGGCGCCGGCGTTGAGTAACCGGCGGACATCCGCTACTTGGCGCACGCCACCGCCAACCGTCAACGGAATGAATACTTGCGCCGCAACGTCTTCAATGATGTGCAGAATCAGGTCGCGATTATCCGAACTGGCGGTGATGTCGAGAAAAGTGAGTTCGTCCGCCCCTTGCTCATCATAACGGCGTGAAATTTCCACCGGATCGCCGGCATCGCGCAGCGCAACGAAATTGACACCTTTGACCACGCGTCCATTGGTAACGTCCAGGCATGGAATGATACGTTTAGCGAGGCTCATCGGATTTTAAAATCGTTTGGAATAAGAAGTGCGCATTAATTAATAGGAATAATGACAGTAAACTGCGGAGTCAATCTCAAGAGAGGCTATTATCCTTGCTCAGTTTGTCAGCTAAGATCTGTGCTTCCTTGAAATTCAGCGACCCTTCATAAATGGCGCGTCCGGTAATCGCACCCATAATACCTTCCGATTCAATTTCACACAGTTTGTGAATATCATCGATATTGGTGATGCCGCCGCTGGCAATGACCGGAATGGTGAGTTCCCGCGCCAGTTCGACAGTCGCCCTGATGTTGACGCCGCTGAGCATGCCGTCGCGGCCGATATCCGTGTAGATGACCGCCTCCGCGCCATAGTCTTCAAATTTCTTTGCCAGGTCGATGACATCGTGTCCGGTCACTTTGGACCATCCATCGACTGCTACCTTGCCTTCCTTGGCATCCAATCCGACCATGATCTGCCCCGGGAAAGCATTGCAGGCATCCTGCAGAAAACCGGGTATTTTGATCGCGGCGGTACCGATAATAACGTACGTGATACCGTCGTCGAGATAGCGTTCGATCGTATCGAGATCGCGAATACCGCCACCCAGTTGAATCGGAATCTGGTCATCCAGGGCCTCGACAATTTCACGAATCGCTGCCTCATTTCTCGGCTTTCCAGCAAAGGCGCCGTTTAAATCAACCAAATGAAGTCTGCGCGCACCTTGTTTTAACCAGTGCGCCGCCATCTCACCGGGTTTCTCGGAAAATACCGTAGCGTCTTCCATAACCCCTTGTTTGAGCCGGACACAATGTCCATCTTTAAGATCGATTGCGGGAATAATCAGCATAAC
>JBDHRU010000124.1:0-7444 GCA_039807765.1 Nitrosomonas sp. | reverse complement strand
ACCGTGGAACGCTGCTCCGGCCACGATGGCACCTGGGGAGTGAAAAGCGAGCATTTTGCCGATTCGATGAAAATCGGTCGCCCGGTTTTCAAACAAATGACCGCATCAAATCCCGACTATATCAGCTCCGATTGTGCCATCGCTGCACGCCATATCGAACAAGGTATCGGCGCAAGCAAAGCGCAAAAACTGCACCCGCTGACGCTGCTGCGCATGGCTTATGGTGCGGATGGCACAGATAGCAGTCACAACACAGCAGTTGCTTCCGATCCATCGGCTGGCACAACCATCTCATCAGGTGAAAAACATATGACGACTCCATTGACCCGTGACAGCCTGCTAACGCTGGAAGCATACGCCAAAACTCGCAAGGAATTCCGCACACAAGTCATGGCACATAAAAAAGCACGTAAAGTTCCTCTTGGGGAAAATGTCACGCTGATATTCGAGGATGCTGTAACCATTCGTTACCAGGTTCAAGAAATGCTGCATATCGAACGTATTTTTCAGGAAGAGGAAATCGTGCATGAACTTGAAACGTATACACCGTTGATCCCGGACGGGCACAATTGGAAAGCGACGATGATGATCGAATACGCCGATCCTGCTGTACGCGCTGAGAAGCTGGCTACCTTGGTCGGCATCGAAGACAAAGTTTGGGTCAAAATTGCCGGTCACCCGCCGGTCTTTGCCATTGCCGATGAAGATCTAGAGCGGGAAAACAGCGAAAAAACATCATCGGTGCATTTCCTGCGTTTTGAACTCACAGCGGACATGATTCAGGCATTGCGTCAGGGAGCGGCATTGAGCATGGGTATTGATCACCCGGTTTATCAGGCCATCGTCGATCAAATTACCGCCGATGTTCGTGCTTCGTTATTGAACGATTTAGCCCCGGCATGAAACAGCAGCGCTTATTGATCCTTTTGATTTGTGCAGCGCTTTTGCCTGCTTGCGCGAAGCCGCCATTCAAGGACGAATTCGAAAGCGACAAACCTTGGGTCGAGCAGATGACACAACTTCCCGCTTACCCGGAAACAAAAAACTTGATGGCGTTTGACGCCGGCGCCGTAACCAGTAACCAATATTTGGTCGACACTACTTCCATTAAAATCGGCCAGGATGGTGTCATCCGCTTTACCCTGGTCATCAAATCATCAGCAAACGCAATGAATGTCAGCTACGAAGGCCTGCGCTGCACCACCAGCGAGAGAAAACTCTACGCGCTCGGACGCGATGACAAAACCTGGGCGCAACCGCGCGTATCGGAATGGCAGCAACTTGATTTGGTGCAGCAATTCTATGCGCAACGTGAGCTCGCCAAAAATATTTTCTGTCCCCACCAGCAAATCGTCAGCACTACCGAAGAAGCCATTCAGGCATTAAAAGCGGGCATGCATCGCAGCATCATACGATAACGGGCGCCAGCAATTCGATCAATCATCGTAAGAAACTCGAGCCGGTCTCAACATCGCTACACGCGCACACTCTCCCATAATTTCTGCAATCGCTTCACGGATACCGGAAACGGCGTTTTCAGCTCCTGCGCAAACAGCGAAACACGCAATTCCTCGATCTGCCAGCGGAATTCTTCCATATTTTCATCGTGCAAACCGGCTTTCCGGTGTTTTTCCAGCCGCTGCACATATTGCTGCCAAAACGGCGCTACTTCGGCGCTGTTGCGCTGATCCCGCTCCGGGTTCGCGGCCAGTTTTTCCAACCGCAACGTCATACCTTTCAAATAGCGCGGCAATTGCTGCAAACGTGACCATCCGGTACTGCCGAGAAAACCGCGATACAGCAAATAGTTAAGCTGATCATTCAGTTCTGCTTTCACCCGTTCATTGCGAACTGTGGATAAGCGAGCAATCAGTGTTTGATATTCAGCACCGATCTGCTGCAGCAATTTCGCCAAGGCTGAAGATACTTCTGGCAAGCGGTTTCTGGCGCGCTGACACTGTGCGGCAAATTCAGTCTCTGAACGCGGCAGTGGATCGTCATGCAGCAAGGCGCGATCGATAATTGCATCCAGCATGTCTTGCTTCAAATCACCCGGACTCATCCGGTTCGCCAATTGCATACTGGCTTGTTTTAATCCGGGCAGATTCTTGTCCAGTTGTTTAATCTGATCTTTCAGCACCAGGCACAACAATCGCCGCACGCCCGCACGCATCGCACGATCCGCCGCTTCGCGGGTATCGAACAGACGGATTGCGACGCACTCGGCTTGATCGATCAACGCCGGATACCCGGTCAATGGCTGCCCATTGCGTTTGAAGCCAACCTCCACTGGCAAGTCGCCGAAATCCCAGCTCGTAATTTGATCACGTTCGATGGCAATTTTTTCGTTGGCGGAGCCGCGTTTCACGAACGATTGCTGCGCAGCCTGGCCGTGCTGCCGCTGCAATTCGGCCAGATCACGGCTCATCGCTAATTCCTCACCGGCATCGTCGATCACGCGGATATTCATCAACAAATGCAGCAGTATCTGTTCTGCCGGCCAAGTATCCGGCGGCACGGTCAACGTGGTTCTTTTGAGAATGAATTGCGCCAACGCATCGGTCAGTGGTAACGGATGCACGGCATTCGCATGGCTCAGCAGAAATTCCGTCACCGTTTCGGGTAAAGGAACCAGCATACGGCGAATCTGCTTCGGCAACGCTTTCAAGTACCAAGTGATCTTCTCTCGGATCAGTCCCGGCACCAGGTAATCCAGTTGCTTCGCCTCCAGCCGGTTCAGCAACGGCAGCGGAACCGTCAACGTCACACCGTCGAGCGGGTGGCCGGGCTCAAAACGATACGTAAGCGCCAGTTCGCTGCCATCCGGCAAAGTCATGTGTTCCGGAAATTGCACCTCGGTGACGTGCCCGGCTTCGTGGCGCATCAATAACTCGCGCTGCAAATATAACAAGCGCGGATTCTGCTGTTCCGCTTGCTTGCGCCATTTTTCAAAAGCAGCGCCGTTGGTGATGTCGTGCGGAATGAGTGCATCGAAGAAGGCGAAAATTTCCTGCTCGTCGACCAGCACATCCTGCCGCCGCGTTTTATGTTCCAATTCCTCGATTTCCTGAATCAACGCCTGGTTATGCTGAAAAAACGGCGCTTGCGTGACATACTCTCCGGCGGCCAGCGCCGAGCGGATAAAAATCTCGCGTGCTTCTTTTGGATGGATCGGCCCGTAATGGATCGGCCGTTTCGACACGATGATCAAGCCGTACAACGTGACCTGCTCAAACGCAACGACTTGCGCGCGCTTCTTTTCCCAATGCGGATCGAAATAATGCCGCTTGCACAAATTTCCGGCGATCCGTTCCAGCCAGGCCGGATCGATTTTCGCCGCACAGCGCGCGTACAACTTGCTGGTTTCGACCAGTTCCGCCGCGACCACCCACTTGGCTTTGCCTTTTCTCAGCACCGAGCCGGGAAAAATCGCCAGCTTGATGCCGCGCGCGCCCAGATACTCACCCTCTTTCTCGGTTTTGAAGCCGATGTTGCCGAGCAATCCGGGCAATAACGCGCGATGGATTTTGTCGTAACCGGCGGGAATTTCGTTCGGCCTGAAACCCAGTTCCGCCATCAGCGTATGCAATTGCCCGTGAATCTCGCGCCATTCGCGCAAGCGCCGGTACGACAAAAACAGTTCGCGGCAGTGCGCCATCAGTTTCTTGCCAGATTTCTTGTGTTTCAGCAGATCGTCATAGAAATCCCACAATTTTAAATACGCCAAAAAATCCGAGCGCTCATCCTGAAAACGCCGGTGCGCCTCGTCGGCGGCAGCCTGATGCTCGAACGGCCGGTCGCGCGGGTCTTGCACGCTCAATGCCGACGCGATGATCAGAATCTCGTGCAGGCAATTTTCCTGTTTCGCCGCCAGAATCATGCGGGCGATTTTGGGATCAAGCGGAAACTTCGCCAGACGCCAGCCGATGGCGGTTAACTGCCGATTATCATCGACCGCACCGAGCTCCGCCAGCAATTGATAGCCATCCGCGATCATGCGCGGCGACGGCGGCTCAAGAAACGGGAAATCCTCGACATCGCCGATTTTCAGCGACTTCATGCGCAAAATGACGGAAGCCAGCGACGAACGCAGAATCTCCGGATCGGTAAACGCAGGCCTGCCGTTAAAATCCTGCTCGGAATACAAACGAATGCACACCCCGTTAGCCACCCGGCCGCAACGCCCGGCACGCTGATTGGCCGAAGCTTGCGAGATTTTTTCCACCAGCAGTTGCTCGACCTTGTTGCGGTAGCTGTAGCGGTTGATGCGCGCCAACCCGATGTCGATCACATAATGAATTCCCGGCACGGTCAGCGACGTTTCCGCGACGTTGGTCGCCAGCACGATGCGGCGCGCGCCGCCCGGCTGAAATATCCGCTCTTGTTCGGCCACCGACAGCCGGGCGAACAACGGCAGGATTTCGATGGCGGCGTAAAGCCGATGAAACGAATGCTTGCGCAAGGTTTCGGCGGTCTCGCGAATCTCGCGCTCACCCGGCAGAAACACCAGAATATCGCCAGAGCCCGCCGCATGCAGCTCCTCAACCGCATTGACGATGGCCTGCTGCACATCGCCGTCGCTATCGTCGTCCTCATCGACTAGCAGCGGACGGTAATGAATCTCGACCGGATACAACCGCCCGCTGACCTCGATCACCGGCGCATCGTTGAAATGCCGCGAGAAACGCTGCGCATCGATAGTCGCCGAAGTCACGATCACTTTCAAATCCGGCCGCTTCGGCAACAATTGCTTAAGATAACCAAGTAAGAAATCGATATTCAGGCTGCGCTCGTGCGCCTCGTCGATGATCAACGTATCGTACGCCTGCAA
Organism: Nitrosomonas sp.; assembly: GCA_039807765.1. GTDB lineage: Bacteria > Pseudomonadota > Gammaproteobacteria > Burkholderiales > Nitrosomonadaceae > Nitrosomonas. Next base: position 2,613 of record JBDHRU010000124.1, on the reverse strand, counting down.
CAGCGGATCGCCCTGCGTCTCGGCGAGCAAAATACCGTCGGTCATCAATTTGATGTAACTGTCCGCGCCGATCCTATCGGTAAACCGCACCTTGTAACCCACCACCTGCCCCAGCGGACTGTTCAACTCCGCCGCAATCCGCCCCGCCACCGTGCGCGCCGCAATCCGGCGCGGCTGCGTATGTCCGATCAAACCATGTACACCGCGCTTCAACTCCAAACAGATTTTTGGGATTTGTGTGGTTTTACCGGAACCGGTTTCTCCGCAGATAATTACCACCTGATGACTCTCGATAGTTTGCTTGATCTCCTCGCGGCGCGCATTGACCGGCAATTCTTCCGCATACGTTGGACGGGGAAGATGGGCCAGCCGCTTGGTGATGATTTCCGGAGAAAATTTTCTCATAGATAGTTCAGAATCAGATCCTTAGTACTTCTCAGATTTCCTTAAGACAAGCCATCACAGTCGCTTGACGATCCTTTTCACCGCAGCATCCTCCCGGCTGACACTCACCGCAAAACCGAGGCGGCGCACCAGTTCCAGCATCGACCGGTTAGCTGCCAGCACTTCGCCTTCCATGATTCTGATACCTTTGGCGCGCGCGGCGTCAAACAGACAGTTCATCAGCTTGTTGCCGATGCCCTTGTTTTGCCATTCGTCCGCAATCACCAAAGCAAACTCGCAGGATTGACCGTCGGCGCTCACCACGTAGCGGCATACGCCCAGTTCTTGTTCCCGACCATCCTGTTCCAGCACCGCGATCAACGCCATTTCGCGGTCGTAGTCGATTTGCGTGAAACGCACTAGCATGTTTTGCGATAATTCCTGCAGCGCATCCATGAAGCGGAAATATTTCGATTCGACGGACAATCCCCGCACGAACGCCTGTTCGATCTCGGCATCTTCCGGACGGATCGGCCGGATCGTCAGGTTGGTGCCATCCGGCAACTGCCAGTGCGTGATCAAATGCGCCGGATAAGGATGGATCGCCATATGCGCGTAGCGGTCGGCGGAAGGTTGCAGATAATCCACAACGATGCGTGCGTCGACGGCGCATGCGCCGTGCTCGTCGACGATCAGCGGGTTGATGTCCATTTCCTTGATCCATGGCAGCGCGCACACCATTTCCGATACACGCAGCAGGATACTTTCCAGTGCGGCTCTGTCGACCGGCGGCATATGGCGGAATGCGCTCAGCAGTTTGGCGACTCGCGTCCGCTGAATCATATCTTTCACCAAAAAACCGTTCAGTGGCGGTAATGCTACCGCGCGATCACCCAATACTTCGACCAGCACGCCGCCGGCGCCGAATGTGATAACAGGACCGAACACCGCGTCGGTGGTCACGCCAACCATCAATTCCCGGCCGTTGGGCTTGACGATCATCGGTTCGACGATGATGCCATCGATCCTTGCGTCGGGATTTTTCTTTTGCACCGCCTGGATGATGTCGTGGTACGCCGATCGCACGGCTTGCGCGTTGCCGAGGTTGAGACGGATTCCGCCGACATCAGATTTATGCGTAATGTCCGGCGAGTTGATTTTCATCGCCACCGGGAAACCGAATTCTTCCGCAATCAGCAAAGCTTCGTTCGGAGAACGCACCACCACGGCCTTGGCGATCGGAATGCGAAACGCCGCCAGAATCGCTTTCGATTCGATCTCGGATAGAATTTTGCGGTGCTCCGCCAACGCGCCTTCGATCAGCAAGCGCGCGCCCTCTTCGTCCGGCATGCAGTGATCGGCGATCGGGCCGGGCGTCTGCAGTAGCAGTTTTTGATTTTGGTAATAAGCGGAAATGAAGGAAAACACTTCAACCGCCGGTTCCGGTGTGCGGAAATTGGGTATCTTTGCCTGATTAAACGCTTGCCTGCATGCCGCGACTTGCACTTCGCCCATCCAGCACGCGATCAACGGTTTGTCGAATTTTGCCGCGAGTTCAATGACCGCCTGGGCGACTTCCAGCGGTTGCGTCATCGCTTGCGGGGTCAGAATGACTAGCACGCCATCGACGCCGTCATCCTGTAAACAGTACGTAACCGCATGACGGTAACGCTCCGCCGTTGCATCGCCGATGATATCGAGCGGATTGCCGTGCGACCAGGTAGCGGGCAATAGCGCATTCAATTGCGTCAGCGTCTCATCGGACAGTGTGGCCATCGTTACACCCAGATCCGCCGCACGATCCGCCGCCATGACACCAGGACCGCCGCCGTTGGTGACGATCGCCAAGCGGTTGCCACTCGGACGGAAATGCGCCGAAAGCGCTTGCGCAGCGGAAAATAGTTGCACGATCGTGTCCACCCGGACCACTCCGGCACGCTGTAAGGCTACGTCGAATACATCGTCAGCGCCGACCAGCGCGCCGGTGTGCGAAAACGCCGCCTTCGAGCCTGCCGCATGCCGCCCCGCTTTGACGATGAAAATCGGTTTGATCCTGGCCGCTGCACGCAATGCACTCATAAAACTGCGGACGTGCTGGATGCCTTCGATATAGAGCAAAATACTGTCGGTGTGCGAATCGGACGCCAAATAATCGAGAATCTCGCCGAAATCCATGCCGGCGGCGCTGCCCATGGAAATGATACTGGAAAAACCGACGTCGTTGGGTTT
>JBDHRU010000007.1:0-33282 GCA_039807765.1 Nitrosomonas sp. | reverse complement strand
CCCTGTTTCCCGCTGCACATTTTCTGCAATATTTTCGATCTCTCTGGTAGTTTCGCGCCAATAGAAACGAGTCATGAATGATGGGTAGGGAATTCCTGGGATTCCAAGTACTACATAGTGCAGCACTAAAGTATAGACCACGATGGAAATGGCAATGGTCGGCTTCCAGGCAGCTTGAATGCGACCACTTATGCTGCGTGGATTAACGTTTTGCCCCATCATCCATGCCATGGTCGGTACTATGGCTAACCATAGTGGAGCTGTCCAATGAAAGCGCAGCGAATCAAAAATACTTAAGACAATAAATATGACCAGCGGTACGCCCGTGAAGATGGATACAAACAATGTGCGTCTGTGCGCCGCTTCGCTGCCGTTTGGCTGATTCCTGGGCAACAGCGCCCAGAGTGCGGCGGCTAAGCCCGCGGGCGATAGCAGCACCAGCAGATCGACGAACAAAAGATGGGGGGAAAATAAATCATCGCCGACACCGCGCACGCGCGATGATTGAAATACGATCGAAGACCAGTGATGTTCCAAATTCCAGATGATGACCGGGGAAAACAGCAGCAGCGCCAGCAGTGCCGCAAGGTACGGATGGGGGCGGATCAACCAGCGGCGTGCGACCGGATCGACGATTGTGAATAACAATGCGGCTATACCGAGCAGTCCCAGCGTATATTTGGACAAAATGCCAAGACCAAACGCGATTCCCATACCCAGCCACGCCGAGCTACGGTTTGCGACCAAGGCGCGTTCCATAAAATAGAGCGTGGCAGCCCAGGCAGCTATCACCGGCGCATCCGTTGTCATGAGAAAGCCGGTGGCAAAGGTGAATGGCAGGATAACCAGCAACAGTATGGTGCGCATGGCGGTCGATTTGTCATACAGATTCTGCGCCAAAGCATACAGAAAACCCATCGTGATCAAACCGCAAAGAAATGCGCCGACTCTTACACCGAATTCAGTATTGCCGGTGATTGCGGTGCCAAGCCAGATCAACCATGCCACCAAGGGTGGATGGTCGTAAAAACTTAAATCCATATGCTGTGCGTAATTCCAGTAATACGCTTCATCCGGAATCAGTTCCGTTTGACCGAGATAGATCAGACGCAGTAATACGATGAGCGTGACGATGCCAATCGAAGCAACGCGCCAGCGTATATCCGGAGCAGATAGACTCTGTATTGCGGATGGCAAATAAAAGATGGATCCTAGGTAGACAATGATCGTGCTAACCGCAATGGCGGGAAAAATAGCCAATAGCGGCGGCGCGTGACAATCATAAACCAGCAAAGCCAGTAAGCCGCCACGCGTGAACAGTGCAATACCGCCGAGCGCCGCAACACGGCCGATCTGACGCCAGTGCAATCGGTCCGCCGGTTGCAACCGGAATAAATCGCGTGAATTGAATACGTACACTGCCGCGGCAACGAGAAAGCTCACGATATGCGCCAAAGCTACTGCCGCGCCGCTACTCATCAGGAGCTGGTAGATGGCAATATCGATCAGTGTGCAGAATAAACCGGTTGTCATATGTCGGTTGACATCATGAGCAACGGTTGTGCCACCCGCAAGCGCCATTAGCCGCTGTAGATAAGCCCATTGGTGGCGAAACGATAATTTCGAAGCACCGCGTGTGCGGTCGCGAAAGCAAATGGGTATCTCAACAACTTTCAGCTTACCTTGTCCGGCCATCAACAATTCCAGCAGAATCTTATAGCCGCGTGCTTGTTCGGAAACGGCTGATGCCAGTTCGCGGCGGAAAGCAAAAAAGCCGGAGGTGGCATCGTTGACATCGCATAGCGGGCGCGCCAGCCAGCCGCCAACGCGCGATAGCCATTGCCGGTGCAACGGCCAGCCTTCGGTGCTGCCGCCGGGAACGTAGCGGCTGCCAATTGCGATATCGTAACTACCGTTCAATACCGGTTCCACGAGTGCGCGAAGCTGTCCGGGCGGATGACTCAGATCGGCATCCATGACGACAATGACTTCACTCTGCGCGGCGGCTGCGCCAGCCAGAATCGATGCGATCAAATCGGGTTTTTCCGTGCGTTCGATGAGTCTTACATTCGCTTTTTCTTCCCAGCTATGAACTTTCTCGGGGGTGCCGTCATGCGAACCGTCGTCGACGAAAATAACCTCAAAACTCTCCGGCGGCAGATTCAGTGCAAGCAGTGAAATCAATAAGGGATCGATGTTGTCAGCTTCATTTAATGTTGGGATGACGATGGAAAATTGTATAGAGCGCATTTCAGAGGGTGGAATAGTTAGTTTTTTCGATTGTTGGAACAAAAGTGGATTTTTAATGAAAGCGTAAATAGTTTTCTTAAGCTGTTATTCACAATATCTTCACTGTGGTTAATCTATCATTTACGCGTTTAATGCAATATAGTTAAGCTTATGAATATAAATATTTTTAATATAACAGAAGATATCTGGGAGCCGATTGTAAAATAAAATCGCTGCCAGTATAAATTAGGAAAACAATAAATGGGGATTGATTTGGGGTTTGACAGGATTGTCCGGGACTTGAGCGGTGCGCGATGGATTTTTTCTCAGCTGACGGAAGATGACACGGCGGCAACGTCGATTCATCGCTATTTCCGCCGTATTGTCTGGAATGAAAGTGGTTGGACGGATCGCTGCATCATGTTGTTAGTGCTGCCGCTTCTGCCTTTCTTGATCATTGCGCTGACAGTGGTTTTTACGGCGCTCAATGGATATGCGATAAAAAAACGGACGAGCAAAGGAATTATCCGGCAAGCTTATGAGCAAATCGGCGTTGCATGCCGCTTTGCAATTTTGCCGCCCTGGTACTATATCTTTGAGTTACATGATGACGACAAAAGGCTGCGCGCCAATGAATATCTCAATCGTTTTGAGACGAAGGCCGGGCTTTATCTTTTTCTGCGGAATAATAACGGCGGACTGCCGGTGCCTGTCGAGCGTACGACGCAATGCATACGTGATAAGACACTCTTTATGGCGCATTGCCGGAAAAATGGCGTTACTGCGGCGCCTATCCTTTGGATAATCAAGAATAAAGAGATCATACCGGTTGATTGGGATAAATCCGGTTTTCCGGAATTTGATCTTTTCATCAAACCGCTTAATGGGCAGGGCGGCAGAGGGACCATTCGCTGGGATTATCTGGGGGACGGACAATTTCTCTGTAATGATGGAAGCCGTGCAAATGGAAGTCAGGTGCTTGAGATTCTGCGGCAAAATTCGGAACACACGGCTTATATCGTGCAACCGCGGCTGATCAATCATCCCGGGATTATCGACTTGGCCTGCGGCGCGCTGGCGACTGTGCGGGTTATGAGTTGCCGCAATGAAGCGGGCGGCTATGAAGTTACCAATGCGGTCTTCCGCATGAAGCGCTATGCGGATGTGATCGTCGATAATTATCACGCGGGCGGCATTGCGGCCAATGTCGATATCGAAACGGGAGTGCTGGGGGCGGGTACGCGCGGTGGCTGGGGAGTAGTGACCGATGGTTGGTATGAACAGCATCCTCTATCCCATACTGCGATACCGCAGCGCAAGCTTCCCTGCTGGGAAAAGATGGTCGATTTTGTACAGGATGCGCACAATCGCCTTTTTCCGGATCAAGTTGTCATCGGCTGGGATGTCGCCTTGCTCGAAAATGGTCCGTGTCTGATTGAAGCCAATAAAGCACCGGATCTGGACATCATTCAACGCGCCCAAAAAGGCCCACTGGGTAACGAGCGGCTCGGGGAGCTCCTGGCATTCAATCTGCAACGGACGATCAAAGCTAAGTATGCGCACTGATCTGAGGCGTGTTTGTACCAATTTTGCGCTTGTGTTGCCAAGATAATGCGATAGATACAAAAAAACGCGCGGAGCTTGTGAATGGTATTCCATTTGCAAGTTCCGCAATGTTTAGGTGTGTGCTATCTCGACAATCTTTTGAGATGGGGGTTTGGATGCGTTTTGTCGTCAGTCAGTCCATATTGTGGTTAACATACCGAGCATCTTGTTTTGCGAGTGTCATTCCAAACCTTCATCTGCCGCAAATGCGAAATCAGTGTGAGCATGCACAAGAAAGGCGGTGTATTGCGGCTATGTTGAAAAAATTGTTAAATCTCTTAAATCAATTAATAACATCCTTTAGTAAGATAACCATAATCCGGTATAATTTACTAATGGGTAATTTTCGTTTCTGAATAAATCGAGGGTGTGCCATGATCAATGAGCAGCATGTTTCTAAAAACGATGAGACTGAAATCCTGAAAATGTTCACCATTGAGCCGGGGATGGACATGTCGTCGCCTGAAGTGCGGCGCGCAGCCATTCAGACTCTGGAAGGAGGAGGGCTCATTTATCTTCCGAAAGGAGGGTTTGAGCTTTCCGAGCGAGAGAGGGAATTGATATCCGATACCGCGAATATCCTGACGCGCGTGCCCGATGTTGAGAATGGCAAACCTACGATTATTTTCGATCCGAAAAACGGACATATTAAGAAATATCATTTTGCGCAAATACACGGCAAGATGGTGCGCGCTCAGATCAAAGATGCGGCTTGCCCCGATCTGGAGGCCATTATGGCGCGCTATGGACAATGGACTGAGAGCGTTATCACGCAACTATTTCCTAGCTACCGTGAAGCATTAGACCGTAAGCGGGTTACTTACCGGCCTTTTGCGCGCAACAGCACGCAGGCTCTGCATATAGATTCAAGCTATGGTTACCCTACGCAGGGGAGAAGCATGTTGCGCGTTTTTACCAACATCAATCCGGTTGGCCGGTTGCGCGTCTGGCAACTCGGTGAGCCTTTTGAACCTTTTGTGCAACGTTTTCTCCCCGGTGTGCATGTCAAAGGCCCTTCCTGGTTTTCCAAGCTATTGGCCCAGCTTGGTATTGTTGATGGCGTTAAGACTAAATATGATCAATACATTGCGGCGCTGCGCGCGCTCGGTATGCGTGATAAGGAATACCAATCCAGCGCTCCGCGTAAATTGATGGAGTTTCCTGCGGGAGCGAGTTGGATTGCAATTACCGATTTGGTGCTGCATGGTGCAATATCGGGACAGCACAGTTTGGATCAGACATTTTATTTACCGGTCGAAGCGATGGATGATCCGGCGCGTTCACCGCTGCGCATCTTGGAGAGATTGACCGGTGAAGTGCTGGTATGAAAGCAGATAGCAAAGGAAGTTAGCTGAAAAGAATACATTTTGCATGAACCACATGTAATGGAAATGAAATCATCGGCAGAGGTGTATTTTGGCGGCCCGGATCAGCCTGCAGGTTATCTGCGTAATGTACTGGAGGAACGCATTGCTGTTGTTCCATCCGGTGGATCTATTGATTGGGTCACGTACTATTTTCGTGACCTGAAGTTGGCTGAAGCGCTCGTTCGAGCGCGCCAGCGCGGTGTTAAGGTCACCGTAAGCTTGGCAGGTAAACCGCGCACTGCCGATGCTAACGATGCCGTGATTGCCATGCTATTAGGGTCGGAAGGTTTGGGTGACGGCTTGCGCCTCGTGACGTTCCCGGGGTTGCCGGCTCCGGCAGGGCGAACATGGGCCCCGCAATTACATGAAAAACTTTACTGCTTTTCGCATCCGGAGCCTATTGCTTTTATCGGTTCGTTCAATCCCTCCGGAAATCAGGCGGAAGAAAGGCTCGATATCATTCGTGAGATCGGCGATCAAGATAAGGGTTACAATGCATTGATAGGGTTTACCGATGCGGCTCTGGTTTCGCAGTTGGTAAAACACGCGCGTAACTTGCATGAAACGCAGTCAGGGCTGTTCTACCGTTTTTCTGCGGAAGCCAATAAGGCGATCCGGAGCGGTAGTACCACCATTCATTTATGGCCGCGCATGCGCTCACATCCGGTAATGCAGTTTTTGAACAAAGTAAGTGATAGTGCACATGTGCGCATTTTTGCATCACATATCAGGAGCGAAGCGGCGGTCAATTTCATGATTGAGCTGGCGAGACGCGGCGTAACGCTGGAGATATTCGCTGAGGCGACATACCGGCGTGTTACATCCAAGGTTGAACAACGTTTGATGTCCGCCGGAATCCGCTTCAAGCGCAACCGCAATGAGGAGGAATTACCGATGCATCTTAAATTGGTGCTGATAGAGGATCGCGGTCAAACGTGGTCTATTTTCGGTAGTTTCAATTGGACCAACCCATCCTTCTGGCTTAATCATGAGATTGCGGCTATCTCAGGCGATCCGGAACTCTTCCGGGTGCTTTCGGAGCGCTGCGACTGGATAGAAAACAGGGATTCTGTGTTGCCGGCACAAATAGATTTGGTAACTGCCTGACAAAAATGACAAATGACAGTGTGGAAAATTCCGCCTCAACGCTGATTATTCCAGTAGAGAGCCAGGTGCGTGAACTGGACGCTAAAATTTTATTAGCGTGTTTCGCAGCGGAACGCGGCTTTCCCGTGCTGATCGGTTCACGGGCTTTCGCGCATTTTCAGGTGGCATCCATCCCGCGCGGTGTTTATCTCGCTAAAAGCATGCGCAGTCTTAGTAGTTCAATGTTCAAAGCGTTGCGTCAACTGGGTCATGAAATTGTTGCTTGGGAAGAAGAAGCACTGGTGCATCCGCCCGCCGATACCTATTTCACACTCCGGCTTTCCCCGCAAACGATCAATAAAGTGTCGCATGTCTTCGCCTGGGGACAGGAGAATGTCGACTTAATGCAGCAGTATCCCGATCTGCCGCGGAATCTGCCGATTCACATAACGGGCAATCCGCGCGGCGATATGCTGAGACCGGAGTTGCGTCCATTTTTTGATCCGGAAGTTAAAAAATTGCGCGATCGTTATGGGGATTTCATTCTGATCAATACAAATTTCAGCGATGTGAATCCTTTCATTCCCAGCATCGGTTTATTTCAAGTTGCAAAAGATTCTGCTAAAATGGCGCGCCGCGGCCAGGCAGGAATTGGCATGAGTCTTGAGTTTGCCGAAGGTTTGCGCGATCACAAGCAAGCGATACTGGAAGATTTCAAACGATTGATTCCGGCGCTCGAACGGGCATTTCCCGATATGACTATCGTTGTCCGCCCGCACCCCAGTGAGAGCAATCAAATTTATCAGGATCTCGCTGCACGCAGTGATCGGATCGTAATCAACAAGGAGGGTAACGTCATTCCTTGGCTACTGGCAACAAAGGCACTGGTGCACAACGGATGCACAACAGGTTTGGAAGCCTATGTTCTCGGTGTTCCGGCAGTTTCTTATCTGGCGACATTGAATAAGTTTTATGACTATGATTTTCAGGGATTGCCGACAAAGCTCAGTTACCAGTGCTTCAACTTTGAAGAACTGCAGGCGACATTGAACAGGATCCTGGCAGGTGAACTAGGAGGCGCCGGCGGTGAGGAACGCCAGGCTCTGATCGACTATTATTTGGCGGCGCAGAAAGGATCTTTGGCGTGCGAACGCATTGTCGATGTATTGGAATCCAGCGGTTATTCTAAAAACCGGCCGCCATCCAGGCAACTGAGTACTTTTGCGCAAGGATGGTTATTCACCAAGATAAAAGCGGCATTGACCAACCTTTATATGCGACGCCCCGGGCTCAACCGGCTGGCTTATCACGATCATCGTTTTCCGGAAATTTCAGTGGCTGATCTGGAACAAAAAATCACTCGCTTCGGTCAGCTTTTGAATCGTTTTGACTCGATCAAAATCGAGCAACACTCGAAACATCTTTTCATGGTTTGTTCCCAGCGCAGAGGAAAAATGCCGCAAACTGCACCTGCAGCAGAAATAAGTGAAAATTTCTATAATGCAAAAGAGTGAACGCGATAGGGTGCTGCCGGATTAAATCATGAAAAAAATTTTTCATCGATACCTTTACAAAAAACCGATCCGTAATCTTGTCGCACAGATCGAATCAGCAGTTGATTCTCTGGATGGTTCGGTGCCGATACTGATCGTATCTTATAATAATGGTATTTACGTCAATCATTGTGTACAACAACTCAACACACGATCTATTAAACCGATCATTATCGACAATGCTTCCAAAGACGCCGAGACGCTTGCCATTCTTGCCGAGATTACTGCGGCAAAAAGAGCTTTCGTCGTACGGTCGGCGGTTAACATGGGTGCGCGCGTGGGGTTTCAAGGGCCGATCTACGATGTTTTGCCCGATACGTTCGGCTATACCGATCCGGATTTGTTGTTTAACCGGCACTTGCCAGCGGATTTCATTCAGCAGCTCACGAATGTTTGCGATCACTTCAAATGCTTCAAAGCAGGCTTCGCTCTACCTTACCAGGTTGGGCACAGTCTGACCGATCGCCGCATGAAATCAAGCTTGGGAAATATCGTGCCTTTCGATAAATTGGTGACGGTGCCGCAATGGGAGTCGCGTTTTTGGAATAAACCGCTCAAGCATGACCGGCTGGAAGTGTACGCCGCGCCCATCGATACAACTTTTGCGATTTATCACAAAAAACACTATAACGGAGATTTTTTCGATGCCGTACGGGTTGCCGGGGATTTTTCCGCATTGCACATGCCGTGGTTTCCTGATTTGGATTTGCTTTCACCACAGCATCGCTCGGCTTACTTGAAAGGAAACAAATCATCGACCTGGGTCGCCACCAATTAGATTCCGGTCTATTGGAGCTAAGATGCATGTAAAACGGTTTCTTTGTACTGAGAATAGATGTAGCTCGTAACCGCCAGTTTTTGCTGGTAATTTAGTTTTCAATTGATTAATAATGGAATAACCGGAAATTTTATGAAAGTGCCCAAGGTAATTGCCGAAATCGGTTGTAATCATAAAGGTGACATGGAAATCGCCAGGGAAATGATCGGAATTGCAGCCACATTTGCGAAATGCGATTTTGTGAAGTTTCAGAAGCGCTCCAATAAGGAATTGCTGACACCGGAAGAATATAATGCGCCGCATCCCAATGCGCAGAACAGCTATGGCGATACCTATGGCGCACATCGCGAATTTCTTGAATTTGATGTCGATCAGCACCGGCAACTGCAACAATATTGCAAGGAGTTCGGTATCGGTTACTCAACTTCCGTGTGGGATTTAACTTCAGCCAAGCAAATAGCCGATCTCAACCCTGTGTTCATCAAGATACCTTCCGCATGCAATCTCAATTTCCCGATGCTTGAATTTCTCGCCAGAGATTATCACGGCGATATTCATATTTCCGTCGGCATGACCACATACGAGGAACAAGAGCAGATCGTGCAGTTAATGGAAAAATGCAATGCGGCTGAGCGTGTTGTTTTGTATGCCTGCACCTCGGGTTATCCCGTTCCATTCGATCAAGTGTGCTTGCTCGAGCTGCAAACGCTGAATAAGCGGTTTGGTTCGCGTATCAAGGAAATTGGATTTTCCGGACACCACTTAGGAATTGCGGTAGACATTGCGGCTGTGGCGCTGGGTGCATCCTGGATCGAACGCCATTTCACTCTCGACCGCACCTGGAAGGGGACCGATCATGCAGCGTCACTGGAACCGGATGGTCTGCGCCGTCTGGTGCGGGATGTGCGCGCCGTTTCCCAAGCACTGACCTTCAAAGATGCGCCGATACTAGCAATCGAAGCGCCGCAGCGCGCCAAGCTGAAGCGAGTACAGGGGGTACACTTCAACTGATGCGCTGGGTTGCTTTTATGCCGCTGCGCGCCAATTCAAAATCCATTGTCGATAAAAATGTGCGTGCTATTGCAGGGCGGCCATTGTTTGCATGGAGCCTGGAACAGGCGATTGCTTCGCAGTGTTTCGACGAAATTTACGTGGCGAGCGATTCTGCAAGAGTCCGTGAGAAAGTGTTGGATGAATTTCCGGCAGGGGTGGCGGTTCTGGATCGTTCTGCCGAAACCTGCACTGATACCGCCAGTACAGAAAGTGCCATGCTCGAGTTCAAACAACGCGCCGCTTTCGATGTTTTATGTTTGATCCAAGCCACTTCACCGCTCACGCGCGCGGAAGATTTCATCGCGGCTAAGCAGAAGTTTCTGAATGAACATCTCGATTCCTTGTTAACGGCGGTGCAATCCAAGCGGTTTTATTGGACTGAGGACGGTACGCCAATAAATTACGATCCGCTTAAGCGTCCGCGGCGCCAGGATTTTTTGGGCTGCCTAATGGAGAATGGCGCTTTTTATTTCACCCGGACGAGAATACTGGAGGATTACGGCAACCGGCTTGGCGGGCGAATCGGTATTCATGAGATGGCGCCGGAGACGGCGATCGAGATTGACGATGAAACTGATTGGGTCATCGTTGAACAGTTGCTGCTGCGGCAAAAGCTGATGAAGTTCAGTGCATGTGCCGGGCAAGTGAAAATGCTGGTTCTGGATGTTGACGGCACCTTTACGGATGGCGGCATGTACTATGGGCCTGAGGGTGAAGCATTGAAGAAATTTAACACGCGCGATGCGCATGGTCTGCAACTGCTGCGCAAGAATGGCATCGACGTTTGCTTCATGAGCAGCGAAAAAAGCCCCGCCGTGGCGGCGAGAATGAAAAAGCTCGGCATCGATGAATATTATCCGGGGATAAGTGACAAACTTGCGCAGCTGAAAGAGCTGGCAAAGCGCAAGGGAATTGCGCTGCAAGACATTGCCTATATCGGTGATGATCTCTGCGATTTGGCATGCCTCGAGAATGTAGGTTTGGCCTGTTGTCCGGCCGATGCAGTGCCGGAAGTTTTACAAAAAGCCTATTATGTTTGCGAACACTCCGGTGGTCACGGTGCTGTGCGCGAAGTGTGCGATCTTATTTTAAAAATGAAGAATTCCGATCGGATTACTGCGTAGGTATTCGATATCGATCACCCGTTGAATGAATGATGGTTGTGCCGGCTCCTCACAGAAAATGACATGAAAGCGCTTTTCTTTCTTCGTCATTACAACGATATCGATCATATCACCCCGGTTATCTTCAAATGGGTCGAATCCGGCCATGTTTGCGATGTGGTGCTGATCGGTCATCGCAATATCCGTAACGATTACCGCATTGCGTTCTTGCGCAAGTTGACAGGTGTGCGGCTAGCGCATATCCGGGATGTGTTGACATCGCTGGAGTATCTGTTATGGCGACTGCAAACATTGTTATTGTCGCCGGGCATGAAACGCTCTTTGCTGAAACCGTTGGCGCAGAAAGCTATTGCGATGCACGGCGATGAAAAGCGTCAACAAGTCTGGAGAAACACTTCCCGGAAATTGCTGGAGAGAAGTTTTGCCGGTAACGGCAATGGCGTAGTCGTATTCGATTGGGTAACCCGGAATTCTCCGGTGTGCATCGAGTGGGTCGAAACGGTCGTCGCCATGGCGCACGACAAGGGGTTGGGTGCGGTTTCGCTGCCGCATGGCGATAGCCCGCACGCCAATCACCTCATCCGGAGCGGTGAGTGGAAACTGCAGCCGGATACCATGTATTCCGCCGGTTGTTTATTCGATAAGGTCGTGGTGCCGAATGAATTGTGTGCTGTGCGTTTCCGTCCTTTCATGCACGCGCAATCGATCGCGGTGTTGGGATCGCCACGATTCTGCGCCGAATGGCTGGATAAATTGGCGAAGTTGCAACCGCCTTCACCACTCGTGCGCGCCAGCAACCGGCTTAAATTGGTCATTTTCTTGCGCAAAAGCGAGTTCACCACATTCTGGGAAGAAGTTAGCGAGGTGGTGCAGATGATCGCAGCTTTTCCCGGTGTTGAAATCATCATCAAACCGCACACTCGTGGCGGCTGGCGGCAACCTCTGACGCGAAATAAGGTAATTTTGTGCTTGCCGAATGTCAGCATAGCGACAGATGATGTACACTCCGTTCATTTGTTGAATTGGGCGGATGTCGTGATGGATCTTGCAACTTCGGTTGTTTTTGAAGCGGTAACGGCTGGAAAGCCGGTACTGGCGGCGGATTATCTGCATGCGGGCCGCTCCGTTGTAGCCGAGTATATACCCGGGACCGAATTACGATGCCGCGATGATGTATACCAAAGAATCAGCGAGTTGATATTGGCGGGTTGCGGTTCATTTTACGATGAAGAACACCGGCAGCGTTTTCTCAAGGAAATTATCCACGGTTGCGGAGATGCGGATGTTTTGCCCCGCTATGTAGCGTTATTGGAAGCCAGTTGCCAGCTTCGCGAAATGCGGCAGTGAGTTTATGGAAAATCTGAAAACGCAATCTGCCGCCAAGACTGTTGACGTGGTAATCCCGGTCTATAATGCGCCGGAATTGACGAGACGCTGCATCGATTCGGTCGTCAACCACCTGGGGCAATCCATACAGCGTGTGCTCATTCAGGATGATGCATCCGGCAGTGAAACGCGCGAGATGCTGGATCATCTACCGTATGCGTGCGTAGAGGTTTGTCATGCGGAAAAGAATCAAGGGTTCGGTTTGACAGTCAACGCGGCCGTCAGTCGCTCGAATGCTTTTTATGTGCTGATTCTGAACTCCGACACCGAAGTCAATCAGAACATCCTGCCGCAGCTCTGTGCGGCATTTGATGCCGACGACAAACTGGCGGCCATTATTCCGGCAGGCAATAGCTATGACAGCTTCGATTTCAGCCGCTATGTGCTGCGCAAAGGAAATTATGTTCAGACTTATTATCTCCGGGGACATGCGATTCTGATCCGCCGCGACGCCTTCCTGGCAGTTGGCGGCTTTGATGCTACATTCGGCCGTGGATACTACGAAGACATCGACCTCGGCCGCCGCCTCGATTTAAACGGCTGGCGTTTTGGCGTTCACCCCAACGTGCATATTTATCATAAAGGTGCGGGATCGTTCGGCGAAGATCGTATCCAACTGGCGCGGCGCAATCGCGCCGTGTACTTATCACGCTATCCGCAAGCGCAGCAAAATGTTCTATTGCTTTCAGGCAATTGCGCACTGGCGGATTTCAGTGAAGATTTTCTTGCAATCATTGAGCAA
The DNA here is from genome assembly GCA_039807765.1 of Nitrosomonas sp. Lineage (GTDB taxonomy): Bacteria > Pseudomonadota > Gammaproteobacteria > Burkholderiales > Nitrosomonadaceae > Nitrosomonas. The sequence goes on along the minus strand of JBDHRU010000007.1, from coordinate 20,359 downwards.
AGATTCCATGCAGGCGGTTCCGTTCATTGGTTTGCGCCGGCGAGGCCTTCCCGGCTGATCTGCTTGCAGATGCATGGCCACACTTCGCGGCTGCGCATGATACTGAAAGTATTGTCACGCGGCTGGCAGCGCGCCGACAGGCGCGTGACGGAAATGTGGATCATGCCGGGAGCGCCCTTTTTTCTGCGCTTGCTGCTGACTGCCTGGGCTCAATGGCAAGGCCTTAAGGTTCTGATACTTGAAGAAGCCGTCGCACAGGTTTCTGTTACCAAACTCAGAGTTAAATAGAGCTGTTTCTTGGTCAAGGCGCAAGACTTCAGCAAAGGTTGCGCCGATGGGACTGCTACCGAAGTGTTCGTCGCGCGGCTTGCCTTCCAACCCGGACCTATCAGGCCGGTACGGCAGATGTGGCGTAATCCGGTATTGCGGCCGGTATTACGGGGTGGAGCAAGGAAGTGCAATCTTATGGCCGATCGGCTATTGGATGGGAAAAATACACATTACCCGGAATCCAAAATTATTGTACCGGATGCCGGCATCGAACTCGCCGCGAACAGATGAACGTATATACTTGGAGTCATAGGCCCAGGAACCGCCGCGCACCGCGCGTGAGCCAAATTCATCCATACGGGCGCATTGCTGCTCCTGTCCATCGTATTGATCATGCCATGCCGAACAGGTCCATTCCCAGACATTTCCGGATGTATCGTATAAGCCGTAAAGATTTGCTTTGAACTGTCCCACCGGTGCCGCCTGATGATTATCCCACCGGCTGCCGCATTGGCTGCAATTGGCATTGTTAATCCCGGCTTCATTACCCCACGGATAAGCGGTTTTCAGTCCCGCTCTGGCAGCGTATTCCCATTCCGCTTCGGTGGGTAACCGGCAGCTAAGCCGGTTCTGTTCTCCCAACCAGGTTGCAAAGGCCATCGCCCCGTGCCAATTGATCTCTACCGCGGGTAATTTTCCTATGGTATTTTCTTTGCCGATTGGCTGGGTACTTGAATTACTTTCCGCCTGGTTTCTGAATTTCTGTGCCCGTAGGTAGCTATCGTACTGTTCGTTGGTAATCTCGTATTTACTCATGTAAAAGGGGCGGTCAATTTGGATATGTTTGCCCGGAATACCAAAATATTTTTTTTCTTCCGCATCCAGATTTTTTATAAATGCAGCATCTTGTTCGCCCATATCAAAAGAACCAGCCGGGATCAACACGAGTTCGGGAAGAATTATTTCACCGGATTGCATCGAATGAATGCCAGAATTCATTTGATCTCGAACGATCTTGTCATAAGTTGATGTAACAAAGGGCACGCTCATGATTACCAGAATCGCAATAGCTGAAATCCACAAGAATCTGCGAAGTAATAAAAGACGTACGCTGTCTTTTCCCGGATTATATTGAGCCTTCATTTTTTACACAGCATGGTTGTAGAAAACTAACTCGCAAATTGAGTGCGATCGATTGATAGGGGTTTTTCAGAATATTCTACCGGTTGACGGTTAAATTGGTCAGATCTTTGCTTATGCAGACTCTCCTCAGACACGATGAATGACAGTTTTGATCCCCAAAATGCGCGGAAAAATTGTTTTGTCGCGTACTTAATTCGATCTGAATAACTACAGTCTTTCCAGCAAAATCTGCCGGATCTCGTCATCCGTCAGCACAATCGGATTGGTCTTCATACTATTGCCGCGGCAATTGGCGATGATTTTGTCGAGTTTTGAGGATTGCAAACCGTAATGCGATAAGCGCGGCAGGGCGAGTTCGGCGGTCCATTGCGCCAGTAAATCGATCAAGGCGTTAAAAGCGGTTTCCGGATCGATAAAGCGTTTCTCGCACAGGATCTCGGCGACGTGCAGGTATTTTGCTAGCGCTAGGTTGTTCGGTTCGCGCGTTTGCATGCTGCGGATGTTGATTCGGGTCGCGGCCCCAACCAGGGTGCCGCACACGGCGCCGTGCGGGATCGGGTAGAAAGCGCCGAGCGGGGATGCCAGGCCATGTACTGAACCTAAGCCTACCTGCGCCAGCGTGATGCCGGAGAGCAATGCGGCGTAGGCCATTTTTTCGCGGTGTTGCGGTAGATCGCCGTGCTGGTGGTAAAGCGGGATCAGTGCGTCGCGGGCGGCTTGCAGTCCGCTGACCGCCAGTGCATCGGTGAAAGTGTTGGCTTTGATCGACACATATGATTCCAGCAGTTGCGTCAGTGCATCCATGCCGTTGGCGGCGATTACACCGGGTGGGCAGCTTTCGAGCAAATCCGGGTCGACGATGGCGTATTCGGCGACCAATTTGTCGTGGCGGAATGATTTCTTGAAACCGTTTTCGCCTTGTATGCTGAGCACGGCGTTTTTAGTCGCTTCGCTGCCGGTACCGGCGGTCGTAGGCACAGCGATGAACGGCACGGTCGGGCCTTGATACGGCAATTCCGGACCGACACCTTCGAGATAGTCCATCACCGAGCGTTGTACTTGCAATAATCCTGCAATCGCCTTGGCGGCATCGAGCGCGCTGCCGCCGCCGATCCCGGCGACGGCAGTGAAATGATCGCTGGCATGAGCTTTGACGAATTCATCGATCAGAGCGGGTGAGGGTTCTTCCGCTATAGTGCAGTGTCGCCAGGTGATGGAACGATGTTCGAGTTGATCGATCAGGAGTTGCCAATGTGGGGTATTGATAAAGGAACGTGTGCCGGTAACCAGCAGAACGCGTGCGCCATAACCCGCGATAATGTCCGGCAGTTTCTTCAAGGCGCCCGCGCTGAATTCGATACGCGGCAGCCGGGCGATGGAAAATGGCGTCATAAGTTACTCACAACCGGATACAAACCGTCATACACTACACCCTTGCGCGGTTCGGCCATCCAATCCGCGACGGTATCGCGCCATGCCAGATAATGCGCGGTTGCTTTATGCGCCGCGGCATCCTGTTGGGTTTTGTAAGCCTCGTAAAAGACGAACTGAGTCGGATCGCCGGCGGATTGCAGAATGTCAAAACGCACGTTGCCGGGTTCGCGAATCGAATGTTCATGATTTATGCGGGTAGCTTCCTTGAATACTTCCACTTTGTCCGCTTTGACGGATGCATAGACGATGGTGACGTACATTTGTGAGTCCTCGGTTTTTATGGGTTTTGAATAAGGGAAACTCTGAGAAAGGTAGTGGGCGATGATCAGGTCAGGTGAAATCAGGTAAGCGCAATTTACTTGAGTAAATGCGCATTTTGAATCTGATTTCAACGCAGTTTGAGCGAGCGCAGTCGTTTTTCAGGGCTTCCTAAGCGCTGCAAATATATAGAATCAGCGCATAAAATGTGCGAGGTATTTTACTACTAAACCCGATCGATACTTGGTTGGCTTCATGGTAATGAGAGTTGCGGTTGATACTCAGGATTTGCCGGATTGATTCTCGTATGCGCGTGCTTCGATGTGTTCGATATGGATCAACGGCACGAGTAGCCAGATGGCGGCCGTCGTGCAGGTCGAAACGGCCACCAGCCAGGTGTATGCAAACGATCCTTCGCCGAGCGCCGTGTACAATTGCGCACCGATATTTTGCGAGGCCAGCGTGCCGAAATTAAAAATCGACATGAGCAGTGCGAAGAAGGTGGCTTCCGCCCGCTTCGGACAAGCGCGCGCGGCGAGATCCAGGAATGCCAGGGTGGTAATCATGCTGGTCACGCCCCAGATCATATGAATGAATAGTGCGGAGGTTTCGCCGCGATATGCCAAATAGGCCAGTAAAGTGATCACCGAGAGGCCAATGGCGATGTTGATCATGCGCCGCAACGGTATCGTTTTTGACATTAGCGCGTAAATGAGGGCGCCAAGTATGCTGAAGGCGGAATCGATGGAGCTTAGGATGCCAATGTAAAGTTGACTAAAACCCAGCGTGTCGGTTTTATAATAAAAAAACGCCGGGCCAAAAGATGGACTAAAGTTAAACAGAAAAATAAATCCGGCCACCAACCAAATGGAGCGCTCGCCGAATCCCTCCCGCAATGCCTTCCAGGTTTTCTTGAATTCTCTCGATCCTATAGTGACGTGTTTTTTCTCGCGCACGAAGAAAACTGCCACAAGCAGCACGGTAAAAGGAAAAATGGCCGATATGGCAAAAGCCACTTGGATGCTGCGATGTTCGGCGAAGTATCCACCCAGCAGGCCAACCAGAATAGATGCCGCTGTAATCGCGATCCATTGTACCGATTGAAAAGCACCGGTGAGGCCATTCTGCTTACCGTTTTCCACCATTAGCGCGTCGCTCAAGACATCGGTGTACGCCAAACCAAAGCCCATGGCGGTATAGAGAATGGCGAGCTCCCAGTAACTATGTTGCGCGGTTAAAGCTGCAACCAGACCGGCACAGCATGCGAGCGATGAAGTCAGCAGCATATAGCTCTTACGGCGTTGCCCAAACAATGGCAGGAAATCCGAGATCAATCCATATAATGGCTTGATGAACCAGGGAATAGATGCGAATAGGAAAAAAGCGGCGACATCATCCGCTTCCAGACCTTGATCTTTAAAAATAATCGATATGACTTGATCGGGCAGGGCTGACATGCCCTGTGCAAAATAAATGATGGCGAATAGTATGGCAAAGCGCCTGGTCTCGGCGGTCTTGAACAGATGCAGGTATTTTCTCCAAACATTCATGTTCGCTTAGTGCAGATTTTTTTATTAGCAATGCGAGACTTCATGTTTAGCTAAAACTGTAAGGAAGTGATAGAAAAGTACGCACAGATCGGCTGGTGCGTATTATAGCGTGGCTGTTTCGTTTTAAGACCGGAATTTATTGGTAAGAATTTCTAGGGAAACGCTGATTAATTGACTATACGAGCGAATCACTTCGTTGCGCGGCACTCGCTCCCTCGTCTGTCTTGTTGATAGGTCTCGGTTACGCTGTGTTGCAATCAGATTTAGAATGCTTGTTGACTACCCGTAAACTGCGCTTTTTTCTGATTTCGCCTTCCCGATCATTGCGCGCTACCTTTTTCAAAATGCCTTGGAATTTGAAAAAGGTAGATGAGCAAATTATTCGCCCAGTTCGCTTTCGCGGGCGATGCGGGCGAGGTCGAGCAGATTGCTGGCGCCGGTTTTTTGCATGATTTTGGATTTATGGATTTCTACCGTGCGGAAGCTGATACCCAGGGAAGAGCCGATTTCTTTATTTGAGCGTCCTTGCACGGCCAGTAGCATGACTTCCCGCTCGCGCCTTGTGAGTTTTGTCAGACAGGTGGCGATTTCCTGGTTTTGTGTGAAATCGCTGATTCTCTTCTTAGCCTCGGCAAATGCAGCGCGCACGCAAATCAGCAGTTTTTCCCGGATTACCGGTTTGGTCAGAAAATCAATCGCGCCATTCTTGATGGCTTTGACGCTCATGGGAATATCGCCGTGGCCGGTCAGGAAGATGATCGGTAGTAAAATCTTGCGCCAGGATAACTCATCCTGTAATTGCAGGCCGTCCATTCCGGGCATTTGCACGTCGATAATGACGCAGCCGAAGAAGTTCGGTTGATAGGCGCTTAGAAAAGCTTTGGCATTTTCGAATGACTGCACGCGTATGCCAGCCTGCTCGATCATCAACGTCAGCGAGTCCCGAACAGCGGCATCGTCATCCACGATAAAAACGGTCGGTTCATACATGATCATGTCACAAATGGTAAAGTAAATAGAAATTTAGCCCCCGGTTTTGCATCAAAATCCACCCATAATTGACCGCCGTTAGCTTCAATCAAGGCGCGGCTGATCACGAGTCCCATACCGATGCCTGAGGGCTTGGTGGTAAAAAAAGGCTCAAATATGCGCTTGACGGCGATTTGGTCAAGACCCGGTCCGTTATCCTGCACAATCACGACGGCCATCTCCTTTTCGTTGACCGTCTGCACTTGAGTAGTGATCGATAAAATCGGTGAATCGACGGTGCGCATGGCTTCGACCGCGTTCCTGAGAAGATTCACCAGTACTTTCCGTACCTGCGTGCGATTACATTGCACAGCAGGAAGGTTTTCTTGCAAATGCAGCACCGGATGAAATCCTCCATAACCATCGTCATAGACGACGTTTAGCGCCTCCTGTATGACTTCGGCAAGATTGGAATGTTCGGTTACCAATTCACCCTTCTGCAGAAAAGCCAATAATTCGTGCAAGCTGCGTCCGGCGCGTTGCGCTTGCTCCACGCAACCTTGCAGTGCTCTTCTCAAGTTGCCGGCACTAAAACTATTCGTATTCAGAGCGTGCAGTACTACCTCGCTGTATGCGGAAATTGCCGCTAGCGGCTGATTGAGCTCGTGCGCAATTGCCGATGCCGTGCGCGCCGCGACTTGTTGCTTGAGAATGTTTTCCGTTTCATCGCGCTGCAATTGCAGTTTCTTCTGGATATTCCTCTGCTCGGTGATGTCCCGGGTAACACCAATCAGCCGGTGAGGATTCCCAGCCTCGAAATATACCCGCCCACGCGCCGATATCCAGCGCTCGGCGCCGTTAACGGGATTGATGACGCGGTATTGCAGCTTGAATTCGCCGTTACTGGCGGGATCCATGGCTTTCTCGATAGCCGCTTGCCGTGCTTCCCGGTCATCCGGGTGTATAGCGGCCACAAATTCTTCATAACTTACAGTTTTCTCGGAATATCTACCCCAGAACTTACGCATCTGCTTATCCCAATAAACGATGTTGTGTTTGAAGTCGTAGTCGAAAATACCCAAGCCTGCCGCTTGCTTGGCCAAACGCAAGCGTTCTTCGCTGGCGCGCAATGCTTCCTCGGTATCCAAACGCCGATTAGCGACATTGAATATGATGAGGGTATAAAGTTTTTGCCTGACTTCCATGGGCGTGAGGCTAATATCCAATAACAATTCCTTGCCTTCGCGATTTAATGCGACAAGCTCGTTGCCGGCGCTCATGGGACGCTTGACCGGTTTGCTTAAGAATAATTTTTGATAATAGCGATATTGTTTGCGGTAGCGGGGAGATATCAGCATTTCGATCGCCAGACCTTTCAGCTCAGCTTCGGTATAACCTAGCAATCGCTGCGCTATGGGGTTTGCCGATATGATATGTCCGGTATGTTCGGTCAATAGCATCGCATCGGCTGCAGCATCAAACACTGTCGAGAAATTCAAACCTTTAACTGAAGCAATCACGTTATTTCCCTGCTGTTGGATTCAGATACGAAACGTAATAAAGCTTACGATAAAAAGCGATTAATTTCTATAAATTGTTGATATGTAAGTGTTTGTACCTACGTGTTTACCCTTACGTGTTAGCACTAATATTACCATGCGTAGTTCTTCTGTAGGATTTTGACAGCAGGGAATATGAATGGAGCTTTGCTATCACCTTATTTTTAATAAGCGATTTGCGTCAGTCTTACGGTTGAGTTTGTTGCGATGAAGATACACCGGACATTGCCTGCTTGGATTTTTTGCTCTATGAGAGAAAAGCAGTTTGACTTCGTAAGCCGGTTATATCCGGTAATAGGTTGTTTTCCCTGTATGCCATACATCTTTTTAACAGTTTGGAGAAGTGAATGAATAGAAAAATAACAGCTTATGGATTTACCCAGCCTGTTTGTTTGATATTGCCAAGCAAAAGATTTGCTGTCAATCCGGCCCAAAAGCTTGTCGAGCTGCATCCAGCCGCGGTCAGAAACGGTCTTGATATGACGCTCGGCAATATTGCACCTGCAGTTTCCCGTTTAACTAATTTAGCTTGAGAGGAGAGTCATCATGTCTGTATCCAGTCTTCTCGTACCGGCAATATTATTCTTTGCGCTGGGTATGTTTGCTTGTCTCATCAAATCGGATCTGAAATTTCCTCCCGATATGCACAAGATGATCGTCATTTATTTGCTAATCGGTATCGGACTTCATGGCGGTAAGGCGCTTGCCGGATCCGATATGGCGTCCGCTCTTCCAGCGGTATGGGCAGCGTTCGGATTTGGTATCGGCTTACCTATCGTCGCTTATATTATTCTACGCGCGATCGGGAAAATTGATCCGCTCAACGCTGCTGCCATTTCCGCGCACTACGGTTCAGTCAGTGCGGGAACCTATATGACGGCGGTTGCATTCCTGGGGGGTATCGGTGTGACGTACGAAGCTTATCCTGTCGTTATGCTGGCGATTATGGAATCACCGGCAATCATGATTGGTTTGGTGCTGGCTGGCTATTCCCGGAAAATCATGGGCGGCGCCACCAAAGCCGACAAAGGAATGTATAAACATCTGATAATCGAAGCCTTCACCAACGGTAGTATCCTGCTGTTGTTCGGTTCGATGGCAATCGGCTGGGTAGTTTCCGACCCTAGCTACAAGAAAATTGAGCCTTTCTTTGAACTCATTTTCATGGGTGCGCTGTGTATATTCTTGTGTGATATGGGAATGGAAGCCGGAAAAAGGTTGTCGGAATTCAAGTCCGTCGGTGTTTTTCTGGTTGGTTTCGGTATTGTGATGCCACTGATTGGCGCGGCATGCGGTTTGTTCGTGGGGCACTTCTTGCTGGGTTATTCGGTAGGTGGTATCACATTGGTGACGGTATTGGCGGCCAGTTGCTCCTATATCGCGGTGCCGCCAGCAATGCGCCTTGCGATTCCGGAGGCCAATCCGTCGTTCTACCTGACCTTGTCTCTCGGCTGTACTTTCCCGTTTAACGTGGTTGTGGGTATCCCTATGTACTATGCGGCCGCTCAGTATTTGCACGAGACTTATTATCCGTTGGTGTAAGTATCCATCGCTCATAATGGTATAAATATTTTTGGAGAAAATCATGGTATTACCATCAGAAATTCTAATATCGATGAAACGAATCGAAATTGTCATCAATGAAGATTCATTAGGTGAGTTGCGCGAACTGCTTGAGAGAGCCAACGTGCGCGGCTTCACCGTTATCAAAAAGGTGGGAGGGATGGGATCAACCGGTGAGCGCAATCCGGATGATTATGCATTGGCGGAAAAAAATGCCGTGGTAGTGCTTGCCTGCGAAGAAAAGCAGGCAGAGAAGGTTATCATGGCAATTCACCCTAGATTAAAAGAGTTTGGGGGCATGTGTCTAATTTCCGACTGCCAATGGACAATCGGGCCAGCCGCTTCTTACTGAGCCGGATAACACAGAACTGCGCAAGTAAAACTACTCACTCGTAGGTATCACATTGAATCCCGGCTGTTATCAGCCGGGATTGTTTTATTTGATCGCCACACTTTATTGGATGCACATTCCTCTGTTATCCTGCAACTTGTCCGGCTCCAGGCAATTATTGCGTTTTCTTGCGGTGAGTAAGGTAAGACCCGTATTCCCGGATTTTCCTCCAGGTATTATTCGTTGAAACGCAAAATTGCGGTATTGATCCGGTTTGGCGCTTTGTAGTGTTTTTTCTCCATTTTAAATATTCAATTCCACCTAACCGAGTAAGGGTTTGCGCTTAGGTGCTTGCACGGATTTTTTCGCTTGTTATCCCCAAGTAGTATTTGAAAAAAAGTTAAATCGGATATGTCAGATTTTTACTTGAGAATTATTAAAAGAGGGGGTGTCAAAATGACGTGGAGAAATATTCAATTTACCTGCTGGACGGTTTTCTTTGTTATTGGATGTTTTTTATGGAGTCCGCACTTATTTGCCGCGGAGGAAATAGAAAAAACGGAAACGGACAAAACAAAAAAGCCGTCTGTCGTTATTGTTCAAAACAAAACCGCGCCAGCCAATGGAACCAATAGCGCCCCCTTCAGCGCACTGGGAACACCAGGGCATACGCGCTTTGACTTCGATAATTTGACCAAGCTGATGGAGGAGCACAAAACGCCGCTGGCCGCGATGATGCCAGATTGGCTCAATGTCGCGATCGAGCATCGCACTCGCTATGACGTATACGATCACGGCTTTACCAAAGCCATTCCGGGATTCAACGATCAGGTCAATCAACGTACCCGCTTCTTGTTTGAAGTCAAGAACATCATCGATCCACTCAAGTTTACGCTTGAATTGACTGACTTCCGCGCTCCGATGGCCAGCTACGGGCAGGATCATAATCCGAATATAGCAGACCATTTTGACTTCACTCAAATGCATCTCGGTGTGCACGGTAAGAACTTTCTCGACACCGGCTATGCGGCGAAATTTGAGGTCGGCCGTTTCATAATGGACCTGGGAGAAGCTCGTCTGGTAGGTGGACACCGCTGGGGGCCCTTCACACCCGCGTTCGACGGTCTGCACTTCATGATGGGTAATACGAATGAAAAATGGAGTCTGCGCGTATTTGGCGCCCGGCCGGTGCAGCGGGATCCGACTTCATTGAACTGGAACACCCCCGAAACCTACTTCTCCGGCGCCTATGCCACCAACCGCGATCTGCGCTGGGCTAATTTCGATGGCTATTTCCTGCAGTTGAACGAAGGTGACAATCTCAGACGGCGCAACTTGTCGACCACCGGTTTCAGGCTGTTCGCCAAGCCCGCGAAAGGCAGCATGGATTATGAAATCGAATCCATGTACCAGTTCGGCGATACTAAAGGCAAAAGTCTGTTCGCCCATCGTCACCACGGCGAGATCGGATACAGTTTCAATACGGCAATGCCGCTGCGCGCCGTTTACTTGTTCGACTTCGCATCGGGAGACCGCGATCCGGACAAAAACTTTGACATTTTGTATGCAAAACGTCGCGTCGAATATGGTCCGACCGGTATGTTCGGACCGTTCTTCCCGTCCAATCTATTATCCCCTGTCGGTTTCCGCGCCACGCTGGTACCGATACCCACCGTGCGCTTGATGATGTCGCATCGCGCATACTGGCTGGCGGATAAACACGGTGCGTTTGTCGGCAGCGGCTTACAAGACCCGACCGGCCGCGCCGGCAGCTTTTTGGGTAACATGCTGGACCTCAGTTTAGGCTGGGATCCACAGTGGAGTTACTTGAAGCGGGTGAGCTTCGACTTTGGCTATAGCCATATATTTAAGGGTGATTACTTCGACAAAGTGCCATTCAGCCCGGGCATGAAGGACACCAATTATGGCTATACCATGGTGACTTTTAAGTTTTAGGGAAACAGTATTTAGCGTTTCTTTGGATTGCGTAGACCCGGATAACTCCGGGTCTTGTGTTTTATGATGATCACATCGCAATTTACTCACTACCTTTTAGAGCTTCCCTGATAATCCCTTACGCATGATGTATTAGGCTGGTTTGAGTTACACTGCAGCCTTTGCTGCAACATCTTTTCGAGTCTAACTTTCGGATGATCATGATCGCCATGGATTACAAAATTTTACTGACCGTATTTGCCACCGTGTTTATTGCGGAGCTGGGTGATAAAACACAATTGGCGACGATGCTGTTTGCTGCGGACAAAGAAGTCAGCAAACTGACGGTATTTGTCGGTGCTTCGCTGGCATTGGTCGCGACTTCGGCGATCGGGGTACTGGCGGGCAGTTTTATTTCCGGTTATGTCAGCGAGAAACATTTGCACTACATTGCAGGGGCGGGATTTATCCTGATTGGGGCATGGACGCTGATCAAAGCCTGAATGGATAATGCGCGTACGCATCATTTGCTTTTCTTTAGACGCAAGGTGATGCAAAGGCCGCCGTCAGGATTATTTTCAATCGATAGTTCGCCGCCATAGACCTGCATGATATCCCGCACAATCGCCAAGCCGATGCCGTGACCGGGTGTGGATTGGTCGGCGCGCACCCCGCGTTCCAGGATTCTGGCGATTTCATGCGGCGGGATGCCGGGGCCATCGTCCTTGACTTGAATCACCACTTGATTTCCTTGGCACTCAGCGGATAAATGCACGTTATGACGGCACCACTTGAATGCATTGTCGACTAAGTTGCCGAGTAACTCCATCAAATCGCCTTCGTCGATGCGCAAACCGATAGTGTCATCGATTGCTACGGCGATGTTGGGATTTTTGTTGCGATAAGCTTTAGTAACCGTATTGACGATTCTGTCGGCCATCGGGCGTAACAGGATCAATCCCATGCCCGGCGAGCTGCCGGCGGTTGCGGCGCGGCGTAATTGATATTGGATGGTGTTATCCATGCGGTCGATTTGCTCTTGTATCGTTTTGTGCCGGGTCGCTTCGTCGTTTTCGCTATGGATCGTACCTTGCAGCACGGCGAGCGGTGTTTTCAGGCTGTGCGCCAGATCGGCCAAGCCATTGCGGTAGCGTTTCTGTTGTTTGTGCTCGTGCGTGATCAAAGAATTGATACTGTCGGTCAATAGCTTGAGTTCGCTGGGATAGGTGCCTTTGAGACTTTCCTGTTGGCCGGATTCGATCGCGGCAAGCTCCACGGAAACCGTGCGCAGCGGTAACAAACCCCAGCGCAATACCAGCATTTGTGTGGCAAGCAGAAATATAGCCATGACACCTAGCCAACCCCACAAATCTTCGCGATAACGTTCGATTTGCGCTTCGAATAGCACGGTATCGGTAACGACATGGAAAGTCAGTGGGTAATCGCCGGACGGTGTTTTCCATGCGACGCCGTAACGGTAAATAAAGTACGGTTCATCGTTGAGCATGATTTGCTCGAATTCCTTTTTGCCCTTTTCCAGTAACGCAACGGCTGGAATCGGTTTGTTTAGCGATGAAGTAGAGCGCCACATGATGGTGTTAGTAGGGCCGATGATGAAGGCGTAGGTATCTGAATTGACGTGACCGAGCTCTGCATCGAGCAGGTTTGTGGGTACATCCAATTTGCCGGATTCTTCCACTTCAACATCACCCATCAGCATCAACAGTTTTGCGAATAACCGATCCTTGACACCGATGTGCGCACTGTCATAGAAGGCGCGATCCAGTGTCAATGTGATTCCGGCGATAAATACCAGCAAGACCAGCGTTGCGCTGAGCAAAACGCGCTGATTGAGTGACATCATGACGATTTGTTACATTCCAGCGTGAAGCGGTAACCGCGCCCGCGCATGGTTTCGATCGGGTTCAGCGTGCCGCCGGGGTCGAGTTTGCGGCGCAATCTGCCGATCATGACCTCGAGCACGTTGCTGTCGCGATCTTCGTCGTGCGGATAGAGATAATCAGCCAATGTATGTTTGGAAAGCACTTCGCCGTGGTGGCGCACCAGCTCTTCCAGCAAACGGTATTCAAACGATGTCAATTCGATATTCGCACCGTTGACGGTGACCGATTGCGCCGTGACATCCAACGCAATGGGACCGCATTTCAATAATGTTTGCGGTATGCCGGTGGCGCGGCGCAGCAGCGCTTTGACCCGGGCTTGCAGTTCTTCCATTTGAAACGGCTTGGTCAGGTAATCGTCCGCGCCCATTTCCAGTCCTTGCACCTTGTCTTGCCAGCTGCTGCGCGCGGTCAGGATCAGAATAGGCAGCAGACTGCCGCGTTCTCGCAGCGCTTTGATAATTTCCAGACCGGATTTACCGGGTAGGCCGATATCGATAATAGCGGCATCGAGCGGGTATTCCGTGGCGAGAAAGAGACCCTCGTCGCCGTTGCCACAGGTATCGATCATATAGCCCGCCGCTTCCAATTGCTGGCGGATCTGGTTTTGCAAACGAAGTTCATCTTCAATGACCAGAATGCGCATTCAGCCCTCCTGTGGCGCACAATGACAGCAATAAAACATGGTGAACTGAATCATATGGGTTATTTTGAAGATTAATGAGCGGATACAACCACACCATCCAATGCATTGATCAGAACCATATGAACTATGCCTTGATCGCTCAGTATTTTGACGCGGTAGAGGTGATCGGTGCGGTTGATCGCCAGCACACGCCCTTTGAAGCGCTGTTGGGCGATTGCGATCGCGCGCTGCTCCGAAATGCCGTCAGCCGTATCGCTAGTGTTACTTTGTTCACGGATTGCATGTTGCCGTCCGGCTATCGCATTCGCCGCTACGGTACCCATGATCAATGCAATGAGTAAAGCTTCTCGCCATTTGTTCATAACACGATACCCTTGCGCCCGAAAGTGGATGTGAGTGGGCAGGATTGGTTTTGTCCGTATCCGGTGCCCGCTATTCGCATCAGAAGCGTAACATAAAGTCCATATTCCCGGTATTGATGCCCATGATCATTTGAGGCGGGATAGGGGCTGGAACATAAACAGGAGCCGGAGCATAAACAGGTGCTGGGTAGTAGTTATAGCTATACCGCGGCTGAGGATAGTACGGTTGATAATATCTGGGTGGCTGGCTGTAGATATAGCCGTTAGAGTGGTTATGGTGATGATGGCCGTGATGGTGTCGGTGATGATGGCCTCTATCCGCATGCGCCAAGGAAGGGATCGTCAAGCTGATAGTTAATAGTGAGATCAATAAAAGGCTAAGGCTAATCCGTTTGGTTATTATGCTCATGATTTTCTCCTTTGCGTTATTCGTTTCAGGTGAATTCCTGATGGCATCAATCTACGCTGGCTTGTCTGAATGCAAACTGAATGGAGAAAGCCGTCAGGAAAGCTCTGAAAAATCACTGCGCTCGGTCATGTTGTGTTGAAATCAGACTTGAAATGTTTATTTACACCTTGTAAACCGCGCTTTTCCGTCTGATTCCGCCTTGTCTGATCGTCGCTCGCTATCTTTTTCCGGGCTTCCTTAAAATGGTAAGACGAAGTCCAATGAAAATAAGATCTGATCCTTGTTGCCGGCAAACGGTCGGTAAGTGGCTGTTTTATAGGCATCGACCCGGTCGTAGCGGATGTTTGTGCGGATATTCAATTTTTTGATGAAATCCCATTGAGTTTTGAATGCTCTGGCTATTTTCCAGTTGAAACCGAGTGTAAGGTTATAGTAGTCGGCAGGTGCGATCGTTACGTTGTTGATGTTACCGGCGTAGCTGGCGGGTGTTCCGTTGACGTTGTTGGTGGCGGCCGCCACCCGGAACGGCGAGGGATTCCGGAAACCATCCTGGTCGCGGAACCATTCGCCGCGTATACCCATCGCGACATTGTCGGTAAGGTTGTAATATAGATGCGCTATTGCGCTGAACCATTCGGCATCTTTGACGACGTTGGCGTATTTGAGGTTATTCAGTAAAACGCCACCGGCATGACCATAGACGTGATGCAAGACTATTTGTGTTCGCGGTGTGATCTTGTGTTGCAGTACGACGTTATAAAACCCCCAGATTTCATTGCTTTGCTCCGAAGTTTTGCCATACGTGCCGGAAAGGTGGAATGAAGTTGCCTTGTTGTCGCTGGTCCAAGTGAAACCGGTAATGCCGTTCCAGTTTCCCAGCTGCTTGTCCCAGCCTGCGTCCCAGCCGCCATTGGCGCTGCCGGTAAGCGGGCCGCCCAGAATCAGCCAGTTGGAATTGATTTTGTAATTGAAGAGTACGCCGGTGTGCGTGAACGGTTCGCCAATATTCAGGGTATACGCGCGCGTATAAAAGAAATTATCGGGGGCCGGGACAGTCTCGTAACCGGTCGGCGTATAGAAATGGCCAAGTTTAATGTTGAGGCCGTTACCGACCGGTACATAAGTTTCTATGAATGCTTGCGGCAGGGCAATATTGTAGGTTCGCGTGGAAGCGCAGCATAAATTAAGATCCCAGTGGCTTCTTTTTAAGGGCTCGCCGGTATTGACATCGAATGCCGGCACACCGAAGGCTTGGGTAAAAATGGCATCGGTGCCGAACATGAAATCAAAGCGGCCGCCGAAATCCCATCGCTTGCCCACCGACACCACGGGGCGGCGCATGAACAAATTGAATTGGTTCAGTTGAAAACGGTTAGCTTGGTCGGCGAAAATGACCGGACCGTTATAACCGCCCGATTGCCCTGGATTGAATGTGGCGCCGCCATGAATCCAACCGCCGAATTCCAGTTTTTTATCCGCCAGAAATTTTCTCAGCCCATTGGCGTAGAGATTCTCGGTGTCCATGAAAAAAGTAGAAAAATAGCAGGCAATGGTTAGCAATAACCATTTTGAATATACGAAGCGGCCTTGCATAGGGGATGTGTGCGTTTAAAAAATGATCTAATTGATAGTGTGCGATTCAGGGCTAATAAGGAGGCGATTTTCCCGGTACGGCACCTCCGTTTTTGCTCCGGATGACAAGATGGCAATTGTTCCCATTCAACAGGGCGCTCATTATAGCCACAAAGCCCGCATAGATAAATCAGGAATTGGTTATGGAAACGCTGATGCTATGCAATCGAGTGGATTGTGAGCGGCATGCCTTACCGGGTGGCGATGCTATAGAAAACGCAACCCGCTTTGCGGATGGCGCCATTTCAGCGTGCGGTACGCGCGGCAGACGGGATATAGGATGACGAGGGCGATCAGGGTGATCGTATAGGTTTGCGCCAGATCGCCACGCTCGAAAAAGAATTTTAATAATCTCAGCACGGCGAAGTGTGCGAGGTAAAAGAACAGTGCAGTTTGACCGAATACCAGCACCGGATTGTTGGAATTGATGGTTTTGTTGCGCGATTCCAGCCGCATCAGCAGCGACAGGACGATCGCCATCAAACCCAGTTCCAGCAGCGTATAAACCAGGCTGGGCGGGTATTTGCTGACGTGCAGCCAATTGATCAGGGTGTTGCCTTCGAGGTGCATGAACAGATTGCCATAATTGTTGTGACCACGAATAATGACGAACAGCGTCAACGCAAACCACCCGGCAACCATCAGTACGCGCTGCGGTTGCCAGGAAGCGGATGGGTGGACGATGAATCGTTCGCCGAACGCCCAGCCGAGCAACATCATGCCGAACCACGGCAAGGCAGGGTAGAGCACGGTGTAAGTGCCGCCGAAATCCGGCGCGAACGTGAGTGCGAGCCAGAACGGCACGTCGCCGCCCGGTTGCCACAGCACCGTCAGCAGAAATTCACCACCGGTGATGATCAGGATCGCCAATGAGAAAACTACGCCGGTGCCGAGACGTTGCAGATAGACCATCAGCATCATGCTGATGCCAATGGCGTACAGCACTTGCAGTACCGGTTTGCCGCCGATCAGCGAGAACAGGCCGATGTCCAGCAAGGCGATAAACGCGCCGCGCATTAATAATTCGTGCTCGATGACGGCATCACTCATGCCGTGTTGCCGCCGCTGGAAATTGCTGATCGCGATTGAGGCGCCGGCGAGAAATAGGAAAGTCGGGGCGCAGATATGCGTGATCCAGCGCGTGAAGAATTGGTCAGCGGCGAAGCGGGCGCCGGGCTCAAACAGCAACACCGAGTCGGCGAAAATGCGCTGGGCATTGAAAAACCATGATGCGTGGTCAAGTGCCATCAGGATCATGACGATGCCGCGCAACCAGTCGATGGCGGCGATGCGTTGGGTTGATTCGGCTGACATGATGGCGAGGGTGTGGCGGTTACAGCAGAACCAGATTGTTTCTGTGAATCAATTCCGGTTCGTCGACGTAACCCAGAATCGTTTCGATTTCGCTGCTGGGTTGTTTCAGGATTTTTTGCGTTTCTACCGCGCTGTAGTTAATCAGGCCACGGGCGATTTCGCGGCCATCCGGATCGAGACAGGACACCGTTTCGCCGCGCTCGAATTCGCCGTTGACGGCGACCACACCGATCGGCAACAGACTTTTGCCGTCGCCGATTAACGCTTTGACTGCGCCATGGTCGAGCGTGACATAACCGCGCACTTGCAAATAATCGGCGAGCCATTGTTTGCGCGCCGCCAGCACCGGCAATTTAGCCACGAAATGCGTGCCGATGACTTCGTCCTGACTTAAACGCACCAGTACGTTGTCTTCGTGCCCGGAAGCGACGATCGTGTCGGCGCCGCTGCGCGCCGCGCGTTTGGCCGCGATTACTTTGGTTTGCATGCCGCCGCGGCTGATGCTGCTGCCGACGCCGCCGGCCATTTTTTCCAGCGCCGGATCGCCGGCGTGCACTTCGCTTAACAATTTCGCATTGGGATCCTTGCGCGGATCGCTGGTATACAAACCGGCCTGATCGGTCAGAATCACCAGCGCATCGGCTTCGACCAGGTTGGTGACCAGCGCCGCCAACGTGTCGTTATCGCCGAAACGGATTTCGTCGGTAGCGACAGTATCGTTTTCGTTGATGATCGGAATGATGCCCAATTTGAGCAGCGTGGTCAGCGTCGAGCGAGCGTTCAGATAACGTTTGCGGTTCGACAGGTCTTCGTGCGTCAGCAGCACTTGCGCGGTCTGCAAGCTATACTGCGAAAAGCTCGAAGCGTAGGCTTGCGCCAATCCCATCTGACCGACGGCGGCGGCGGCCTGCAATTCGTACAGTGCGGTCGGGCGGCTATCCCAGCTGAGCCGTTGCATGCCTTCGGCAATCGCGCCCGAAGAGACCAGGATGATGTCTTTATCCATTTGCTTGAGCGTGGCGATTTGCGCCGCCCAACCGGCCAATGCGGCGTGATCGAGCCCTTTGCCTTGATTGGTGACCAGGCTGCTGCCCACTTTGATGATGATGCGGCGTGCTTGCTTTAACATGGATTCGATAGTTCGTTTTCCGGAATCGGGGTTTCGGGTTGCGGCGGCAGATGCTGATCCAGATAATCCATGATGGCATACGTCAGCAGTTGGCAACCTTCACCGGTCAATGCCGAGATAATGAAGTATTTGTCTTGCCAGCCTAATTTCTTGACAAAATCACGGCAAATCCCGTCGCGTTTGCCCTGCGGTATCATGTCGGTTTTATTCATGACCAGCCAGCGTGGTTTTTGATACAGCGCTTCGTCGTATTTTCTCAATTCTTCTTCCAATGCATGCGCTTCACGTACCAGATCGGTTTCTTCGTTCGGCGGCTGCATGTCGATGACATGCAGCAGCAGCCGGGTGCGTGCCAAGTGTTTTAAAAAACGATGACCCAATCCCACGCCTTCAGCCGCTCCTTCAATTAGCCCGGGAATATCGGCCATGACGAAACTGCGGTTCTGGTCGACGCGCACCATGCCGAGGTTAGGGTGCAGGGTGGTGAACGGGTAATCGGCCACTTTCGGGCGTGCGGCGGATACCGCGCGGATCAGCGTGGATTTTCCGGCATTCGGCATGCCGAGTAAACCTACATCGGCGAGCACTTTGAGTTCCAGTTTCAACTCAAACTCCTGACCGGGTTCGCCAAAGGTAAATTGCCGCGGTGCGCGGTTGGTGCTGGACTTGAAGTGCAGATTGCCAAGGCCGCCTGAGCCGCCTTTGGCCAGCAGAACTTTTTGCTGATCGCGCACCAGATCGGCGACCACTGTATCCGTGTTGATATCTTTGATTAGCGTGCCGACCGGCATGCGCAGAATAATATCTTCGGCGCTTTTTCCGTAGCGATCCGAACCTTGGCCATTTTGACCGTTCTTGGCGCGGTGTATGCGAGCGAAGCGGTAATCGATCAAGGTATTGATGTTGCGGTCCGCAATAGCAAATATGCTGCCGCCCCGGCCGCCATCACCACCGTCGGGGCCGCCCCGCGGAATGTATTTTTCCCGCCGGAAACTGGCCACGCCATTGCCGCCATTGCCGGCTACTATCTGAATAACCGCTTCGTCAATAAACTTCATAGCTAACTAATTATTAATGTGTTGCTGTTTTTACCACAATCCGCAAACAAAAAAGCCCCATCGTGACGGGGCTTTCAAAGTGGTTCAGTGTATTTGTTTTTTATACCGGTATCACGCTGGCTACTTTACGTTTCAATGCGCCTTTGATACTGAAATTCACTTTTCCCGCCACTTTTGCGAATAAGGTATGGTCTTTACCGATGCCGACATTTTCGCCCGGATGAACCTGCGTGCCGCGTTGTCTGATGATAATCGATCCGGCTGAGATCAATTCACCGCCGTATCGTTTAACACCGAGCCGTTTCGAATGTGAATCGCGTCCGTTTCTGGAACTTCCGCCTGCTTTCTTATGTGCCATTTCTTACTCCTTAAGCTGAAATACCGGTGATTTGTATTTCAGTGTAATTCTGCCGGTGACCCTGATGTTTTTGATAATGCTTGCGGCGGCGCATCTTGAAGATACGAACTTTATCGTGACGCCCTTGACCGAGAACCGTTGCACTCACCTTGGCGCCACTGACGAGCGGCGTTCCTACCGATACTTTGTCGCCATCCGCTACCATCAATACCTGATCGATTACGAGTTCGCTGCCGTCCTCCACTTTCAGTTGCTCAACCTTCAGCTTTTCACCTACTTGAATTCGATATTGTTTACCGCCGGTTTTTATGACCGCATACATAATATATTAAGCTCCATGCTTCCCTTTTACAGAACCGCGAATTATACATAAATAACCCTTGATTGTGGTGGAAAATTTAGCGCATTTTATCTTTGTGCTTGACACTTAGGCATCGTCATTTCTAACATAGCGTTTTCTTCAAGGTATTATTGTGTCAATCGAACATATTAGAAGCTTCATCGCGCACGATATGAGCATCGTCGACGATGTCATCCG
>JBDHRU010000123.1:0-7483 GCA_039807765.1 Nitrosomonas sp. | reverse complement strand
GCAGCAGCACCGCCGACAATTTCAGATAGCTCTTTAGTAATCGCTGCTTGTCGAGATTTGTTATAAATTAATGTCAACTCATTAATGACATTGCCCGCATTATCCGATGCCGCTTTCATCGCCACCATCCTGGCAGATTGCTCCGATGCCATGTTTTCGGCTACTGCCTGATATATCAATGCTTCCACGTAACGCACCATAATATCATCTATGACAGACTTTGCTTCCGGTTCGTAAATATAATCCCAGATTGCCTTAGGTTTATCGCTACCATGCTCGCTGCTTTGCACACGCTCATCGGTCAGCGGCAGCAGTTGCTCCATAACTGGCTCCTGCTTCATGGTATTTATGAAACGATTATAGAAAATATAGACGCGATCAAATTTATCTTGCGTATAGCTGTCCAAAACCACTTTTACCGCCCCGATAAGCTTAGCTATATCAGGAGTATCACCCAGACCTATTACTTGTGAAGTAATATTTGCACCGATTCTGCTCATAAAACCTAAGCCCTTATTACCGATACAACATACTTCGACTTGCTCGCCTTCCGCTTGCCATGTTTTCATTTGACTGACGACTCTACGAAGGACATTGGTATTCAATCCTCCACAAAGACCTTTATCAGAAGTCACAATAATGACGCCAATTCGTTTAACGGTATCACGTACAATCAAAAAAGGATGGCGATATTCCGTATTCGCTCGACTCATATGTGCAGCAACATTACGTATCTTCTCACCATAAGGGCGTGCTTTTTTCATACGCTCCTGAGCTTTACGCATTTTTGATGCAGCAACCATTTCCATGGCACGCGTTATCTTCTGCGTATTTTTTACACTCTTTATTTTATTGCGAATTTCTCTACTGCCAGCCATTTGCTTAATAGGTTCCGTTTTGCTTAAATTCTTGAATCGCAGCAGTCAATTCTTTTTCAGTTTCAGCATTGAGTTCTTTACTCTTCTCAATTTTGTCAAGAATGGCGGCATGTTGACCACGAATATAGTTTTTCAGAGCAGATTCGAATGCAAGCGCTCTATTCACTTCCACATCATCAAAATAGCCATTGTTAATGGCAAATAATGTTAATGCCATTTCTGATACGCTAAGCGTCGCATATTGTGGCTGCTTCATCAATTCCGTTGCCATCTTCCCGCGTTCGAGCTGTTTACGTGTTGCTTCATCCAGATCAGATGCAAATTGAGCAAAAGCTGCCAACTCGCGATACTGAGCTAATGCCAACCGTATACCGCCACCCAATTTCTTAATTACCTTAGTTTGAGCAGCACCGCCCACTCGAGAAACAGACACCCCTGCATTAATTGCTGGACGTATACCAGCATTAAATAAATCAGTTTCAAGAAATATCTGTCCGTCAGTAATAGAAATTACATTGGTTGGCACGAAAGCTGTCACGTCACCAGCTTGTGTCTCAATAATCGGTAAAGCTGTCAGTGAACCTGTTTTACCTTTAACTGCACCATTTGTGGCTTTTTCTACATAAGCTGCACTGACCCTTGCCGCTCTCTCCAACAAGCGTGAGTGAAGGTAAAATACATCACCTGGATAAGCTTCCCGACCTGGGGGTCTACGTAGTAACAAGGAAATTTGACGGTAAGCCCAAGCTTGTTTTGTCAAGTCATCGTAAACGATTAAGGCATCTTGACCTTTATCACGAAAATATTCTCCCATCGTACAGCCGGAATAAGGTGCTATAAACTGCATCGCTGCGGATTCTGACGCAGTTGCAGCCACGACAATGGTATATTCCATAGCACCATGTTCTTCAAGCTTGCGCACCACGTTCGCAATCGAAGACGCTTTCTGCCCTACTGCCACATAGATGCAGAGCATGTTTTGACCTTTTTGATTGAGAATCGCATCAATCGCCACCGCAGTTTTCCCCGTTTGACGATCACCGATAATCAATTCACGCTGCCCACGTCCGACCGGCACCATGGAGTCAACTGATTTTAATCCAGTCTGCACCGGTTGATCTACGGACTGTCTCCAGATCACGCCCGGAGCGATCTTTTCTATCGGTTCTGATTTTGCTGCCGCAATCGGTCCTTTACCGTCGATTGGCTGTCCTAACGAGTTCACGACACGACCAAGCAAAGCCTCACCAACAGGAACCTCTAAGATACGTCCGGTACATTTGACGGTATCACCCTCACATATATGCTCATATGAGCCCATGATAACGGCCCCCACAGAATCACGTTCCAGATTCAGTGCCAAACCGAAAGTATTACCTGGAAACTCCAACATTTCACCCTGCATCACATCGGACAAGCCGTGGATGCGAACAATACCGTCCGTTACGGAAACAATTGTTCCTTGCGTACGCACTTCTGCTGAATCAACAAGTCCTTCGATCCTTTTTTTAATCAGCTCACTGATTTCGGATGGATTTAACTGCATTTCTTTTAACTCCTAGCTTTTAAGGGCAATGGCCATAGCTTCAAGCTTACCACGTAATGAGGCATCTAGAATCTCATCGCCAATCTCAACTTTAACACCGCCAATTAACTCTGGATCCACACTTACTTGCGCATCAATTTTGCGCTTAAATTTTATTTCGAGATCATCAACTAATTTTTTCAGTTGTTTACCTTCCAGTGCAAATGCACTCACAATCTTGGCCTCAAGCACACCCTCATGCTGTGCTTTCAATTGCTCAAATAACTGACTAATCTGCGGTAATATAAATATCCGTTTGTTTTCTGCCAGCAACATCACCAGATTTTTTGCTTCGGAATTAAATTTATTTTTCCCGATCTCCAGAAATATTGCACTGAGCTGTTTAGCTGTAACTATTGGATTGCCGATGAACAGTTTCATTTCATCATCTTCTGCAATCATCGCAGCCAACCGCAGTATATTTGCCCATTGCGCTAAACTGTCGTTAGCAACCGCGTGCTTATACACCGCTTCCGCATACGGTCTAGCAACTGTAATCGCTTCAGCCATTATTTCAAATCTTCCTCAATTGCAGCCAGTATGTCGGCATGCGCTTTAGCATCCACTTCACGACGTAATATTTTTGCTGCGCCTGCTACTGCCAACTGCGCTGCATGCTGACGCAAGACCTCTCTTGCACTAAACATTTCGTGTGCGATATCCGCTTTCGCGCCGGTTACGATCCGATCGCCTTCTTCTTTGGCCGTTCTTTTAGCTTCCTCAACGATCTCTGTAGCTCGTTTTTCTGCCTGCTGAATTATCTCTGAAGCGCGCTGCTTAGCTTCCCTTAACACATCTGCCGAACGTTGACTAGCCAACTCCAACTCATGCCGACCACGCTCACCAGCAGCCAATCCATCAGCAATTGTTTTTTGTCGCTCTTCTATTGCGCGCAACAACGGAGGCCAAACAAATTTGACTGTAAACCAAATAAATACCGAAAAGGCTATCGCCTGAGAAATTAAAGTAAAGTTAATATTCATGACAAGCCTGTTATATCTGACTTAAACTACAGCAGCATTATTATTGAATCACCGCCAACAATGGATTTCCGAACGCAAACAACATAGCTAGACCAACAGCAATAATAAAGGAGGCGTCAGTCAAACCAAGCAAAAGAAACACCTTACCTTGAAGGGTCGGTATCATTTCAGGTTGACGTGCGGCACCTTCAAGAAAACGACTACACATAACACCAACACCAATACATGCACCGGCCGCACCAAGACCGATCATCAAACCAATACCTATTCCGGTATATGCTTGAATCATTGCCAAAAACTGCAAATTCTCCATTTTAGTTTCCTTTTGTTAAGATTAATAATATGCTACAAAAATAAGCTTTAAAATAAATTTAGTGAGATTCATGAGCCATTGATATGTAAACCACAGTCAACATCATAAAAATGAACGCCTGCAAAGTAACAATCAATATATGAAATATCGCCCAACCTGCCCCCAGAATTGAGCCAAAAATTGTGCCAGATACCCCAGTTGCAGCCCACATACCCAACAGTAGAAAAATTATTTCACCTGCATATATATTTCCAAAAAGCCGCAACGAGTGCGACAGAGGCTTCGATACATACTCAATAAAATTAAATAACAAATTCAATATCCACAAGAGCGGATTTTTTCCAAATGGCGTGCAAAATAATTCATACATCCACCCCCCAACGCCCTTGACTTTGAGGTTGAAAAAAATCATCAAGAACCATATTGAAAGAGCAAGAGCAAAAGTCGTATTGACATCTGTGGTTGGCACGATCTTCCAATTGTGCATGCCAAACACATTCTCAGTAACCCAAGCCATGATATCGATCGGCAATATATCCATGGCATTCATCATCAAAACCCATATGAACACCGTTAATGCCAAAGGCGCTACCAATATATGCCGGTTACCGTGGAATGTATTCTTCACTTCATTATCAATGAATTCAACTGCCAATTCGACGAATGCTTGACTCTTAGAGGGTACACCCGGCGTTGCCTTACGGACTATCAACCAGATAAGCCCAAAACTGATAACACCAAGAATAAGAGATGTAATCAAGGTATCGACATGCAACACCCAAAAAGATCCTTCACTGACTTTTGTTGTTAGATAGGTTAGATGGTGATCTATATATGATGTTGGTGTAAGTTCTGTTCCCGATGCCATGCGCTGCCTGTTTACTTTAAAAATTTATCTTACTTTGTATCGTCTGCGACCAATAATGCTAAGCTATGAACCAAAACCGTCAGTATGAATGTTCCTATGAACGCCGGCGCACTCACGTTGTCGTAAAATTTAAACACCAGCCACAGCAAGCTTACAGTCAATATGATCTTCACTGACTCCGCTCTTAGTGCAGTCCTTATGGCCTCTCCTGCTGTATAGCCTTTGTGATGTGAAACAATGATGGCAAACGCCGCAGAGGAAATTACGCTAATAACTCCACCCAGCAATGCTGATATCGCACCTTGCATACCCAGAAAAAACCCGACAACTACCGCCACTGCTATCGCCGCTAGCAACTGCACGTGCAATACGATATACAGCGGCTTATTTTTAATCCAAGACATCTACCACCTGCCTTTGGAACAGGTAGCATTACCTGCGCTTAAAAAAGACGTGACTATAGCCTAATTACCCAGATCAGTCAACGCGCAATTCCAATTAGCCATTATTTCTAAAAATCTTTCAGAGCTTCTCAAAAATTGCTGCAATCCCTTGTCCACCACCAATACACATGGTTATCAGCGCATATCGCCCGCCACTGCGATGCAATTCATATAGGGCTTTGATAACCAGAACACTTCCTGTTGCCCCTATTGGATGTCCTAAAGCTACTGCACCCCCATTAGGATTAGTCTTTTCAGGATCGAATTGCAATTCCTTCGCAACTGCACAAGCCTGAACGGCAAAAGCCTCATTGGATTCAATTACATCAATATCCGATATTTTAAGGTCGGCACGCCGCAATGCACTCTGAACAGCGGGAATCGGACCTATGCCCATAAACTTGGGATCAACACCGGCATGACCATACGACACCAACTTCGCCAGCGGTTTCAAATTGCGTTTCTGCGCCGCCTTGTATTCCATCAACACCAATGCGGCAGCACAGTCATTAATCCCGGAAGCATTGCCAGCCGTAACGGTACCATCTTTCTGAAAGACCGGGCGCAGCTTGGCCAGACTATCCATGCTGACATTTTCTCGAGGATGCTCGTCGGTATCAAAAACGATGGTCTCTTTATGATCAACCACTTCGATAGGCAATATCTGTTCTTTGAAATAACCATGCCGAATTGCATGGAACGCGCGACGATGACTTTCTGCGGCAAAGGCATCTTGCTCTTCCCGGCTGATTTGCCATTTGGTAGCAATGTTTTCAGCAGTAACCCCCATATGCACGCGATCAAAAGGATCAGTTAACGCACCCACCATCATATCGACGGTACCACCATCGTTCATGCGCTGCCCCCAGCGCAACGCCGGCAATAAATAACCGCCACGGCTCATCGACTCCGCTCCGCCGGCTACAGCCGCATCGGTATCGCTGAGCGAAATATTCTGACTAGCTGAAATAATAGCCTGCAAGCCGCTGCCGCACAGCCGATTCACCGTCAATGCCGAAGTGTGTTGCGGCAAACCGCCATCAATGCAAGCCACACGCGCCAGATACATATCGCGCGCTTCGCCGTGAATGACATTACCAAAAACTACATGCCCAACTTCGCCAGGATCGATTCTTGCACGCAACACGGCTTCACGCACGACTTTCGCCGCCAGATCGGCTGGCGCAATGTGCTTAAGTGCACCACCATAATCCCCAATCGCCGTACGAACACCACTTAAAACAACAACTTCCCGCATGCATTTTCCTTGTCTGACAATGATTCATAAGAAAAGACGCAGCACAGCAAGCTGCCTGCCGCACGAATCAGCATTTTTTCAGAAATTCTTCTAACTCAACCATTACACGCTGGGATTCGTTGTGCATTTTTTCCAGCAAATCAGCAGCTCGGCTGAGCTGGCTCTTAGCGCCACACTCCTCCAGCTGCCAGCAGATATCGGCAAGCGATTCTGCACCGATATTGATCGCACTGGATTTGAAGGTATGCGCCGCCTTTATCAGCGCATTCTCATCTCCGAGTTGAATCGCATTCTCTATCTGAGTTTGAAATATTGGCGCAGAAGACAAATAAATTGAGACCAGCTTCTTCTGAAATCCGGCTCCGCCTTCAGGATCTATTTGCCGCCAGGAATTAAGTCTATCCAAATTGAGAACCAGATTACTCATCGATCACCTGATTGTCCGAATAAAACCGTTTTATATTGAGCTTTATAGATTGACCATAGCACTATCCCCGGTGAACGGCCTAACGGGATGAAATCGATCACCGGGTTAGTCTTGATTTATTTCTTGGGCTTGTTGTTGATTATTTCTTCACAAAATCAACCAATTTCTGATAAGTAAACAAATAATCCTGCGCTTGCAGCGGTGTATGGCATTGCACGCAGTTCAGGTCATTGCTTTTTGCCGTGCCATCCGGATTGTAAACCGCAAACCCCCAATCACCGGTGCGATTTTCCTTTGGAAATGACATACCCCAATTATTGCGGTTTTCCATTACTGCAACAGCAGCCAGTGAATCGATTTCGAAGAGTCCGCCGCTACCGGCAACTGGTTTACCATCCGCGCCTTTTTTAGGGGTATAAATTTCCATCACCACTACCCCACCAGGCGCGCTTTTATTTCCTTGCTTATAGCCGGCAATCGCGGCTTCGTTGGCGTACAACTTAGCAACCTGCGTTTGGTTTGCGCGATTCATGGTTGCATATTGAGTGAAGGTCTTATTGTAATCCGCAGGAAACTTGACATGTTCCGGATCTCCACCGGCATAGACGCTAACCGAGGTAATAGCTAATGCTGCGGCAATCGCTTTCAACGTATATTTCATGTTTCTTCTCCTCATTAGAAATTTCTGGATTAAACAGGTTTTGGAGCGCTATCATACCGCATTCAAC
>JBDHRU010000122.1:0-7500 GCA_039807765.1 Nitrosomonas sp. | reverse complement strand
TATATTTCATGTTTCTTCTCCTCATTAGAAATTTCTGGATTAAACAGGTTTTGGAGCGCTATCATACCGCATTCAACGGTAAAAATTGTTGACTCGAGGAATGTCTTCTCATCCGGCCAGATCCGTAACCAGCTTGAACGATAAATAAATGACCAACACCGCAACCGCTAGATGGATCGCAAAACTGACAGGATTTTCTTTAACCATATCCCGGAAAGTTTTATTTTTTCCTTCCCGCTGCAAGCGAGCATACTCCTCTCGTATTCTGATCGCCCTCTCACTTTGATAAACATCCAGTAATGCACGTGCGCGCTCAAACTGACTGTCATCTATGAGCCAGATCGCCGGCATCGATACCCCCCAGTTCCCTGCTGAAGTCTCGTAAAAATCGATCGCATTGCTGGTCAGCAAGTCACGAACATCCTGCGCTTCATCGTCGGAAACATCAATAAGCCGGAATAAAATTTTTGCCATAAAGGGTCTTTTGATATGTTATTTTCTTAGAAAAACTCTGAAAAACTACTGCGCTCGGTCATGTTGTGTTGAAGTCAGACTCAAAATGCTCATTGACTACTGTAAGAATTTATCAGTACTCAGCAATACTCGCACTATATGCAAATTTATTATCAAATCATGAAAAATAGCAATCCCCATTTACAAGTTGATCTGAATAAATGAAAAAAACCATACTCATTACAGGATGCTCCAGCGGAATCGGCCACTGCGTTGCCAAAGGCTTGCATGCGCACGGCTACCGTGTTTTTGCCACAGCCAGAAAACGTGACAGCGTTGAAAAACTGCTAGCTGAAGGATTGGAAAGCTTCCGTCTGGATTTAAACGATTCCAATTCGATTCATTTCGCTTTTGAAGAAACTATGCGCCGTACCAGCGGCGAACTATACGCGCTATTCAACAATGGTGCATTCGGCTTGCCCGGCGCGGTGGAAGATTTAGGCCGCGATGCTCTACGCGCGCAATTCGAAACCAATGTATTCGGCTGGCAGGAATTGACCAATCTTGCGATCCCCGTGATGCGCCAACAAGGCTATGGACGCATCATTCAGAACAGCTCGGTGCTGGGCTTTGTCGCCCTGCCTTTCCGTGGCGCCTATAATGCCTCCAAATACGCCATCGAAGGCTTGAGCGACACCCTGCGCCTGGAACTCAAAGGCAGCAACGTGTACGTCAGCCTGATCGAACCGGGACCGATTTCTAGCCTGTTCCGCATGAACGCCGTCAAAGCGCTGCAAAAATATATCGACATCGAAAACAGCATTCATCGCGAAAAGTATCAAGGCGTGCTGGCGCGATTAAATAAGCAAGGCCCCGCCGTTCCCTTTACACTACCACCCGAAGCGGTGCTGAAACGCGTGATTCACGCATTGGAAGCAACCAAGCCACAAGCGCGTTACTACGTGACCGTACCGACGTATCTATTCGGTTTTCTCAAACGCATACTCAGCACGCGCGCGTTGGATGTGCTGCTAGCAAAATCCGGGAACAGCAGCTAACCAGAAAAACTAAGGCTTAGCCATGAAAGCTGCGCATGATTGCAGCATTTTCCAGGCAATATCACCGAAGAACGCATCTCCTCGCAAAGAAGCATTGACGGTTGCAGCATCGACTTGCTGCAACAGCAAAGCAAACGCATAAACCGGCTTGTCGTTGTCACTGCGCTGTGTGGCCGATTGAATTTCCGCTGCCGGATTGCCATAAATCAGAATAGCATCGGGATTCGACGGTGCATAAGTAGCAGTGGCGTTACGTAGATAGCGGGTATCGTAAGCATGAATCTCCGATGCATGAATATCGGGATACTGCCGGTTCCTGAATTGTAATGGTCGCAAGAACAACCTACCATCGGATTGTAATTTGGCGGCCACACACGACGCGAGCGCGGCATGTTCTCCGGCTAATTTTTCTTCGAAGCGCTGCGTTTTTCCGGTTGTATCGTGTAAATTCGCACATGCCGCCATAAAGAATACGGTCATAACCACAATCCAGCGCTTCATCGCAGCCCTTCCGAAAAAAGGTGCAATGACGGATGCGGCCCATAGGCAATCAAATGCTAGCCGCCAAAATAAACATACGGTTTCATCGGTTCGGCGGATTCCTTGAAGCGCTTTCGCTCCTCCAGATTCTGTTCTTTGTCCCACCAAACGCTGCGCGCCTCCAGCCGCTTTTCTTGCACTTGCGGATTCTTTTCCAGAAATTCACGCATGAATCGGGTATTTTCTGATTCGTAGTTATAATCCATCACTTATCTCCTGCAGTAAAATTGCAAAAGCCACACTTTAGCACAGGCCTCATGTTCGATACAGCCCCGGCTTTTACTTCCAAATCTTGCAACAAATCGTGCGCCGCAGTACAGCAATGTTAAAATACCGCAGTTACCGCCACTTCCCAATTTAACTACCGGCAATTTTTCTTCATGCTTGTTCTCGGTATTGAAACATCCTGCGACGAAACCGGAATCGCGCTCTATGACACCACGCGCGGCTTACTCAGTCACACACTGTATTCGCAAATTGTCATGCACCGCGAATATGGCGGCGTAGTGCCGGAGCTAGCATCGCGCGATCATATCCGCCGCGTGCTGCCGCTGACCACGCAAGCGCTGACTGCCGCCGGTTGCGAATTGCGCCAGATCGATGCCATCGCCTATACGCAAGGTCCGGGACTGGCGGGTGCGCTGCTGGTTGGCGCCAGTATTGGCGCTGCGATGAGTTTTGCATTAAACATTCCGGCGCTCGGCATTCACCACCTGGAAGGTCATTTACTGTCGCCGCTGCTGTCGACACCCACACCTGTTTTTCCGTTCATCGCACTACTGGTTTCCGGTGGACATAACCAATTGATGCAAGTCGATGCTGTCGGCCATTATCGATTGCTGGGTGAAACAGTCGACGATGCCGCCGGTGAAGCGTTCGACAAAACCGCCAAATTATTGGGATTGGGTTACCCTGGAGGATCGGCATTATCGCAACTCGCCCGGCAAGGCCGACCGGGGCAATTCAAACTGCCGCGCCCCATGCTCAACAGCAATGATCTGAATTTCAGTTTCAGCGGCTTGAAAACTGCGGTACTGACCTTGCTCAACAAACAGGAAGCCGACGACCAAATCCGCGCCGACATTGCGCTGGCGTTTCAAGATGCGGTGGTGGAAGTGCTGACGGAGAAATCGCTGGCTGCACTGGCGCAAACCGGATTAAAGCAACTGGTCGTGGCCGGCGGGGTCGGCGCCAACGAACAACTACGCCGCACACTCAGCACAAAAGCCACAGCAAAAAGCGCCACGGTATTTTATCCAGAATTGGAATTCTGCACCGACAACGGTGCCATGATCGCGTTTGCCGGCGCTATGCGGCTGAAAGCCATGCCGGAGCACGTCCGGCAACCGGCAAGCAGCTTCACCGTCAATGCACGCTGGAATCTAGAAATGCTGGAAACGCCTGAAGTCGATTAAGCGTGGGGGGATTTTTTTTCACCGATCCGCCCCTCCTTGCCCGCCAGTAGATTGACGATGTTCGACTGGTGGCGCCAGATCAGCAGCAGCGACATTGCCGAAACCGCCAAAGTATCGACTTCAAAACCAAGCAGACCGATGCTATACAGCGGCGCTAACACTGCAGCGACCAATGCCGACAACGACGAAATACGCCAAACGAATGCGACTAGCAACCAAGTCGCCATCGCCAGCATCCCCAGCCACACATTCAGGCCGAGTAGCACGCCAACTGCAGTCGCTACACCTTTGCCACCTTGAAAACGTAAAAACGCCGGGAACACATGCCCGAGAAATACCGCCAACGCTGCCACGGCGACCGCCTCATCACCCAACCCCCATTGCGGCGCGTAAGCTTGCGCCAGAAAAACCGCCAACCAGCCTTTTCCGGCATCACCGAGCAAAGTCAGCACCGCCGCGACTTTCTTGCCACTGCGCAGCACATTGGTCGCGCCAGGATTTTTCGAACCGTAAGTGCGCGGATCGGGCAATTTAAAAATCCAGCTCGACACCACAGCAAAGGAAACCGACCCCAACAAATAAGCCAGTACAGCAGACAGCAATAACATCATCGGATTAGCACCACCTGGAAAAAATAGACTAGAATCCGGTATCGCCCGCTCTCAACAAGCCTCCGGCCATACCCGAACAATCCGCACATTTTAGCGCTTAATCATTCATGGATATCATTTTTCTGCACGACTTCAAAGCCAAAACGCTGATCGGCGTATACCCATGGGAACGCATCGTCCCGCAAACCATCCAGCTCGACCTGGAAATTGCGCTGCCCGGCAACCGCGCCTGCCAGACGGATAACATCGATGACGCCCTTGATTACGCGCTGATTATCGAAAAAATCAACGACATTCTGACCAACCGGCATTTTTCGCTATTAGAAGCACTGGCCGAACACATCGCGCAAACTATCCTGCTCGAGTTTCACTCACCGTGGGTCAAGATCAGCATCGCCAAGCTCGGCATTATCCGCGGCGTAAAAAAACTCGGCGTGCGTATCGAACGCGGCCAGCGCACCACCTGACCGTTACACCTGCGGCTTGGCAAAACAGTTGCCTTGCACGAATACAATCCAAGATACTCGATCAGCATGGAGAAATCAGGCGAGAAAGCGCAATTTATAAATAATCAATGAGCATTTCGAGCTTGATTTCAACACAACAGACCGAGCGCGGTAGCTTCTCGGAACCTCTCAAACAAAACCTTTTACTGTCCCAATGAAAAGTCAGACGCGGGTGCTCTCGCACCGCCCGCTGAAGACGATGACGCCGAGAAGGGCGAAGTATTACCTGCCGATGAGGGTTGCGAAGAAAAAGGTGATGTATTTGCGCCTGTTGTTGAGGATTGCGGCGCAAAGGGTGAAGTCGGTTGAGAGGATGGTGTATTCGGCTTGGGTTGCGTTGTTGCTGGTTTCTGCGCGCCGGCGCCATTGCCGGGCTTATAGACAAATTTCCAGTCGCGGTAAGTCACAGCTTCAGAAAATTTAGCAAATTGTTCGGGAAATTTGTCTTTTTTGATCGGTTTTTTCTCGGATTGACTGTATACCCCGACAATTCGCTTACTGATACTGGAACTCACCGGACTGCTATTCGGCATCGCGCTGCCAGGTGCAGGATTATTACCGGCTACTGGATTACTGCCGGATACTGCACCACCGCTGCCCGGTGTCGATTGTGCATTGAATACCGGATTATTGCCAGTCGCCGGGTTTGCATTAGGTACAGAATTATTGCCGGATGCCGCGTTCGTATCCGGTGTAACGTTACTGCTCAGTGAAGATTCTTCGATAAGACCCCATTCGACCGTATTCGTCACCGGGTCCTGATAGATTTTACGCAAATGGTGTTTGATATTCGGTGTTCGTTTATCCTGCAGCAGCTCTTCCAATGTTTCGGGAAATTGTTTAGTACCTGTATTGTAATAAGACATGATCGCTTTGCGGAATTCTTCGCCCACGTACAGTAATTGAGCTTCTTTTTCGCGCTGCGCTTTTACTTGCCACACCTGGCCTACTCCAGCCATAACAATACCCGCCAATGCTACTGCAAACAAGGCCCAAAGATAGACAAAACCATTTTCCGCGCGTGACATGCTATTTATGCGCTAATAATGTGAGAACGCTACCATTCTTGATAATACGAACCATCCAATGCTCGCCCGGTATAACCGCTCTGAACATCGTAAACCCCAGGCTCCGTTTCATTCTTAGGTGGAATCTCGATCCAGGTTTTATCACTTTCGGTAAAGGGATCTTTTGGTATATTGCGCAAATACCGTTTGTCGACCAACTCGGCCAAATCAATGGGGTATTTACCGAAATCTGAATAAAATTGATCGATGGCGTTACGCATGACACCGAGATCCTGCCGCAAGACCGACTCTTTGGCTTTATCGATGGAATTAAAATACTTCGGCGCGACAATACTTAGCAAAGTCGCAATGATCGCCATGACTACGAGCAGCTCGATCAAGGTAAAGCCTGTGTATTTGCTTGCTCCGGACATGCTTCACCATTCCCGGTAAGGAATACCGTTCAAACCGATGGCATCCGAACGTGAATAAACATCATAAACATCATCGCCTTCTTTCGGGCTGTCCCACGGACTTTCATAGCTGCGTTTGCCCCAGGTATCCGCGGCGGGAGTCGCTGCCACACCGGCGATATCCAGTTCAACGAACATCGGATCGCGAGGTAAGCGGCGCATGAAATAAATCACCTTTTTATCCGGACTTTTGATATCTGGCACACCCATGAATAATTCTTCCAATCGGGGAGGATAACCGGATTCATCCGCTTTCTTTGCGATACGCCCCTCATCCACGGCTTGTTTGTAAGCATCGATAGCCGAACGAATCTGCCGCAAAGCAACGCGCAACTCCTGCTCTTTCTCGCGCTTCACCATGAGTTCTTGCAGAGGCATTGCCGCCACCGCCAAGATAGTCATGATCACCACCACGATCATCAATTCAATCAGCGTGAATCCTCTTTGCCGTGCAAAAGCTTTCAAAACATCCATAGCCGGATTATTTGATATTGATGCTGGCTGGCGGCGGCAATGTCACTTCTGCCGCTTGACCATTTTCCATATCTTCCGCAGTTGCATTTTGGATATTGATCTCTGTCGTACCCGGGTTTGTGGCAATTACCTTGAAGCGTATCTGCGCAGCCAAACCGGAGGCTTGATCCTTGCCTAATTTAATCGTGCGCGTTCCCGATTTATCACCACCATCCAGCGCTTCCAATGAACTGGACTCATAGGTTAATTGCAAATCGCTGTTGACAGTGGCTTTCGCCCCCACTAGCCGGACATTGACCGAGAATTCCTTACCCAAACCGACATTGGTTGGCACCTGTAGTGTAAGTGCTGGCGAGGATGGCGGTGAAGACGCTACATTGGCAAATGGATTGGGTGGCGGCGGCATCCCTCCTTCCATAGAGGGAGAAAAAGCATCTAATGCAGCAGGCGCCGCCCCGCGCCCTGATCCACTTGCCGGAGCGATTGACAAAGATTTCGCTGCCGTTTTTTTGATGGCGGCTGGTAATTTGCCCGCTTCGCTAGCGGTACCGAAATGGTATTCGCTTTCAAGACTGGTTGGCCGTGGGATATTGCGGATAATGCGAGGCGTTATCAGCAATATCACTTCATTTTTTGTTCTTTCAATATCCTGATTCGATGTCAATCGATCCAGTCCGGGAATATTGAGCAATCCCGCAAGGCCTTTGACACTTTTCTTTTCTCGATTATCCAGAAGACCGGCGATAACTTGCGTTTCTCCATCTTTTAAAGTAAGAAGGGTTTCAGCATTTCGCGTTCCGACCCGCGGAGCGGTTGCTCCTTTATCGTTTGAAGCCGTACCTAATAAAGAGCTTACCTCCAAGGTGACTTTTAAGGTTACATCGTTATTTAATCCAATGCGAGGCTCAACATCGAGCTTGACCCCCAAATCGATAAACGTCGGCGTTGAAGTAACGACAGCAG
>JBDHRU010000121.1:0-7521 GCA_039807765.1 Nitrosomonas sp. | reverse complement strand
AAAAAATGGCGCAACCCCTGAATTGATTGACGAAGCTCGCCATAGTCTTCAGGCGGCAAATAAATTGTCGCCGGGCGAGCCCCGTTTTGTTCGTTTAGCAACTGCATTGAGTGAGCTAACCGCTAAATGATCCGCACATAACCGCGATTGCTTTGAGCGGTATCCGGTGCTGGTTATTTGACTTGTACGAATTTACCACCCTGATTGACCCATGCTTCACCTGTAACGGCATCGCTAATCGTAGTGGCGTCGGTAGCAAAGCAATCGGCTACGATCGTGTTCGTATATGTTCCTTTTGTGTGATAAGCCACTGGCGGATTTAGCGCGATTCCCGGAATAGGCAGATTCCCTAATGTTTCGGTGATCGAGGCGGTGATATCGAGACAAAGATCGGAATTGACGACCAAGTTGGCTGTTTCGGCAGGTGCATTTCTAGTGCAATGTTTTACGTTTGCGGCACTATTAACAAAATCGAGCAGATTGAATCCCGGTATTTCCAGGCCGGAGATACTGGACGAGGTTGTCGTGTTGCTGCCGAGTACGGAAATACCGCTTGCCGCCGTTTGCTGCGGTACATTGCAAAGATTCGCTTTGGAAAGATCGGGAGCGGGAATGCATTGGCCATTGCTGGTTACCGTCACAACATTGCCGCTTTGACTATAAAATACGCCGCTAACCGCATCGGTCGTGTCGCAAGCGGCGATGCTGACATCCCCGCCGGAACTGTTGATCTGATTGACCAGATTGGAAAGTGTATCGATCACTGCCGGATTGTTTCCCCATGGACCGCCAAGCACATAAACATTCTGGTCGCTTTTATTGACACCCGCATAAACCTGGGTTTCCGGATAGTAGCGGAATATCCAGGGTTCGATGCTTTGCGTGGCTTGATGGCTTGGGAAGAATTGCGGAAAGCTTTTTTCCGCCCAATTGAGTAGTTTTTCCGTGTCGCTGGCTATGGTGGCGAAAGCGAGCTGAAAGTGAGCAATTAGAATAAATGCGCAAGCCGATAGGATGAACCGTTTCATAATAGATTAGATCTCCGCTGAATAGATTGAGGTAAACGAGTGTTCGATTGCATGGGCTTTTCCGGCATGAGCGAAAAAGGCAGCGAACATTTTATATTTCAGGGATTGAATCTAAGGCATGAAGTAGCGGCGAAAAAACGGTTATTTCTTTAAATCATATTTATTGATGTACTTTTGCCGCGAGTTGCAGCAGTTTGGAGCTGATATCCAAGCCTGATTTACGTGCGATTCCTAAGTTGATCTCAAACACGATTTTATCGTTGATCAAATTCATATTGATGATGATCCCTTGGGATACGGCGGCGGGATTGTCGGCTAAAGTCAAAATAGGCTGATTGTGTAAGCCGCTTAAAATACCGGTCAGATCGTTACTGGCCGGTTTGGAAAAAAATATCACCTGACAATCCGCCAGCTTTTGCGGATTGTTTACCCGTACGACTTTGATATTGCGCTTGTCGACAGACCTGCTTTGCAATTTGTCGATTTCACTACCGAAATGGTCTTCCCCATAAACGCACAGATTAATTGTTGCATGCATGCTTTCCGGCCAGTGTGTGAAGGCGATGAAATTATAAATAAAAGCGGCCTTCACTTGATATTCCAGGATGCTGTTCGCCTTTGCCGGCGTATAAGTAACAGGCAAGCCATAGCCGAGTAAGAGGATCAATAGACCGGTGCAAATGCGCCGTGTCACCAAGCTATCCGGCAATTTGATGCGGTGGCGAAGGGTATGCAGGTTCATGGGTTCACCAAAAGCGCCATTGCGCTCCTGCATAAACCCCTCGTGGAATAGATGCGGGTACTATCGGAGTGAGCTCGGATACGAATTCCCGATGATGCTGACTGAACAGATTCTGACCGACGACGAACAGTTCGGTATTCTTTGTCGGCTTGTACGACAGCCTTGCATCCATCGTGACATAGGCCGGAATGCTGTAGAAGCCGATGTTGCTGCTGTAACGCAACCAGAGGTTAAGTTGCAGCTTTTCCGAGAAATCATAGTTGGAGCGAACGGATAGCTGGTGTTGCGGCGCCGTTTTCTCCGATCCTCCTCCGGACGGATCCGATTTGGTCAACGCATTATTGGAGAAAAAGTCGATGTGAATAAAGCTGTAGCTGCTTTGTAGCCGCCAGTTATCACGCGGCTTCCAATCAACCGACGTTTCAAAGCCGTACGTAAATGCGGATCCCTGATTGTTAATCGTCAACGGTAACAGAAACTGCCCGGGCAATAGCGGATTGGGCGAAAATGCGCCGGTGCTTGTATCGCGCATTTGACTGTAGTCGTTCACAAAGCCTGCCAGATCGATGGAAGCTTGGGGAGAGAATTGATGGCGGTACCCCAGTTCGTAAGCGATCAGTTTTTCCGAGTTGTAATTGTGGCTGCCATGTAACAACGCTGTAACTGGCAGCCTTGAAAACAATGATCCGAAAGTATTTTGTACTTGCGACGTGATGTTGATGGTGCCATCGCTTTCGGCGCGCGACGGTGTTCTTAC
Organism: Nitrosomonas sp.; assembly: GCA_039807765.1. Lineage (GTDB taxonomy): Bacteria > Pseudomonadota > Gammaproteobacteria > Burkholderiales > Nitrosomonadaceae > Nitrosomonas. Next base: position 4,994 of record JBDHRU010000121.1, on the reverse strand, counting down.
TGCGCGCGAAACCGCCATCCACAGCGAATTCTCCGGATTGGGCGTCCACATCAGGCGCGCACTGGGCTGAATCTCCCAGCCGCTGAAATCGTTGTGTTCGAACCGACTGCCCACCGTGAACATCAAGCGGTCCGGTATCAATGTGATCTCATCGCGAATGAAGGTGGCACCTAAATGATTCGTTTGCTCACGCGGGGATAGCGCTGACAGATCGGTGTCGAAAACCTTGTTGTGATACAGCCGGTAATTGGCTCCCCAAGTGACTTTATGGCGATCGGCCAAAGGAAAGCGGTATTGCATATCGATATCGAAGCTTTCGGCGTCGAATTTCCCAACCGGCAATAATTCCGATCGCGTGCGATCATAGTACATCTGCAACATCAGAGCGGAGTGCTCGGAGAAATTTCGATCCCAGCGGAAGCGGACATTTCCGCCTTCGTTACGTCCGCGCATTTCGCCGAGTGAATTCGCCGATAGATTGAAGGCGTTTTTGTCGAGTGTGCCGCCGTCAAAGTTGGAGAAATAATCGCCTTGCAGTGTAAATTGATCAGTGCCGCGGTTATGATCGAAACGGAATCCACCTCTGGCGGAATGCCACTGGTCGTTTACATTCTCTCCGGATAATGATTGCGTTTGCCCACGAGTGAATCCTTTGGCGTATACGCGAAACGGCGTGTCTTCGTTGAGCTTGCCGCCATAGCGCGCGCCGATAAAGCCATGCTCGAAGCTACCACCGCCGGCGGAGAGCAGCGCACCCTGCGTATCCGCAGCTTTCTTGGTAATGATGTTGATGACACCGTTGACCGCGTTGGCGCCCCACACGGAAGCAGCCGGGCCGCGGATCACTTCGATGCGCTCGATATCTTCCATCAGCGTGTCTTGTTGTTCCCACAACACACCGGAGAAAATCGGCAGATAAACGCTGCGTCCGTCCATCAGTACTTGCAGTTTGTTGGAGTAGAGTCCGTCGAACCCGCGTACGCTGATGGCCCATTTGTCCGTGCCGACGCGTTCCACTTGCACGCCGGGCGCCATGCGTAGGGCATCGGGAATACTGGTGGCGCCGGAGCGGCGGATGTCGTCCTGGGTGATGACGAAAACTGCGGATGCAACTCGGGTCAGTTTCTGCGGATTTCTGGAAACGGTGGTTACCCTGATGTTCATCAATTCTTCGATGCTCAGGCTCAGAAGCTCATGATCAACGGGCTTGTTTTGCGCAACTGCTAAACTACCAGGAGTTATTAGTAGCCATAGCCATACAAGAGCTATTCCCAGTGCAGGCGGTTTTATCCACGCTGTCATGATTAACAAGGATGTGAAGTACTTAAAAGCTTCATCATTTTTATATCAGTAGCGCCATTCAACACCGGCATAAACACCCCTTTGCACATAGGTGGCCAAGGATGGAATAAAATCAGATTGCGATTCGCGATGATATTGGCTGAACAAATTTTGTCCCACTACAAAAAACTCAGTATTCTTGATTGGCTTCCACGCTAGTTTAGCATCCATCGTGACATAGCTTGGGATAGTGAAGAATGATAAACCACTGACGTAGCGTAGCCAAAGATTCAGCTGGAGTTTTTCGGAAAAGTCGTAGTGTGAGCGGACGGACAATTGATGGTTTGGATTGGCCTTATGCGCTCCGCCAGACGATGAATCCAGGTCGCGAAATTCCGGGTTGGAGGCGGTGTGAATCTGCAGGAACGAATAACTGCCTTGCAGGCGCCAGTTATCACGAGGCCGCCAGTCAACCGAGGATTCAAAACCGTATGAATGCGCGGTAGTGTCGTTACTGAAAATCACCGGTAATATCAGGTGTGGTATCGGGCCGCTGCCAGGTATCATCCGGCCGAAACGGAAATCCCTTAATTGACTGTAATCGTTGAAGAAGCCAGCTAGATCGATGGAAGCATTATCAGTCAGTCGGCGGCGGTAGCCCAATTCGTAAGCGATCAGTTTCTCGGCTTGGAACTGATGATTGCCTTGCACCACCATCAGTACTGGCACCGGGAATGCCGGCATACCGGGTATTCCTGGCATCACGCGTCCGGCGATGGTGACATCATTTTCACCGCGCGACGGAATTCGTACCGCACGCGATATCGATAGCCACATCGAGTTTTGCGGATCAGGTGTAAACATCAAGCGTCCGTTGGGCTGTACTTCCAGGCCGGTGAAGTCGTTATGATCGAGCCGGGTGCCGAGCGTTAAGGTCAGTTTTTCCGGTAACAACCCAATGTCGTCACGGATGAAGGCGCTGAAATTGTGGTTCGTCCGTTGCGATGGGGTGAAAGTGGTCAATTCCGTTTCGGCTACCTTGTTGTTATATAGGCGGTAATTGAGACCCCATGTAACGTCGTGCTGTTGCAACAGCGGCAGCCGGTGTTGGAAATCGATATCGAAACTTTCTGCGTATCTTGTCCACGGCGCTAGCTGGTTATCTACGCGATCGTAGTAAGTTTGCAGCATGATCGACGATTTTTCGGAGAAAGTGCGATCCCAGCGTAAACGGATATTGCCGCCCTTTTCCGTGGCATTGACAATATCCAGGCGGGAGAAGGGAGCAATCAGCGATGGTTGCATCAAGCTGTCGCCGATGCGGTTTGCAAAAATATCGCCCTGTATAGTTAATTGGTCGATGCCCTGGGTATGGTCGACACGAAAACCGGCTCTCACTGACTGCCAGTCATCATGCGCACTGGTTCCCGCTAGTGTGGTGCTATGATCACGGTTAAACGCTTTGGCGTAGATACGGAACGGTGTATTGCCGCCGAGCATGCCGCCGTAGCGTGCGCTCACAAAGCCTTGCTCAAAACTGCCGCCCCCGGCTGTAAACAGCATACCTTGCGTATCGGCGGCCTTTTTGGTGATGATGTTAATCACGCCGTTGACGGCATTGGCGCCCCAGACGGTAGCACCCGGACCGCGGATGACTTCGATCCGCTCGACATCTTCCAACATCGTGTCTTGCTGACTCCAGATAACGCCCGAAAACAATGGAGTGTAAACACTGCGTCCGTCGATCAGTACTTGCAGCTTGTTGGCAAAACGGCCATTAAACCCGCGGATACTGATCGACCATTTGTCGGTGCCGACGCGTGCAACATCAACACCCGGCGCCATGCGTAACACTTCCGGGATGCTGGTGACGCCGGACCGGCGGATGTCATCCTGGGTGATGACAAAAATAGCCGAAGGGGTTCCCGACAATTTTTGCGCGCGCCTGGATACGGAAGTGACCTCGACTTGCATCAATTCTTCGATGCTTAGCGTCAATAGCTGATCGACATCCTTTTTATTGCGCGGTTTGTTATCGGCCTGAATTGTTTTAGAGAAGCTACAAAGCAGCGCAAAAAACAGTAATCCGAGTTTTAACAGGACAGTCGAATCGTCCGAGGGTGTCATAGGTTAATAAAATGAGTGACATGAGCTTACTTTGTTATGGTAATTGATGATTTGGAAATGTAATGCTCTGAGTTGAAGCAATAAATTCCTTTTTTTCAGATTTTGTTGCGGGAAGATTGAACTTATCTGATGAAAACGGGTAAACCTGTAAAGTTTTATTGATGAACTTTGGTCGCTAATTGCAGCAACTTGAAGCCGCTGTCCAAAGCGGATTTTCTGGTGTTTTTCAGCGTTTCCCTAAGTTCCAACTGGTGGCTTGTCGAGAATGGTTGATGCAGCCAGCAGTCTGTTCTTAAATGTCAGAAAAACCCGGTTTCTTCCGGCATTTTTGGCAGCATAAAGTGCTTTGTCGGCTGCATTGACTAAATGATCTTCGCTTTTCATGCAAGGTTCTTTTAATGCGACACCGATGCTGATGGTGATTTGGATATGGATTTCACCGATATTGATTTGTTGCTGGCTGACTTGCTGCCGTAATCTTTCAGCAAAAAGGACGATCGACTTGGCGTCTGAATTTCCAAGCTGGCAAACGATTAGAAATTCTTCTCCACCCATGCGACAGAAAGTATCGCCTTTACGTGCGGTTTTACGGATGATTACGGATATTTCCTTCAGTACCTTGTCACCAACCGCATGACCGTAAGTGTCATTGATCGCCTTGAAATGATCGATGTCAAGAAGCATGACGGCCATCAACTGATTCGAGCGATTGGCGACACTCCAGGTTTCCACCAAGGTTTCCATACCGGAGCGCCGGTTCGGCAACTCCGTCAGCATATCGGTCAAAGCGTAGTATTCTAGCTTGCGATTGGTGACTGCCAGTTCGGCGGCAAAGCGCTTGAGTTGCTCGCGATCGCGTTCCCATGATTCCTGCAGTTGCCGGTAATGCCAAGCTGCTCGCAGCCGGGCGCGGAAGGCGCGTATATTGATCGGTTTGGTGACGTAATCGTCCACACCTGCATCAAACGCTTTGATGACCTCTTCCTCATCTTCTATGCTGGTCAGCATAACGACATACAAATTTTGTCCCCACTCGGTCGTGCGCAGGGATTTGGTTAACTCAAGCCCGTTCATGACCGGCATCATCCAGTCGGTGATGACAATATGCGGTAAAACTTCCATCGCCAGCGCCAGGGCTTGCTGGCCGTTACTGGTGGTGAAGACGGTGTGACCGAGCACGTTGGAGAGCAATTCCTTGGTCAGAATCAGGCTCGACGGATCATCTTCCACCAACAGGATGCGCAGCGAAGCGGCGTTCGCCGCATTTTCCGGGCGCGGCGCGGAAGCATTCATCATTTTTTGGAACGAATGCGGAAAATCCATGACCGGAATCTTGAGTATTTCTCCCCAGGAGTGCCATTCTTGTATGATCTGGTCGATGAAAGCACTGAATGTTTCGGTGTCCAAGCCAATTTTTCCGCCCAGTAAAATCAGCTGAGAGATATGCTGATTGCGTTCGCATTCTTTAGTTAAAGCGAAGTCGGCGATTTGCTTGGCCAAATAGAGCAGATGCACAATCTGGTAAGGGCGTGAGCCTTCGGAAAAACCGGATTCCTCCGGTATCTCATGATAGTAGATGGATTCTA
>JBDHRU010000120.1:0-7614 GCA_039807765.1 Nitrosomonas sp. | reverse complement strand
CGACATTGGTGGGTGGAATAACCGTACCGACTTGTTTCTCGATTTGTGTCCAGGAGAAAATGCCGCAGATCCTGGGTAATCCGATCGTGTTGTCATCGATCACCAAGGCATGCAAGCGGCCGCTTTCGCGTAAGCTGGCAACGATATTACCGACCCGTGCGTGCGCGACTTCTTCCAATGGAATGGCTTCCAGCTTCTCCAGTGGCGTCATCATATCCGCCACCAGAATTTCTCTGTATTTCACGCCCCTTTCCTGGATAAAGCGCATCGGTTTCTCGCTCAGGATGTCCGTTGCCGTGATAATACCCGCCAACGAATCATCGTCGTCCATGACCAGCAAAGTACGCACGCCTCGCTGCATCATGTAGGTATTCGCGATCTCCATCGTCACACTGGGTGCAATGACGGCTGCGTGTATTTTGCGCAAATCGGTCATGACTTCGGATGCGGGTGAATCGAACGTTACCGGATTGGGTGAAGCGGGTTTGGAAATCTGCACGGTGCCTGCCAAGTACTGTACAGAAAGTGGTTTATATTCATTCATCATGTTGTGCACTCCCTCGAGGGTTGAAAGGAAACACCTGATTTCAAAATAGCTCAACTACCTTGAGTCGAAACTCTACGCCGAAAAGAATTTTGAATCAATAGGCCTGATTGTGATAGGGAGAAAGCCTATTACCGACTATAAACCCATTGCACCAGTGCATCCATGACGGCACGGGACTGTCCGGCTTGCTCGTGATTGACAAAAAAGACCACGATGACACGCCGTCCCGATTTATCCAGCAGATAACCGGCCAAGGCGCGCGCATTGTTGAGCGCGCCGGTTTTCATATGCGCCAGGCCTTTCACCGGTGTATCGGTGAAACGGTTTTTCAGCGTACCGTCGACAGCCGCGATCGGCAGTGAAGAAATGAACTCCGGCATCACCGGGCTGTTAAATGCGGCCAGCAACAATTGCCCCATGTGCCGGGCGCTGATCTGCTCCTTGCGCGACAATCCGGAGCCGTTTTCCACCACCAATTCGGGAAAATTCAGTTGTTTGGATGCCAGCCATTGGCGGATTGCCGTTTCGGATTTGGCCAGCGTTGCCGGAGAACTATTGATCACCACATCGCCTGTACCCAGCGTCAAATATAGCTGGCGCGCGGCGATATTGTTACTGAATTTATTGATGCCGCGGATGATATCGGCGAGCGGCGGAGATTGATAAATCTTCAACGGCGACAACTGTTGCGGCGTTTTGCCGAGCACCACATCGCCATGAAACAAACCGCCCTGCTGCATCCATAACCGTTTGAACAAATCGCGGGTATACACCGCGCTGTCTTGCAGGCTCAACATGTAGGATTGTTTTCCGCACTGCCGGGAAAAACTACCGTTCAAAGTCACAGCGAAATTATTTTTATCTTCACTACCGGCAGTAACTTCGATTGTCAGCAAATTTTGCCAATCACCGCATTTACCTTGTGTAAGCTTCAAATTATTCTGCACCCGCACAGATTCCGGCAACGGATCGACCACCACACGCACCACGTTCTTCTCCGGCTCGGGAAACAAATGAATGGCCGAGGTACGGTAATTGACCAGCAACGCTTCCGGCAACACATTGTAGGTACGGTAAGGCTGTCCGTCGAACTCGCCCGGATCATTGGCAGGAATATCGTAATGCGAATGATCGAGAATCAGATTACCCTTGATCTCGTGCAACCCAGTTTGCCGCAAGCGATGAATCAGTAGCCAGAAGTTTTCCAGATCCAGCTTGGGATCACCATATCCTTTGATGATCAAATCGCCATGCAATACACCGTCAATTATCCGGCCATTGGCATACAGTATGGTCGGCCAGGTATATGCCGGTCCCAGTAATTCCAGTCCGGCATAAGTCGTCAGCAGCTTCATCACCGACGCCGGATTCATCGCCGTATCGGCATTGACCGCGACGATCGGCTGACTCCTGCCGATTTCCTGCACATACACACCGATGGCCGACTCCGATATCGCCAGCTGCTGCAGCTTTTGTTTAACGGATAGAGGCAAGCCATACGAAAAAGCGGAAACCGGCAGTGCGCTTTGCAAAATCAGCAAGCCGATACAAAAATAAAGACGAAGCATTCCGGGTGACAGTCGAGCAATACTCTATTTCTTCATGTTACAAAGCGCAAAGCCGTCGTCCCACCCCATGCGGTACTGCCCGTCTTCTTCATAACGGTTCAAGTCCTTGAATGCCCAATCGGTTCTTTTTGCGGTCTCACAGCCATCGATATAGCCTTGCTGCGTATTTTCCGGATAACCGGTCAGGTTGTATTTGGGTTTGGCGCTTTGCGGCAGCGGACCCGCGGGTCGCTCCGGTTTTTTACCGGGTACTGGAAGCTGTTTATCGGACAACGGATGGTGCTGCTTATCGGGTACTGTGCTGCACGCGGAGACGATAATGGTGAAAAGAATAACGAAAAACGATAGACGAAAATGCATGAAGCTACCTTTGATGAGATATAGAACAGAAAGATGACGTAACTACAAAACCGATTTCAACAACTTGCCCATTTCCGCCGGGTTACGTGTGACCTTAATACCGCACGACGCCATCACGTCGAGCTTCTCCTGCGCCGTGCCCTTGCCGCCAGAAATGATGGCGCCGGCATGGCCCATGCGCTTACCGGGTGGCGCGGTGACGCCGGCGATAAAACCGACCACCGGCTTATGCATGTTGTCCTTGACCCAGTACGCACAATCCTCTTCGTCGCTGCCGCCGATCTCCCCGACCATCAGCACCGCATCGGTTTCGTCGTCGTCATTAAACAACTGCATCACATCAAGGTGCTTCAGGCCGTTGACCGGATCACCGCCGATGCCGATGCAAGTGGACTGTCCCAGCCCAAGCGCCATCAACTGCGCCACCGCTTCGTAGGTCAATGTGCCGGAGCGCGACACCACGCCGATGCGGCCTTTTTTATGGATATAGCCGGGCATGATGCCGATCTTGAGCTCGTCCGGCGTAATGATGCCAGGACAGTTCGGACCGATCAGTCGGGTTTTCTTGCCTTGCATGTTGCAGCGCGTGCGGATCATATCGCGCACCGGAATGCCTTCGGTGATGCAAATCACCAAATCCAGCTCAGCTTCCACCGCTTCGTCGATCGCCGCCGCGGCAAATGGCGGCGGCACGTAAATCACCGACACATTGGCACCGGTTTGCTGTTTCGCTTCCTTGACGGTGGCAAATACCGGAATACCCTCGAAATCCTCACCTGGTTTGCGCGGATTGACACCGGCCACGAAACATTCCTTGCCGTTGGCGTAATCACGGCACATGCGGGTATGAAATTGCCCGGTTTTTCCGGTTATGCCTTGCGTCATGACGCGGCTGTTGCGGTTGATCAGAATAGACATAGTGTGCTCCTGTGATAATTAACCCTGACAACCGCATGAAGACGGTTTCGACTTCGCTGCGTTGACCGCTTTCTGCGCGGCATCGGCCATATCCGTTGCGGAAATGATCGGTAAGCCGGAATCGGCGAGAATCCGCTTGCCGAGATCGACATTGGTGCCTTCCAGTCGCACCACCAGCGGCACGGCTAGTTGCACCTCGCGCGCCGCAGCGACCACACCTGCGGCAATCACGTCGCACTTCATGATACCGCCGAAAATATTGACCAAAATCGCCTGCAATTTGGGATTGCGCAGCATCAGCTTGAACGCCTCGGTAACCTTCTCCGTGGTTGCACCACCGCCGACGTCGAGAAAATTCGCCGGATTACCGCCATACAATTTGATGATATCCATCGTCGCCATCGCCAGTCCTGCACCGTTTACCAGACAGCCAATATTGCCATCGAGCGGAATGTACGATAATTCGTGTTTCGACGCTTCGATCTCGGCCGGATCTTCCTCATCCAAATCGCGCAGCGCCACAATGTCGGCATGACGGTACAACGCGTTGTCGTCAAAATTCATTTTGGCGTCGAGCGCCATCACCTGATTGCCGTTCACCAATCCCAGCGGATTGATTTCCAGTAGCGACGCATCGGTTTCATCGAATGCCCGATACAAGCCTTGCAGCAAACTGACCGCTTGCGGCACACACGGCGCCGGAATACCGATTTGTTGCGCGATATCCTGTGCCTGCTGCGGCGTCAACCCCGTAACCGGATCGATGAACACCTTATGAATTTTTTCCGGCGTCTCGGCGGCGACTTTTTCGATGTCCATGCCGCCCTCGGAACTCGCCATCAAGCACACGCGCTGCTGGCGACGATCAACCACCATGCCGACATAATATTCCTTGTCGATCTTCACGCCCTGTTCGATATACAAGCGATGCACCACCTGCCCTTCCGGCCCGGTCTGGTGCGTCACCAGTTTCATACCTAGAATCTCCCCGGCACGCTGTCGTACCTCGTCCGGCGACCGCGCCACCTTCACACCGCCGCCCTTGCCGCGCCCCCCGGCATAAATCTGCGCCTTCACCGCCCAAATATCGCCACCTAACTGTTTGGCGGCATTCATCGCCTCGTCAACACGGAAACACGCGATGCCTTGTGGCGTTACGACACCGTATCGTCGCAAAATTTCCTTGGCTTGGTATTCGTGGATTTTCATGGATATCACTTCTCCTTAAGGTAATAACTCCGGCCACTCCGCCGCCGAAATACGTGAGCGAGCATAACGACTAATGCAGTTGTAGGCAGTAACCAATAATGAAACCGTCACATGCGCTTTGTTCAATGCCGCAGCAAATGTCAGCAATCTGATCGATTCTATTTTGAGTACATCCGTTGTCATAGTATCACGCCGGTTTGGCGCGCTATTTGGTGGATCGGTTGTTCCGGTGTCTCCGGATCGACGATAATGACATCCATTTTTTGGTCGCCGAGCTGCATTTGTAATTGACTCGTCAATCGGCATGCGGTCGAAACACGATCGGCCAATTTCTGTTCCGTTTCGATCAATAAATCGATATCTCCACCCTTCTCATCCAATTGCGCTCTGGAGCCAAAAATGCGAATACGCGCACCGTCTCCCAACAAGCGATGCACCGTCGCACGAATGATCTCGATTTCTTTCGCCGATAATCTGACATTGGGCTTGAAAGTACGACAGTAGGGTTCATGAAGATTAAACATTATCATTCATCCGGTGTTGAGTTTGATATCCGTGGATTCTCATCCATTACTAACCCTATAGATGAACTTCGAGCTCACGCTGATATTTTAATAAAAAGTGCATTAAACCGGATGTTTTACATGGGTGCAATAAGAAACTGTGCACTACTTTATTTGGCATGCAAATCAACATCATCTGTATAAGTTAATAGCTGGTAAAATTCCTGCTGATCAGCGCCATGCGAGTGTTCCACCTTCCCATTCAGCCGGGATGGGTTTAATGTAAGTATGCCGTACCCCCGTCTTCCAGGTGTCAATGGAATTTAGCTGGAATTCATGACCATTCTCTGTTCATCACGTACCACTTGCAAGAACTACCACGACTCCCAAAATGTCGAAAATTTGTCAAAATTGAGTAACCGAGAGAAACCATGAAAATGATTTTTGCGGCAATAGCCGGTTTATTATGTATTCTGACAGCTTTTGCAATGGAGAAAAACGTGACGTCTACCGATCGGAATAACACTATCAAAACGGATTACATCGTGCTGGGAATGGGATGTTTCTGGGGCGCGGAGAAGCGCATGAGTGAAATTCCCGGCGTGCTCGATGTGGAAAGCGGCTACGCCGGCGGCGATCTGCCCGGTGTGGGGTATCAGCAGATTCTGGATCACGAGCGGATGTTACGCGCAAACCGGACAACGGCGCGCAATCATGCCGAGGTGATCAAAGTCACTTTCGATGCGGAAAAAGTAACGCTTGAAACCGTACTGGCGAAATTCTGGGAAAACCACAATCCGACGCAGGGCGACCGCCAAGGCAACGACATTGGCAGCAATTACCGCAGCGCCATCTATTATCACGACGATACGCAGAAAGATCTTGCCCTGAATTCGCAAACAGTTTACCAGCAGGCACTGAACACCGCCGGACACGGAAAGATTACCACTGAAATCCTGCCGCTGAAAAATTACATCACCGCCGAGGAATATCATCAGGACTACCTGTGGAAAAATCCCAACGGCTACTGCGGACTCGGCGGTACGGGGGTGAAATACCCCGCAACGAGTCAGAAAGCTGCACAAAATCCCTCAATGGTGGATTCCGCAGGCACGGAACACATGAAACCGCTGGATGGCAAGGATTTAAACTTTCCTCAGCAACTGGTTATTTTCGAAGCCGAGCATTGCGAATTCTGCAAGCAGTTCGACAACGATGTTCTTAACAACTGGCAAGCGGAAGTGCCGGTTGTGGCGACGATGAACACCAATCCGCCGTCTGGCTGGATGCTGGAAAAACCGCTATTTGCCGCACCGACCATCGTACTGTTCAGAAACGGCAAGGAAGTCACCCGATACACGGGATACAACGGGGAGAAAGCCAATTTCTGGAAGTGGCTGGGATTTCAGCTGCTGTCGCCAGAGCAGCAAAAAGTCGCCTTTGCGCAAGGCACCGAGCCGCCGTTCACTGCGACCAATCTGGATGAAAAACGCCCCGGCAAATTTGTCGATCCGATTTCCGGTGCACCGCTTTTTCTCAGTCAGGCCAAGTTCAACAGCGGAACCGGATGGCCCAGCTTTTTCGATCCCATCGAAGGGTCGGTGACACTGCACGACGACAACTCGCACGGCATGCACCGCATCGAAGTACGCAGCGCCAGCTCCGGCATCCACCTCGGCCACGTCTTCGACGATGGTCCGCCGCCGAGCTATAAACGCTACTGCATCAACGGCAATGTGCTGAAGTTCGTTCCGGATTGATTCGATGAGGCTCCGTTGAATCAACAATTCTTGGTCTCTGGAGGCGTTTGGAAGGAAAAACTCAATATCCGGCAGTTTATACGTAATCAAATGGCGTTACTGCCGCCAATTTTTATTTGATCTTCCGGTCTCTTACTTCAGCTTGATAATCAGTTAGCATACCGGCTACGATGATGATAATACCCATCGCAATATAAAAATTCCTTGCTGCTTCTTCATCTGAAAAATTAAGGATAAAAGGTATGGCTATCAACAAGGGGCCAACCATGCGCTCAATCCAGCCATGCATGGTAAATGGAATGAGCTTTACTACCCCAAAAGGAAAATCGGAAGCCAGGGTAACAATCAAATGCACTACGGCAAGGCCATAGGCAAGCATAGCTGATAGCTGGCCCAATCCTAAAAGTGTAGGAGCCAGTAAAAAAATAAAGACCGTCAAAAAATCAAAATAACCGTGTATACGCGGCGAGATTACTTTCATGTGAATGCTCCTCTATTAATTTTTGGTCACTCCGATAGTCACCATGATCAATAAATTAATACAGCGCAACCATTGATGTCTGTTAGCTACAAAACAAATTTACAAATATTTCTCGCCAAGTTATTAAGGGGTATTAGAATTTATAAGAATCATGAAGAGCAATGTCATTAATACAAATCTGATCGCGCGTATAATCAAGCATTCCGCGATTTCTGAAATCATTCAAAACCGTGCTCACGACTGAGCGGCTTGCTCCCACTAAATCCGC
>JBDHRU010000119.1:0-7625 GCA_039807765.1 Nitrosomonas sp. | reverse complement strand
TAATCAAGCATTCCGCGATTTCTGAAATCATTCAAAACCGTGCTCACGACTGAGCGGCTTGCTCCCACTAAATCCGCCACTTCCTGCTGGGTCAAATGAATTTCCAAGGTATACCCATGCGTACATCTTATTCCAAACATCCCGGCCAATTCTAATAATGTCGTGATAACGCGCATCTCAACGGGTTGAGTCAGAATAGTTCTTAGCTTGCGTTCCACCCTCTGCTTGCGGGCATACATATTTTCAATGACATACCAAGCCAACTCTGTTTGATGGGACATCATCGCTTTAAAATCGCCATGTGCTATTCGATAGTAATTAACTTCACTCAATGCTTGCGCAGTCTCCTCTATTTCCTGACTGGCAAAATTATTCTGAAAACAACCAATGACATCCCCTCTTTTAAGTAGATCAACAGTAATTTCACTCCCCTGCTCGGTTAAATGAGAGAGTTTAACAATACCGCTTTTTATCCAAGATAAATCGGAACAACGATCACCTTGACGGTAAAGAAAAGTTTTCTTCGGCACATTAATTTCCAGAATGGAGGGATAATCCTTCTGTAATTGATTTGTATCACATTCAAAAAATTCATTAATCAACTTAGACTTAGCATTGTACGTTATAGATTGCATCTTCAGTTCCATTGGCATCCCACTGTATTGAATTATGTAATAATTTAGCTGTTTAATGAGCTTAGAAATCCGCGAAAACAGGATACGGAAAATCTGTACCAATCTTGGCGAGCACAGGCAGCATTAATATAAATAAAAACAGCAAGATATTGCACCCATCAATCTGCAAACCCCAAGTTCGAGCCCTGATCGGGAAGGCAGGATGTTTTCTCACTGCACCGGTCTGCGCGCTTCCCTGAACCAGACCCGGTATTGTTCCATTTTCACTCGTTGTTCCATCGGCGCATGGCGGCGGCAGGTGGCATATTCTTCCGTATCCGGTTTGGCGCCCCAGCGGATTTCGACACAGTCATTGGGATTGTAGGCCATTTCAAAAGCCGGTTTGCGCACCAGCACATCGGCCAGCGACAACTCCCACGTGCTGCCGTCGCTACGCGTGTAGCGGATACTGCTTTCCAAAATGCGTTGCGCATGGTGCTGCTCGATCTGCGCTTTGGCTTGCGCGGGACTTTGGTTGTCGAGAACGAACAGCTCCGGATGGCGCAGGATTTTTTCCGGCAAGCCAGTCAACACATTGATCGCGATGATCAGGCGCATATCGCGCGAAGGCGTGGAATAATCCTCCCAAGGCCCGATGGTCTGAAAAATCGCCGCGCCGCCGGGCATCGGAATGACACTGCGTGGATTCTTGCGGAAATATGCCTCGCCATTATTCACCGAAGTGACGCGCGTCTCGATTTGCTCCACTAGCGCAGCCAATGTGGCTTCATACGCTTGCATGGGATCAAAACCCTCGGGGTTGATGAGTTTAGCCAGCTTGGCATAGAAATCATCCGGTGTGAGTTGATCCTGCTCCAAAGAATAAGCCGTAAACTCCGAGTGGTTGCTCAGTTCGTCATTGTTCAATACGCGCCACTGGCCGGGAGCAATCTGAATCACCGGGCGGAACGCCTTGAAACCGGGCCCGGCGTTGGCGGTATTGGCAAACAGCAGAGTGCCTTCCCACACGCGTTTACGCGTGACCGAGTTATCCGGTTGCGCATCGACCGCGAGCAGCATGCCGGGACTATCCGCCGTCTGCGGCACCCATTCGGCCAGCACCAGAATATGTCCGTACGGATCGGCATACACGGTGCCCGGCCACAGCGTTTCCCGATTCATCGCAATCGGGTACAAATCGGTTGCTCCATCTTCCAGTGCCGTACGCGCCGAACCCGAGTGCACGGTATCTACCAGTCGTCGGCTGAATTTGGTGAAACTGCTCTGCGAGCTGATGCCACGGGTAAATTCAGACACGATGGTCGGCGCGCCGCAACGCGGCGGCGTCTTGGCGGAACCGCGTCCGCAGGCGCGGAATGCGACCGGCAAACCGATCTTCCAAGCAAAATACGCCCGCAATGTGTACGGCAAGTCGGCGCAATCGGGCGTCAACGGCAGATTATTGTCTTCATTCTGACTGAGATAATTGTGCAGAAAATTGCGCCCGGTGTTGCGCAATACCGGCTGCAGCGAAGTGAAGCCGAGATTTTCCTCAGGCGGCGCACCGAATAATGTTTCAATCCATACGGAATAAAACGCTTCGGTGGCAAGATTCCATTCTTTGTGTCTTTCCTGTGTATTGACTGCGTCCGCCGCCAATTCATGGCAAGTGGCGAGTTTGCCTTCCCGGTACGCCTCGATACGCTGCAATCCTCCAGCGGATTGCGGCAGCTCGGTAACCAGACTCCAGGGTGGGCCGCCGCGGCGGCGCGACGGCAGCACGGTGCGCTGGCCCTGATTATCGATCATGACTAATTCTGACAACGGGCCGTCGGTGGATACCGCCATAATCTTGATCGCTTCACCGGCTTTGGGATTTAGCGGTGAGATCCATAGCTGTGTGCCGCCAGTTTGCCCGCATGTAGCTTCTTGCGCCAGTACCGGCCGAGCGATGAGTCCTGCCAGCAAAAATACGAAACATAGTTTCACAAACCAGAAAAGCCCGTTTGTCACGGTACCGGTTGACTTTAAATTTGAGAATGCACGGATATGCGGTTTAATCAGCAAAGATTGCAAACAATTTACGGCTATGGTGATCATTGCGATACTCCTTTGAGGGGTTTGCCGGATAGCGATTGCACATCACCGGATGGTCATGCCTCCCAAGCTTATTCCCCGGCAAGCTATTCTTTCTTTATAACGGCGACTTTATCCACGATGTCATTCTCGTCATAGCTGACTTGAAAAGCCATTTCATCGCCATTAAAGGTAATTTCCGTGGGCGTGCCGACCAGTTCCCACAACCCCAGCGTCACGACATCCGCCGCACCATGCAGAAATGCTCTGCCCGCTTTCGCACCGGTGCTGTACCCTTGCACGAATTTAAATATTTCATAGCGTTTGCCATCGCGGTATTCACTGATAACCGGCGCACCGAACTCGGAAATCAGCACCGCTCTGGATGTACCCTCCTTCAATAAAGCGACATCCTTCTTTTCAGGCTGCTTAGCCGCCATAAAAACCGAACAACCGGAAACGGAAGCCGCCGTTAGCGCCATTAGCATTGCAATCAGTAAAAATTTTCTTAGGTTAAACATACATACATTAAATTTATCTTAATAATCCAATAATTGGTGATCCTGAATTCCGTATTTCCAGCGATCCATTTTACTGGAATCGCTTCCAGATGGTATCGCCGTAACAATGACTCACTCATTCCGCTATTCAAGCGAACAAATTGAGCAAATGTCACCGGGATCATACTAAATTCATCATTCCAGTATCTTACGCATTTATCTCTCCGCTTTACCCGGCTTTTCATATCGAACCTGCTTATTTCTTTCTAGTTCCCTGCATTCGGAGGCAGCATTTCATAATAACTTTATATTATTTAGAAATTAAAAAATATTATTTCTATTTATATAAAAAAATTGCTATTGTTCGCTTCCATTAATTTTCAACACTTTTCTGAGTACTGCAAATGACTACTGATCCCGGTTTAGAACGCAAAATTGCCGCAACCAACATCATGCCCAGAAAATTCCCGCAGAGATCGCGCAGGAAATTCTGCGCGCCGTTGCAAGCATCGAATACGGATCGATTGAAATTATCATCTACGACGACAGAGTCGTACAAATCGAGTGCCGGGAAAAAATTCGCGTCAACCAAAGTGGACCGAGCCGTAAAGCGCTGAAATCCTAACCACTAAACAACTTTCAGATCTGACTGATACGCACGGCAGATCGCAACATAATCACACCGACCAGTAGAACTGGAGGTTAGCCAGTAAACAACATCAGTGACTCAACCGGGTTCCCGGAGAGTTCCCGAGGAGAATAAGAGTGAAATTTCGTTGGTATTTTTTACCTCTGATGGCATTGAACGCACTTGCGATTAATTTCGTCAGCGCGTCTTCCGAACAAAAAACAAGGATTGATTTTCAGGTAACGCAACCGGACATTTTACGCATCGTGCAAAAAATGTCTGATGAGACCGCAAAACCGTCCGTCAATCGATCACCGGCACAAACTAAACCATCCGATCTGGAAAAATCGCTACCGGCAATCGCGCCCAAACCCAGCACGCCATCGACCAGTTATCACCGGCGCTCCAACAGCTATGCCACCAACCCCGATTCCGATCCACCACGTTACGTGCGCCGCTTGAGCGATATCGGTGTCGAGGCGTTCAAGGATATTACCTGGCTGGAAATCGGTCTGGAGTCACGCATGCGCTACGAACATCGTCATAACGATATCCGCCGCATCGAAGGCGGCAACGACGATCCTTTTTTCCTGCGCAATCGCGCATGGATCGGGATTAAGGACATTCTCGATCCATTCCGTTTTGCAGTCGAGTTTCAGGATTCCCGGGTTTACAACAACCGGTTTGTATCAACCGACCAGGAAAGAAACGAGTATGACCTGCTTAACGCGTACGGAGAACTTTATTTCAAAAAAGCGCTAGGGGTTGATGACCGCGGCAACGATCGCCCAATCCGCTTTCGCGTAGGCCGCATGGCATATGAAGCAACCGACCGGCGCTTTATCGCCCGCAACGAGTGGCGCAACACCACTAATTCGTTTGAAGGTTTTCGCATCAATGTCGGCCGTGAAGCCAACGATTGGGAAGTCGATCTATTCGGCATGCAGCCGGTACGCCGCCTGCAAACGCAATTTGACGTGGCGAACAATCATCTGTGGACCTTTGGCGCGATCGGCACGTGGCGACGCTGGTCCGACATCGTCACGATACAACCCTATTATATGGGGCAAATGCAATCGGCCGATCCCGATGGTTTCACCGCGACCAACCGCTTGGACCGGGAAATTCATATGCCGGGATTCCGCGCCTATGGCAATGTGGGCAGCTGGTTTGATTTCGATGTCAGCTATAACCGGCAGCTTGGTTACACAGGCCCCAATCGTATCGAGGCGCAAGGCTATACCGTCGAACTAGGTAAAACCTTCAACCATCCCTGGAAGCCGCGTTTAGGGCTCTTCTATGGTTATGCCAGCGGCGACAAAAATCCCAATGATAATGTCGACAACCGTTTTGACCGCTTCTTCGGATTTGCCCGTCCTTGGTCGGCGGATCACTATGTGATCTATGAAAACTTGAAAGCACCGAAAATCCGCTTCGAGTTCAGCCCGACGCAGAAACTCGGGTTTGAAATGGGTTATGGCGGATATTGGCTGGCCAGCAGCACCGATCGCATGTTCGATTTTCTCGATGGCAACATCAGCAACACCATCAAGGATCCCGGATTCAATCGCGACCGCACCGGCAAAAGCGGTGATTTTGCCGGCCATTCGTTTGAAGGACGCATCCGCTATCAAGCCACATCCCGCATCAGCACCATTCTCGGTTACACCCACTTTACCGCCGGCGAGTTCGTAAAGAACCGCATTGCCGCAACTTCTTGTGCTGTGCTGCATAAAGAACCTTGCACCGACCAGCGTTCAGGCAACACGGATTTCCTGTACTTTGAAGTGCTCATCAGTCTGTTGTAAATCTTCACAAATCAAACAACACAACGCACACCTCGACCATCATTTTTCTGGTGCGCAAAGGTAATCCGAAAGAAAATAAAGCACTCCGCCGCAAGCAGCGGGGTATTAACTGCGTTCTTCAATCTGCTGGTTTTCAACCAGCTTTCGCCCCAAGGGGCGGGGAATTGAACCCGCAGAGATTAAACACTGAAGCAACCTGACCCGCCCCGGGGTGGCGGTAATCGCCCCTAGCCCCAAAACCTCCAGCGGTGCGCAGTGGAATTATTTGGCGGCACGGCAATACGGTAAACGCAAATTCAGTGATGAAGGCAAAATCAAAGAAAACATTTACAACCCACCTACGACTGAAAATATGATTGCTCAGGACTGACTAGCTAAGCTTAAGCTGTCAGCCCACTATAAACTTTTCAACCGCATGACCGATAAACGCTAAAGCTCAAGATCTAGAACTTGTCCAATTCAACCAAATTCAATATTCACAATAACACTTGGACCCAATAATTATCATGCCAAAATTACACTTCAAGATTATCAAACAAAAGACACAAAAATACCCAACTCAAACATACAGTCTACTAAAAGATATTCGTGGATTCACGCAAGAAAGAATCAATAAGATACTCGATAATGATGTATTGCCTTTAATTATCGCACCAACAATTTTTATTATCTTTGCAGGTCTGGAATGGTGGCGCTGGTATCTGGAAATACCGACGCCTGTTCCGCTCCTTTTAACTATTATTGCACTGGGTTTGGGTGCATATTGTTTTTATAAGTTATTTGGGCATAAAAAAAGGGAAAATCAGCCGAAAGACTTGCGAGCAACTCTCAATCGGCACCCAGAGTTACACTGATACTGTCAAAAAAATCAGTACGGCGGATGTTCAGCTCCTGATATCGGCAAACTAGGAATGGCTTAGCTCGGTCAATTTATCGCTGGAATCGGGTATTAAAACACTAGTAATTCCCCACTCGCCAATTTGCATCGGAAATTCTTCTGGTTACACCAATTTCCAATTTAAAGGTGCACCCGCATAGAGCGGTATCAATGGTTCACCACCAAAATCAAACTGCTTCGGAACCGTCCAGCTTTCTTTCTTCAAGGTAACTGAGCTTGTATTGCGCGGTAATCGATAAAAATCCGCGCCATAAAAACTCGCAAATGCTTCCAGTTTATGCAACGCCCCGGCTTGTTCGAAAGCCGTTACATACAACTCGATGGCGGCATGCGCGGTAAAAATACCTGCACAACCGCAGGCATTCTCTTTACTTACCTGCCCATGCGGCGCGCTATCGGTACCGAGAAAAAATTTCGGATTACTGCTGATAGCCGCTGCCAGCAAAGCCTGTCGATGAATCTCACGCTTCAATATTGGCAAACAGTAATGATGCGGATGGATGCCGCCCTGAAAAATCGCATTACGATTCAACAATAAGTGATGTGCAGTGATTGTAGCCGCAATGTTGCCGGATGCTTCTGTTACAAACTGCACCGCATCGCGTGTAGTGACATGTTCAAATACGATACGCAAACCCGGGAAACGCCGGGTTAACGGCGCCAATATGCGATCGATAAAAACTTTCTCACGGTCAAATACATCCACATCGATATCCGTCACCTCGCCATGCACCAGTAACGGCAAGTCATTCCACTCCATCGCCGCCAGCGTGGCATAACATTTGGCGATATCGGTAACACCGGCGTCGGAATTTGTTGTCGCTCCCGCCGGATATAGCTTTATGCCGTGTATCGCACCGCTTTCCTTGGCCCGAACTATTTCCGCCGACGTCGTATTGTCCGTCAAATACAAGGTCATCAACGGCTCAAAACCGGATTGCAGTGCCGCAGGCAAGGCGGCCAGAATCCGGGCGCGGTACGCCAACGCCATGTCGACTGTAGTAACCGGTGGCCGCAAGTTGGGCATGATGATGGCGCGCGCAAATTGTTTTGCCGTATGCGGCAGTACAGCGTGTAACGATTCGCCGTCACGCAAATGCA
>JBDHRU010000118.1:0-7682 GCA_039807765.1 Nitrosomonas sp. | reverse complement strand
CCGAATCTGACGCGGCGTTACAAGGAAACCGAATCGCAAACGGTGCGCGAGGAATTGGCGAAATATCTCAATGCGCAGGTCTGCCCGGATTGTCAGGGCACGCGCCTATGCCAGTCAGCGCGTCATGTGCGCGTTGCCGGACAAGCGATTTTTGAGATCAGTGCCTTTCCGTTAAAAAAAGCCAAACAATTTTTTGATCAAATCGCGTTATCGGGGCACAAGCAATCGATCGCCGAGCGCATCGTCAAGGAAATTTCCAGCCGCCTGCAATTCCTCAACAATGTCGGGCTGGATTATTTATCCTTGGATCGCTCAGCCGACACGTTATCCGGCGGTGAATCACAACGCATCCGTCTTGCCAGTCAAATCGGCTCCGGCTTGACCGGTGTCATGTACGTTCTGGATGAACCTTCCATCGGTTTGCATCAACGCGATAACGGCCGTCTGCTGGACACACTCAAACACTTGCGCGATCTGAGCAACAGCGTCATCGTCGTCGAGCACGACCAGGATGCCATACTGCTTGCGGATTATGTCGTCGATATGGGGCCGGGTGCCGGTGAACATGGCGGTTTCGTGGTTGCGCAAGGCAGTCCGCAGGCGATCCAGGAAAATGATCGTTCCCTCACTGGCAAGTACCTGTCCGGTCAACTCGAGATCCCTATACCGGCACAACGCCATGCGCCGAATCCTGAACGGATACTGCGCATTGAAGGCGCATCCGGAAATAATCTCAAGAATGTCACGCTCAACCTGCCGGTCGGACTGTTTGTTTGTGTCACCGGCGTTTCCGGATCGGGAAAATCGACACTGATCAATGAAACATTACATCGCGCGGTAGCCCGGCACCTTTATGCCAGCAACGCCGAACCGGCACCCTATCAGCATATTGACGGACTCGCTTTTTTCGACAAAGTGATCAACATGGATCAAAGCCCGATCGGGCGCACTCCACGTTCCAATCCTGCGACCTACACCGGTTTGTTCACACCGATCCGGGATTTATTTGCCGGTGTGCCGCAAGCGCGCGAACGCGGCTATGCGCCCGGGCGGTTTTCTTTCAACGTCAAAGGCGGGCGGTGCGAAACATGTCAAGGCGATGGCGTAATTAAG
Source organism: Nitrosomonas sp. (assembly GCA_039807765.1). Lineage (GTDB taxonomy): Bacteria > Pseudomonadota > Gammaproteobacteria > Burkholderiales > Nitrosomonadaceae > Nitrosomonas. Next base: position 6,569 of record JBDHRU010000118.1, on the reverse strand, counting down.
GTGGAAATGCATTTCCTGCCGGATATCTATGTGACTTGCGATGTCTGCCATGGCCGCCGCTATAACCGCGAGACACTGGAGATCCAATACAAAGGCAAGAACATCAATGAAGTGTTGGAAATGACCGTGGAGAATGCGTATGAGTTCTTTTCGTCCGTACCGGTAGTGGCGCGCAAGTTGCAAACACTGCTGGAAGTCGGCCTTGGCTATATCACGCTGGGCCAGTCTGCAACCACATTGTCCGGCGGGGAAGCGCAGCGGGTGAAGCTATCGCTCGAGCTATCCAAGCGCGACACCGGGCGTACCTTATACATCCTGGATGAACCCACGACTGGCCTGCATTTTCAGGATATTGATCTATTGCTGAAAGTTCTGCACCGGCTACGCGATCATGGCAATACCGTGGTAGTGATCGAGCATAATCTCGATGTCATCAAAACCGCCGATTGGATCGTCGATCTGGGCCCGGAAGGCGGCGACGGCGGCGGATGCATTATTGCGGAAGGTGCCCCGGAAGCGATTGCCGACAATAACGACAGTTTTACCGGTCACTACCTGCAATCCATGCTGGCAAAATAGCACCATGGATGCGCGCAGCGTTTTGCTGGAAAGCTTCGCAGTGGCCGTAAAAGCAGCCGATCCACTGCATATCGTGCCGCGGCATCTCCCCAAACCGCCCAAAGGCCGCACGCTCGTTGTCGGTGCCGGCAAGGCCGCCGCTGCCATGGCGCAGGCGGTTGAAAATTATTGGCCTTCGGGTACGCAGCTCGACGGGCTAGTCATCACACGTTATGGACACGGTTTGCCCACCACCAAAATTAAAGTTGTTGAAGCCGGTCATCCGATTCCGGATAGCCATGGCGAACAAGCATCGCGCGATATCATGGCCATGGTCAAGGCGCTTACTCCGGATGATTTATTGCTTTGCCTATTCAGCGGCGGAGGATCCAGCCTACTTGCTTTACCCGTTGACAGTATTCCATTGCAAGAACTCGGAGAAATCACGCAGCAATTGCTGCGCTGTGGTGCAAGCATTCAGGAAATCAACACAGTGCGTAAACATCTATCGGCCATCCAGGGCGGTAGGCTTGCCGCAGCTTGCAAGGCGCCTATATTGGCTTTGATCATTTCGGATGTGACTGGCGATGCCGCGACGCATATCGCCTCCGGCCCGTGCACACCCGATCCGACCACTTTCTCCGATGCGCTCGCTGTATTGAATCACTACAATCTCAGTGTACCCCTGGCAGTCAGAAAAATTCTATGTGCCGGAAGAGATAGTGCTATCAATGAAACCCCTAAACCGGGCTCCGCTATTTTTGCTCAAGTCGAAAACCGAATTATCGCCAGCGCGCATGCCTCATTAGTTGCAGCAGCACACTATTTTCAGCATCTCGGCATTACACCATTGATTCTCGGCGATACCGTGACCGGGGAGGCGCGCGAGATCGCCAAAAGTTATGCGGCATTCGCCAGAGAGATCCGTCACTATCCACGCGGGTTGAAAGCACCGGTGGCGCTACTGTCCGGCGGTGAAACCACAGTCACCATCAAAGGCGATGGACGCGGTGGGCGTAATACTGAGTTTTTACTCTCACTATTGATCGAGCTTAACGGCTTGGAAGAAGTCTATGCACTGGCTTGCGACACGGATGGATTGGACGGCAGCGAGAACAATGCCGGCGCGCTGATTATGCCGGATTCGTTGGCACGTGCGGAAAAACTGGGATTGAATGCTGCTGCATTTCTGGTCAATAACGATGCCTACACTTTTTTCCAGCGACTAAACGATTTGGTCATCACCGGCGCTACTTATACCAATGTGAATGACTATCGCGCCATTCTTATTCTTTGATCGAACACGTGCAATTGATTTTTTCCACATTGTGATTGCGATCGACCTGTATTGACGACAAAAGCAATCCTTGCTGATACCATCTTCCGATCACATATTCATAGAATGACTGATTTCTGGGTGCCTTGAAAGCTAAGGCCAGTTTCTTACCACATTCGGTTAACAACACATGCCCCAAATCCAGATAGTTATCGGCATCGACCTGGAAACCTATTTTTGTGGGCTTACCGCCGTAAAATAATCGCGTATGCTTACCATAACCTTTTTTTACAAAGCCGCTATCTTCAAATACGATTAAATCAAGCTGTTCAAGACGGGCAAGTGTCGAGCGCGTAATTCCTTTTTTCGTATAAATCTCATTTTGTACATCGAAGATAAGCGGCAATGGATCGCCTTGAATCCATATAAATTGGCAAAGCGCTTCAAAAATCAAACGATCATCCGGCTGCAGCACCGATAGATCGGATACGGCTGTATTCGGAATGTTTTTTCCTCGATGCACTATTCTTGGCGTAAAAAATTGCGCAAACGCTGTCAAGAAATTACCCATTCTTATACCCGAAAAAAAATCTCGATTTTTCTTTCATTAATTTTTATCTGTGGCTTGAGTTTCTGCAATGGGCGATTCTTTCTTGTCATCTGCTTTAATTGCTTCTACTAGCTCGCTGACTTTATCTTTTTTATTTGCAGTATCTTTCAATTTGCGCGATTTTATTTCCTTACGAATCTCGTCAAGAAATGCAATATTATCCTTACGCTGCTTTTCACTCCGGTACCACGAAAAGCACGTCACTGTTCCCATAATGATCAGTACGATGCTCATCACATCAATACCATCCAGAAAGATAAACGCAACTCCGGTTGAAATGGCGAACGCACCTAGTAATGCCGTCAATAACCATAATCTCGAGCCCGCTCCCGAATTCTTACTGCGGCTCTCCCATGCTTCAAGATTATCTCTTGTGCTGATCAGTTCTTCATCAGTCCATTTTTTCATGCTCATGACTGCAAACTCTCCATACAAACGTCCATCATATTTCTTGAATTATAAATTTACAACCAAGAAAAAAGGCACCGATTGGTGCCTTTTTTACGAGATCAAAACCTTTTTAGAAATTGTGGCGCATACCTATGTTGTAGGTATTGCTATCTCTGAATGATGAGCCAACATTTTTATCATCGACCATCGCTCTTTGATAACCGCCAAACAAGCTTGAACGCTTGCTTAGATTATGTATCAGACCAACCGTAAAGCTGCTTACTTGGCGACTATTTGCACTGCCGGTCACACTGTGCGCATGTGTCATACCGCCTTGAGCGATGAAACTGGTATTGCCCCAATCATACTGACCACTCGCAAACCAGATATTACCGCTACCACCTAAATTCATTGCAGAATTACATTGTCCATAGCCATCCGGCCTGCCAGTGGCAGGATTGCCTAACATAGCTGCGTTAGAACAAGTTGCTGCGCCAATTGCGTTCGTAATATTTTCATATTGACCACTGAGTTTAAAGTTTTGATAACCCCACGTACCACCACCGCGCCACACGTGCTCGTTACTCAATCCCATAAGTTTCTGATTAGTACCAGCATTATCGCGAGAATATCCACCAAATACAGCTAAATTATGACCTTGATACTGCACTTCATATTTACCGGCAACCTGAAAATCCCATGCGCCACTACGGCCGCCAGAATTTGCTAAAGCACCAGCATTAGTGTCTGTAGTAAGATTAAGTGCATTAGTTGGATCTAATCTATTCGCATAACCAGGCATAAATAAGGCTGAAAAACTGAAACCTTCGACTTTTGGTGAATCATAACGCGCAGCGCTGTCTACAAAGCTTTGTGCTCCAGATCCCAAACCATTAGCCGATGCTGACATAGTACCGCCACTACCAGAAGCTTGGAGAGTCGTATATGCAAACGGATCAATAGTCATACCACCGGCAAAATCTTTGAACGGAGATTGCACACGTCCAAACTTCAACTCACCCCAATTATCGTTCGCTAATGCAATCCAGCGTTCCCGAGCGATACCTATGGCGCCAGTACCGGTGCTGAAGCCATATTCAATATGCGCCTTAGCTTTTAATCCTGCTCCAAGATTTTCAGTAATATGCGCACCCCAACGCGAACGGCCCGTATTATCACCGATCATGGCCTGATTACCCTGACCTTCTTTGTCAACTGTAGCATATTCCGCCTGCACACTACCAAACAGTGTTACATTTGTTCCTTGTGCTGATGCAATCATCGGAACTGCAAGTGCGCCGGCTACTGCCAGCGAAATAAGTTTCTTCTTCATACAGAAGTTCTCCTTTAATGTTAAAACGACTGGGGCCGCCCTATTTTGCCTTACTACATTCAGTCCGGTGAAATGCACCCCGCTTGATCGGACCTCCCAGATCGGGAAGGTTTGATTTGATTTTGCCCCAACATGGAAACATACCGCAAGAAAAACAAATAATTTTTGCTAATAAACAACGATTATGTTGTAATCAAGCAACATATTTGTTGTTTTTCCGATAATAAATTTATTCTATCTCTTACGACAAATCCATTCTTGCCCTTCATTTTATACTTATACTGTAGTGACAACAAAACAATTAGCATTCTCACCATAAAGTGCATAACAAGGCTGTTTTTCATGCTTTAAATCAAAAAATTTCAGTTATCATTCCCTATCGCACTCACTTTTTTCACTTTTCATGATTTAAGCTTGATATTCATGCAAGATCTGACAATGTATAAACTTTTTTTATCTTTTTTTGCTATATTAATTACTAATTCCTCAATTAGGGCCGAAACATGGATACTTCCGCCCTCTGATATTGATATATTTGGTCAAATACGAACTACGCACGCAAGCCGCACAGAAACACTACTGGATGTCGCACGCCGACATGATATCGGCCAAATCGAGATTCTATTGGCCAATCCCAATGTTGATCGATGGCTACCTGAAGATGGCGCAACAGTTATTCTGCCAAGCCGCTATATTATTCCCCATGCTGAACGCAAAGGCTTGCTTCTTAATTTACCGGAGATGAGGATTTATTACTTTCCCGAGCCAAAAAAAAATGAAAAACCGATGATCATCACATATCCAGTAGGTATCGGTAGAATGGACTGGGTAACTCCACTAGGAATCTCGAAAATAGTGGAGAAAAAGAAAGATCCTACCTGGATACCCCCAAAATCTCTTCAGATGGATAGAATTGCGAATGGAGAACAACCTTATCCCAGTATAGTACCACCAGGTCCCACCAATCCCTTAGGGCGATATGCCATGCGACTTAGTATTGCAAGCGGAAGTTATCTGATACATGGCACGATTAAACCATTTGGTGTCGGAATGCGCGTCTCATCAGGATGTGTTCGCATGTATCCAGAAGATATTGAAGCACTTTTTGACAAAGTTCCGATCGGCACACAAGTGCAAGTGGTTAATCAGCCCATTAAACTCGGCTGGTTACTGGATTCTCTTTATATCGAGCTTCATCCCCCACTGGAAGAAGATGAGGGAAAATATTCAAATTATAAACAAATGGTAGTGGCTGCTATTAATGACTTTCTTACATTAAAAAGTAGCAAGAAAAATATTCCTGCAGATTTTGAAATAGATCAAGAAGCGCTTAAACAAGCTGTTAAAGAGAAAAGTGGAATACCTGTTCTTATCTCGCGCGCGCAACAATTACATACGAAAAACAATCAATAGTCATTACCAGAATAAGAATACGGTTATTATAGTTATTGTATTGGTAATTTTAGAAAACAGTAATGTAATATGTAATATCCATAAAATCCCCCCCTCTCTAGGAAGGGGGGATTTTATGGACTAAAAAATCCCTATCCTATAACTACTTACTTATGCATTGCTTTCTTAAACATACGATCAATTTTTGATTCTGTATCCATTGAACGTCTATTTGCTTCATCTGCAATACGTAATGCATCATTTGCTTTAGCGTTAGCCGCCGCTGCCTCTGATTTAGCTGCAGCCGCATCTGCTTTAACTGCCGCGATATCAGCATTCACCTTATTCTGCAGTTCTTCAAGTTGCCCCGTGGTCGCACATCCTGTTAGCCCAATAAAAGCACCTGCAATTGCTGCCAGCGTTAACATACGAACTGGATGCTGGATTTTCTCTTTCATTCCGATCTCCTTAGTTATTTATTCTATTCAATACGCACAAAGATCCACCACTATTAATAGCCCCCGATATAAAAATATCAGCAGCGCGATGGAATCTTATCCGATTTTTCCCGCAAAATAAATGGCTTCTAGAGCAAATTTATAAAACTCTTAGCGTAAGAAGCCATAGAATATTTATTAAGTAACTAATAAGAAAGCCATTTCAATAGAAAAATCACCATTCAAGCAATAAACAACACCCTTTCATGCTGATACATCCCACTTCCATCACCGCTAACGAATATTTACCAATACACCGGGTTTAATCCATTTACCAAGCTGATCAATTTGCTCATTTGTTAGCGCAATACAACCATTTGTCCAGTTATATTTATGATGAATCTCTCGATCGCCACTGCCGATCCCATGTATACCGATATGCCCGCCCAGCGGCGTATTCTGTGGAGGAGGCTTCCCCATACTTTTTGCTCTCAGTATTGAGAGCCACGTTTCTTCGTTAATTCTATTTTCTTCAAGCGCACGCTTTGCTGTATCCAGATTCGGATAATTAAG
>JBDHRU010000006.1:0-34707 GCA_039807765.1 Nitrosomonas sp. | reverse complement strand
GATGCACGCCGTCCGGCCGCACCACTTCCGCATCGCACTGAAATGCAACACCCTCGCGCCAGCATTTTTGCACTGCGACATCCAGTTTGTTCCAGCTATCTACGGTGTAATAGCCCGCTATTTCCCGATAATCCGCAGGCGACAAGGCCGTATCGCGGCCATAAATAGTGTAAAGCTCCTCGGACCAGGTTTGCTTGTCCGCGCCGTTCCAGGTCCAATGCCCAAGATTGGCAATGCGTCTCGCTTCTTTAAAGTTTGCCGCGATTTCCTTGCGGCTTTGGATATCTTCAGTAACGGCAATGAAATAATCCGGTGTGTTATCGGGCTTACGCACCAGCGCAACGTGAAGATTAACCCAGATCACGCGGCCGTCCTTACGGATATAGCGTTTCTCCATCGTATAAGCAGCAATTTCACCGGCCAACGCGCGCTTTACATTTTGAAGATCCACCTCCAGATCATCGGGATAGGTAATATCCTGGAATGTAAGCGCCATCAATTCATCGTGACTGTAACCCAGGATAGCGCACAGCTTGCGGTTGACACTCAACCAATGCCCTTGCAGCGAGATAATTGAAATCCCCACGGCAGCTTGTTCAAATGTGACTTGAAAACGGGCTTCGCTTTCGCGCAACTGCTCACGGGCATGCCGGTATTCGGCGACCAATTTAGCGGCGCGCACCAGCAGCTCATCCACACTGAACGGCTTATGCAAAAAATCCTGCACCCCGAACTTCAACAGCCGCACGCACAGATCATCATCCGCCTTGGCGGTCAGCATCATGATGGGAATCCCTTCCAGCCCGGCGTGTTCGCGTATCTGCCGCACCATTTGCTCACCGCCCATCTCCGGCATCATCATATCGGAAATAATCAAATCAGGCGGCATTGCCAACGCTTGCTCCAATCCTTGCCGGCCATTGAAGGCGCTGATCACCTGGTAATTGGGTTGTAGTGTATCGGCAAGAAAGCGATTCATATCCACATTGTCTTCAACCACCAGCACCAACGGTTTGTTACCGTCCGGAACGGGTGTGGCGGATGGCGGATTTTGAGCATCTATACGCAATTCACCGATAGTTTCTCGTATCCGGTTTTGCTCGAATGAAGCCTGCGAATCCAACAAAACAGAGCCGGCCGGCGCCGCGCACGGTAGCGTGATTCTGAATAGCGCACCGCCACCCGGCGGCTCTTTAAGCGCAATCTCGCCTCGCAACAGATGAACGAAATCCTTGACGATAGCCAACCCCAGTCCGGTTCCATGATGCTGGCGGACTGTACCGTTCTCCACTTGGACAAAACGTTCGAATACACGCTCGCGCATATCCTCCGGTATGCCAGCACCGTTATCCTGAACTTCGATCTGCGCGCGATCTCCGGTTACATCAAGCCGTAGCGCGATGCAACCTTTATCCTGGACAAACTTGAATGCGTTCGACAGCAAATTGAGCAAGATGCGCTGCAGCTTCTCGTAATCGCTTTCGATCATGCAAGCTTCCGGGACAATCACTTGCAACGCGATGGTGCGCTCCTGCGCCAGCAGTTCGAAACAACTTGCCATGGTTCGCATGAGGCTTGCCAAGTCAAACCGCACCCAATGAACTTGCATGCGCCCCGCTTCGAGTTTTGCCGCATCGAGCAAATCGCTGACCATGCGGTAGAGAACATGCGCATTACGCAACAGCAATCCGGTTTCCTGGCGCTCTTGCATTGTAGCGTTGTTCTCGATAAGCCGTTGCATGCGGCTCTCCAGCGGCGCGATAATCAATGTGAGCGGTGTGCGTAACTCATGGCTGATATTGGTGAAAAACTGTGACTTGAGCCGATCCAGTTCGGTCAAGCGCCGGTTCAACTGCTCTTGCTCTTCCATCGCCGCTTTCAAGGCGCGATTGGCTTGCTTCACTTCAGCCGCACGCCGCACGATTTCCGCTTCCATGCGTTGCGCGCGCGCTTTCACTGTACTTAATTGCGCCTTATTGTCATGACTGACAATGTATTCGGTCACGTCTTCCACATGATGAATGATATACGCAACGCAGCCTTCAGCATCCAATACCGGTGTATTGACGGGACTCCAGTATTTGAGCTCGAATGCACCGCTGCCGTCGCGTATCGGAATATCGTACTTTTGCACGCTCATGACATCGGCACGCTTTTTACTGAGCACATGATGCAGTGAAGTACGCAAATCATTCACGCTGTTGCCGACTTGATCTTGCGGATTATCAGGAAAAATTTCAAACAAGCCATGCCCGACAATGGCTTCGCGCTCGGTGCCCGTCACTTCAAGGTATTTATTATTCGCCGCAACGATAGTGAAGCCGGAATCCGCACGCAAGACCAAATACGGGTGCGGACTCACCTCGAATAATTGTTGGTAGAGTGGAATCTCTTGCATGAGCATCTCACATTTCCAGAAAGCGGACAGCCGGCATCAGAAGTCAGAGAGTGCAATAAGATCATGATCTCTTATTCAATAATATTGACATCATCAACAAGATTCTCAATGACCTCGACATCAACTAAACCGGCTGATGCAAGCCTTCGGTATTCGAAGGGCATCGTGCTTTATGAAAAAGCACGCAACCTGCTTGATCTGTTACAGACTATCGCCCATCAATTGATATAGATTTCGGAAACATTCTCCATCGCACCGCCCAGCACTTCCCCATGCACCTGATCCACACGGGCATTCGGCAGTCGTTTGATCAGTATTCTATCTCCTGTGCCGGTAGATTCCTTCAATTGCAGGCGCTGATCGGGTAGTTCATGCAACGGGATCGCCTTTGACGATCGCAGCTGAATCGCTTCCCGATTCCCGGGCAACAGGACTTTTCCCAAATTTTCAAACTGAATGGCATTATCCGAATCCGCTATGTACACATTGCGTTTGGACAAATCACCTAGAATATAGTATTTCCAAAACGTCTGATTGGCGGCGAAGCGGATATAAAATCTGCGCACCGCGGCATCCAATTTATCCGAGCATAATCCTTGCGCACCGGCGGTAATCAATAATTGCAGAACAAAAACCGGCTTTACGAAATAATCCTTGCGGTCCAGTATTTTCGGCAAGAGACCGGCCGTCAGCTCCATCCGGTCAGCTGTGGTGACATCCGATTTGGGATGCAGCATTTGCTTGCCTGTCATATCTTGCGTTACCCGCTGATTACTGAAAAAAAGTACCGTATTATCAGGCGGCGCTCCAGGAGATGTATAGCGGAAGAAATTACCGTCTTTGGAAAAAACTTTGAATGCCAATGTCAGATTTTCTTCCGCATGCCGCTGCAAGATATCGGTTTTTTCTTCGTCGGAATAAATTGCTACGCCACTTTGCGATGACTTGACCAGTAAACCCGCATTCCTCAGTTTGGCGGCGCAAAATTCCGCCGGAACAAATTCGAGCATTTTGCAGTTCTTCTCTGCGAAATAGGCATGTTCTACAGTCACACTTGCGAGCAGACGATAAGTCCCCATAACCTAATCGCCTATGATCATTCCAGGATCAACACGATAATAGCCGCTGCTTGCCATTATCTCACCATCGGTTGCGGTTCGCCCACAACTGGGATACGGCCGGTGATATCCTCGGCATCGAAAGCCACCATGCGCACCTTATACAAGATGGAGGGCAGATATTTTCCTCCCAAAGTACCCCATAAGTTACTGAGATCCTGAATCGAAAGATTCTCGATGTCCAGAATCAGCTTTTCGATACGTTCGTCCATCTCGGGTGCGGTTTGATGCGTGACAACATGATTTTTCTGGAAAAAATGAATCGTACTGGATAAAAATTTCAGTGCTTCCGGATAATTGTTGCCGGTAAAATTGGCCGTCATCATCAGGTACAGATTGAAATAGAGCGGCACGCTGCTCTGCACTTCCCGCTCCCCGACTTCATGCAGACTTACCTGCCGGAACGGAACGCTATCTTTCTCAATATTGACCAGGAAAACGACCAATTTATTATTGATATTGGCCGCCATGCTGCCATCCAATTCCAGCAGATTGGAAACCACCACGACATCTTCATTAAGATTGTAGGTACGTCGCAAATACTGATTCAACTGCGTCGCCAAAAGTTGTACAGCCAGATTAATCATCATAAGCGTCAAGAATCCTTGTTTCCGGCGGAAAAATTAACGGTGTCTTCAGTTCAGCAACAAAACGGTGAAAACATCGAAGTAATATCGCCAGCCATCGACTCATTGCGAAGCAGGTAAATGATTGTTTCCCTTCCGGCCGAATGTACTGGAAGCCCGATTGGCTGTCAAACGCACGCCACTCAGGCATTTTACGGTGTTACGGCAATGCAACCACCCATTCGGGCATTTCGCTTTCCACAACAACCGGAACGGCATGCCGCCCGGCTTGAGAAAAGGGGGGCATGTGCGCGTCTTTCTGGACAAACTCTTCGCCCCTGCGTTGAAAAAACACGTAAGCACACCGATGCCGATAGAGAAACCCCAGATCGTTGGTATGCCGGTTATCTGAAGCAAAACCGCATAGCGCTGACCTCTCCCCCAACGGATCGGACAGTGCAGCCACGGCAGAATAGGATAATAGATCTCAGGTTCCGCAGAGGTTTCGTTCTCGTATAACGATGTTCTTTTGATAACTCATTAACACAAAATACCTAAGATCATTCTTCCCAAGGATTGATGACGGGCACTCCGGCAGCGACAAAAGGTGCAGTATCTCGCGTCGCTATGGTGAATCCATGTACGGTCGCAATTGTGGCAATCTGACCGTCTGCCACAGAGATGAGGCGACCATTAGTCCTAGCTCGACCGACTATGGGCGCATATGCTATCGCAGCCTGTGAATCGAATGATAATATGCGCGTGCCAAAAAGCCTCTCCATCAGTTTGCTCAATGCAGCATCAAGTCCTTCTTTACGTTTTCCGTCTGGCAGGATTTCAATGCCGACCAGCAATTCGGAAAGGCTTGTTGCTATCAGATACAGGGTCTCGGCTGTTTGCCGATCAAACCAAGCTTGAACGGCGGGATTGCCGTTGGGTTTCATTGGCTCGGATATGACATTCGTATCCAGAACGATCATTCGAACACTGCCGAATCAGTCGGCGCCTGATCACGAGTGTCATTAAAATCAAGCCCCCCAAAGGATTGCCCAAAAGCGGCGAGTTCAGATCCGATCTTGACACGCGTCCTAGGACGCACTGCCTCTTCCAGAATTTCCCGGATCTCAGCTTCGGTGCTACGTCCAGGCTGAGCAGCACGCAGCTTAAGCGCGCGATGCGTTTCTTCAGGCGGATTGCGAACAGTTACAACAGACATTTGACTTCACTCCTTGTTATGTGAAATCAATGATAGTACATACTAACGAATGACATCAATTCTTAATATGTGCCGTCAAAAATTATGAAGGGGTCTTATAGTTTTTACCATTTCTGGCATTGCCAGTGAGATTGGTTACCGTTTCGTGTTTATCGTGACCAAGATGCTCGGCTATTCCAAGGATAACAACTACGTTTTTAGCCTTATTTTCTCTCGATGGAATGAAGGATTAATCCGTCGGAAATATTAACCATTTTATTAATATCGTTGATTTATATATTTAAATAATTTATACATTCATTACACTTTATAGGTGCAATTATTAATTCTTCAGGCATTAACAAAAATGAAAAATTTCAGAAAAGTAACCTCATAGCCACATTGGCTTCAAAAAACCTTCACCTTTTACCCAAGAAGAAAGTGAAAGGTTCTTGATTGATCCACCTGATGAATCTCAACGCGGTACCAAAGCATTTAAGTTTCACAACACTCTATCTTTATTTGTAGGAGCTAGTAATGATTAAGAAACGGTTTTTTGCCACAGCATTGATCTTATGCAACTGTATAGCCATGACAGTGGTTAATAATGGGGTAGCGGATAGTACAAATTTTTCGAATAATAATGTGCCTAGTTATGAGAATGGCGTTTTGACAATTCCACGTGTCGATACACCCGATCAGATCGGAAATTATCAAGATGCAGTGCTGAAACTTGATCCGCAGTTGAATGCTTGGGTTCTGCAACAAGTTAATCCGGCTCAATTCAATTCTTCTAATCCAAGAATTAAGTCTGTCAATGTTTTTGTTATAAGTGATTCTTTTCCAACGCAGGTTTTTTTACAAGTAGCGGGTGATTTTACATGCGGTGAATTTGGGCAAATCAATACAGGTCGAAAAGAAAACTCGTTTGATATACAGATCTCTGTAACTCCAATTCCGCGAGGGCAGCTATGTACTGCAAATATTACAGAGTTTGTTAGAGTCATCCAATTGGATGTATATCGCTTAAGTGCTGGAGATTATCAATATCGTATCAACGGTGGAAATTCAGGTACGTTCACTTTAACCAAAGATAATAAATTTGGTGAATGTGGTGGCACGAATAATACCGATGAAATTTGTGAAATTGAAGTAACGGCGGGATCTTAATTTTAGCTTGTTTTAAAAGTATAGTAGTTCAGATTTGATCTGACATTAGGTCTTGCCAAATGATGGGATTACTCGGTTTGATAGAGTTGCGAAACTTTATCAACCAAGCGCGAAAGCGCAAAGGAGTAATCCCATGAGTAGTTTTCAACAGACAGTCATCAAACACAAGATCGGTCTGCTTAATCTAGCAGCCGAGTGATCTGTAATATGCGGCGATATATATAATTCATAATTCACATAACATAGCTTAACTTAGATTGGCCTCTTCATAGGCCGCCAGATTCTTATCACGAAGAATTGCGAACTCACCTCTATAGAGCTTGGTTGTGCGTTGACTGATACCATATGCAACCCGAACCTTGAATTCTGATGCATCGTCATCAAAGACCACAAGAATTAAAGCGAGTCTAGGCCTGGGCGCGGATTGATGTTGTCTGGAAAAGACACCACACAATACCCCCAGCCGCAGGTTCTGTTCACCAACGAACCATTAAATGTTCTCGGGTTCAAGCAAGCTGGAACGCACAGACTTCTTTTTTACCGGAGGCGCCAATTTTTTGATTTTATGCACCTGTGCAGCATTATTAAGAGGATCATCGTCTTGTTTGTATTGCGGAAGGATTTTTACAGCAAGTTCACGCAGTGCCAGGTGAATCACTTGGATTTCATCCACGCCTAAGCGTTCAGCAAGCCGTTTCGCTGTTTCACGAGTGACGCCAGTCGGGCTGTCAAAGTTGCGATATCGAAATGGAATTTGTGGTGAAAGGTTTTTTTCTGGCATCATAAGCTCCTGCTTTTATAAGGTATCAATAAGATATCTATCAAGAAAAAGTCAATGATTTAACTGGAATCCGACTGGTAACAATCAACATTTCTTGCCTTGTATTCTGACAATCCCCGCCCGCATCAACCCAATGCGACCAATCTTTGCGATTGCAGGGACTGTGATCCGAGCGAGGGCAAAAATTACCTCTTGTTGAGAGAGACCAGGTCTGAATTACTACACATTGGGCATCAAAAACATGGCTTAACAATCCATCTCATCCAGGTGTTTGCGCATGACAGCTTGAAACCAAGCACATACCGCCAAAGCCTTTCATTGCCGCGCCGAGTTCATCCAGCACTTTCTGCGCCCTGTCTTCTTGGCAAGCGAGAATTACTACAACGTTTTCATCGGTTATCAGAACATCATCGGGGTTGCGGATACCTCGCGACCCGATACCGCCCACATTCTTAAAAATGGTATATCCGCGCACTTCGGATCTCTCCAGCAATTCCGTCAACTGATCGAGATATTCCGTTCCAATAACGATTTCGAATCTTTTCATAACTATCGAATCATCCATCAATCTCCCCCAATATCAGATAACTATTACCAGTCAATTAATTGAAAATCAGATGCCCCCGTGGGCATATCTCAATGATTTTCCGATCGCAATCACGGGGGTACAATCCGTATCACGTTTAGCCCGAGCTGTTATCGCTTATCGCTTCAAGATAAACAGGATGGCCTGTTTCCAGCATGGCAACCTGATAAACCCTTTGTTGATGCATCGTCGTAGACGGCTCTGTCGCCGCAGCCAAGTAAAACGTAATCGTATATAGAATCGTGATTGCATAAACCACAACCAGCTGCGGTGCTTTTAATAACTCTTTAATTTCCATTTTTTCCTCTTTTAGGATGTTTGCCGGTTATTTATACAAATCAGGAAAAAGCGCATAGCTGACTCGGATAAATATCCAGGTTAATAATACGTTCTTTCAGGTTGACAATAAAACCACTAGCTTATCAACCAATCACCCTCATTTGCAGTGACCCAAGAACAAACAAAATAAGGATCGATATATAATAATCATTTAAATGCAATGATAAAAACCCTACTGACTTAAGATACAAATTAAATATCTCACCTTGGAATAGATCATATAGATTGAATGTTTCTGAGAGAAGTCCAATAAAGTGAAACATTTTGTTTCCTAATTAGATACAATGACACAATGCAAGATCTCAATCTTTTCGTTATTTTTGCGCGAGTGGTAGAAACAGGCAGTTTTGCCGAAGCGGCGCGGCGCATGGATATCTCTCGTTCAGCGGTCAGCAAAGCGGTCGCAAAGCTTGAGAAGGATCTCAGCACCCGCTTACTTCTCCGCAGCACGCGCCATCTCAGTCTGACGGAATCAGGCGTCGCGCTGTCGGAACATGTGAAACGCATTCTGGAAGAAGCCGAACACGCCGAGCGGGCAATCAATAGTCTTCATGACGAGCCGCGCGGAACCCTGAAAGTGAGCACGCCAAGCTCATTCGGAACACGCCATATCGCTCCGGCGCTGCCTTGTTTTCTCGCGCGCTATCCTGAGATTAAAGTTGACTTAACCATTACCGATCATCCGGGCGATTTGATTGAAGAAGGGTATGACGTGCAAATTCGCGTGACCAATGAACCCGATCCTAATCTGGTCGCGCGCAAGATTGCACCCGTCCGCCGCATATTGTGTGCAACCCCGCAGTATTTTCAACAACGGGGTATACCCCAAACCCCGGCCGATCTTGTAAGCCACAACTGCCTCGATTGCGCGCTTTCACCTGAACAAGGTTATTGGCGCTTCGACGGACCGGAAGGCAAGATCAAGGTTCCGGTATCCGGAACCTTACGGATCAACGATAACGATGCGCTAGCCCAAGCAGTGCTGTATGGATTGGGAATTGCCCTGCTGCCTACGTATACCATTGGCATAGAATTACAAAAAGGGCGGCTACAGACGGTGTTGCCGGACTATCTATCCGTAGAGCGTCATATTTACGCCTGCTATCTCCCAAGCCGGCACTTACCCATAAAAATACGCGCTTTTATTAATTTCCTA
Organism: Nitrosomonas sp.; assembly: GCA_039807765.1. GTDB lineage: Bacteria > Pseudomonadota > Gammaproteobacteria > Burkholderiales > Nitrosomonadaceae > Nitrosomonas. Next base: position 25,398 of record JBDHRU010000006.1, on the reverse strand, counting down.
GCGGAACACGTTGGTGACATGCCCTATTGGGACCGGTCTTTAGGATAGACACTGTATATTCAACAAAGTCAGATAAAGCAAAAAACTGCCCCATTTCGGACGGATGACACTTGCAATGAAAGTGATCACCGTATTCAATCCAAATAAGATTATTGGGCGAAAAATATCTTATATATTACCTTAGGGGAAACTACTGATGGCAATGACAACTTGCAAGGAAAGTAAAACTCATATCTATACAACCGCTGAGTCTTGGTCACAACACGATATCAAGGAAAAGAAGATATATTACTGCGCCATAATTGTCGCAGCGTTTCTCGGGATGATCCTTTTATCAGCAACTGCGCTTGGCTATACCGGAGCAACTTCATCCACTCCATCCAAATCCACCCCAAATGAGTCAGCTAAAACTGAACCAGCCACCACTTTTACTGAATCAAAAAAGATCATTGAAGAGGTTGAAGCGCGCCTCAAAAGCAATTCAGAGCACTTAAAGAAGTACTATGGCACGTCTAGTCAAGTGAAACAGGCCACCACAGACCTCGTCAAACTTGCCGTAATCAAGGGACTTTACGAGAAATCAGGCAAAAAAGAAGAAAAGAATCTTGGCACTCGCGCAACCACCCTCATTTTGAGAGTTTCTCAACAACAACGTACTATTTACGCATCTGCTACAGAAGAAATCTTCGTCAAGAGCGGCATGGACGTCAAGGTTACTGCCAATGGCGCAAAAAAAGACCAATTGACTCTCAAGTATGTGCTTATGTCTAAGCCGCTTGTATACAAGTTCCAGAATGAGGTGAAGCTCTCTGACCAAGCTCGTGTTCTCGGCTTCAAGAAGATCATTTACTCTGACGGTTATAACACGAGCTGGACAGTAGACCTCTGATTTTCGTTTAAAAACTCATTCATGCTGGACTTATTTTATTTGTGAGATATCGAAACCATGACAAATGCTGCCCTTAAATTGATGCCTCCTTTCTAAGATACAGATTTCACCGAAACTAACTCATCGTGCATGAATCAATTGACTCGGCACGGGTATGGTTTGGGTCATTTTTGGCGTGGCCAGTTTCGTACTCCAGCGGATAAACGGCAGGTCCTGGTTTACCGCAGTCTGCGTGGTTGCCGCATACAGGTTGCAATCCACGCCTCTACGGGTAACTTCGTTGGTCCATTCTTCGCGGATTTTCTCAGGCGCCAGCGTCGCGACGGCTAACCGCTCGCAGAGCTCATAATTGGCCGACCATTGGTTGCGCAATTGCCGCTGCGCAGGGTCGCTGCCGTATATTCCGTACGAAGTGCAGCCGGTAATCAGCAAGATGGATGCGATGAGCAGTAATTTCATAATGGTGTGCATAGGATGTAGTGATCCGTTTTTTTACCAAATCTTGCTGGCCGTATAAGGCACCCCGTTTGGCAGTGAGCAATTATAATTGGGATTGATCGGGCGGCATGATCGCTGTGTCAAGGTTAATGTTGTCGATGAAGTAAACACGACATCGGTGACGGCATCGATATTGTCGTTAATCAGACGCGTCAGCTGTACGGTACCATCCTTGATGTCACCCCATGATGCGCCCCATCGTCTATTGCCATCGAAATCGGGCGGATTGAGACCGACAAAGATCAATCTGCCGTTATTCTCCGAGGTCATGATATAGCCCGCTTCCGGTAAATCGTCTACCGTCCAAATGCCGTCGTAGGGACCGGCAGCGTGAACAAGCCCCGCAGGCAGACACAAGAGCAACGCGCTAATGATTTTCTTCATATTCCATTTTCCTCCTCAAGAGATGCCGCTATTTTTTAAGAAAAGAATCCAAGCAAAGACAAAGCCGCACTGGCTAAGGAAGCTCTGAAAAAGGTAGCGAGCGATGATCAGGCAAGGCGAAATCAGGTGAAAAAGCGCAATTTACATTGCGTAAATGAGCATTTTGAGCCTGATTTCAACGCAGCTTGAACGAGCGCAGTCATTTTGCAGAGCTTCCCTAACGCCGTTTCTGCCCTAATATCGACCCGAGCACGCCACGGGTAATCTCGCGCGCAATCGACGAGCCGACCGAACGGGCGGCGCTTTTTGCAAAGGCATCGAGCACGCTTTCGCGCCGTCCGCCGCGCTTATTGGACGAACCGAGCAGCAAATCACCCAACTCGGACAGAATTCCTTCGCCTGCGGGTTTATGCACACTTCCGGAACCGCCCGTTTGAGTTGAATGACCCAGCGGTTTTTCAGCGCCGCCGCGTGCTTGCAGCAATTCAAAAGCGCTTTCGCGGTCGATTTCCTGCTCGTAGACACCGGCCACAATCGACGACTGCATCAATTCCTTGCGCTCGTCCGCTGTGATCGGACCGATCTGGCTGACCGGCGGCACGATCAGTGCGCGTTCGGTCACGCCGGGCGAACCATCCGCATCGAGAAAAGAAACCAGCGCTTCGCCGACCGAAAGTTCGAGAATCGCTTGTTTGACGTTCAATTTCGGATTGGGCCGCATGGTTTCGGCGATCGCGTTCACCGCTTTCTGATCGCGCGGGGTAAAAGCCCGTAACGCATGCTGCACGCGATTGCCCAGTTGACTCAACACTTTCTCGGGGATATCGAAAGGATTCTGCGTGACGAAATAAACGCCGACGCCTTTGGAGCGGATCAGCCGCACCACCTGCTCGATTTTTTCCAGCAGCGCGGGCGATGCCATGCTGAACAACAAATGCGCTTCGTCAAAAAAGAATACCAGCTTGGGTTTCTCGCGGTCACCGGTTTCCGGCAGATTTTCGTACAGCTCGGACAACATCCACAGCAAAAAGGTGCTGTACAGCCGCGGCGAGTTCAACAATTTATCGGCGGCCAGAATATTGACGACACCCTTGCCGTCGATAGTCTGCATCAAATCCTCGATATTCAGCATCGGTTCGCCGAAAAACTTGCCGCCCCCCTGTTTCTCGATCTGCAACAAACCGCGCTGAATCGCACCGATCGAAGCCGGCGACACGTTGCCGTATTGCGTCTTGAACTCGTCCGCATGATCGCCGACAAATTGCAGCAGCGCGCGCAAATCCTTCAGATCGAGCAACAACAAGCCATGATCGTCAGCGACTTTAAACACCAAAGTCAGCACGCCTTCCTGCGTTTCGTTCAGATTCAGCAAGCGCGCCAGTAGCAACGGTCCGAGATCGGAAATCGTCGCGCGAATTGGATGACCGTTCTCCTGCAATACATCCCACAGCGTCACCGGAAAACCTTGCCATTGCGGCGCATCCAGTTGCAGCATATCCAGTCGGGCTTGCATTTTTGCGGACAGCGATCCGGGCTTGCAGATACCGGTCAAATCGCCTTTGATGTCCGCCATGAATACCGGCACACCGATGCTGGAAAAGCTTTCCGCCAGTTTCTGCAGCGTCACCGTTTTGCCGGTGCCGGTCGCGCCGGTGATGCAGCCGTGGCGCGTCGCCATCGCGGGCAAAAGGGCCACATCGGATTTACCGGTTTTGGCGATAATCAATGATTCGGTCATAGCGTTTTTCACAGAAATCAAGAAAGAAGTCATTGTAAGTCAAACGGCGGCAAAGGCAATCGAAACATCCCCTGTGCACCGCGGTATACTATTGTCCTGGCTCGTCACTTTTTCCATTCATCTTGAGAAGATTCCAGGGATTGACCGGTACGTGAATACACAGCTCATCTACGGCGACATCGGCGGCACCAAAACCGTTCTGCAACTGGCTGAGATTGCCGATGGCGGCATCCGGGAATGCTGCACCAAACGCTACGACAGCGCGGCTTTTGCCACCTTTTCGGATATCCTGCAAGATTTCCTCGATCAAGCCACAACCCATCCCCCAATGGTAGGATGCTTCGCAGTAGCCGGACCGATTGCCGCGCAGCAAGCGACTTTGACCAACCTGCCCTGGCATATCAGCAGCGCGGACATCGCGCATGAATTTTCAATGACAGCGGTCAAGCTCATCAATGATTTCGAGGCTGTCGCACTCGCTGTTGACAGTCTACCGTCCACCGACCTGATTACGCTACAAACCGGACAGCCGCATGCGCACGCCATGCGCGTGGCACTCGGCGCCGGTACCGGAATGGGTGTGGCGTGGCTGACGTGGATCAACGGCCGATATTTTGCGCTGCCGACCGAAGCGGGCCATATCGATTTCGCTCCGCTCACCTCCTTGCAAGCCGGTTTGCTCGAATGGCTGCAACAGCGCTTCGGTCATGTGTCCGTGGAACGTTTGCTATCCGGTTCGGGGCTCACAAATATTTTTAAATTTTTGCAAATGCAGGCGGCAACACCAGATTTACCGGCCATCGAGCTGGAGGAAGACAGCGGTGCTACCATCACCGCTCTTGCTCAAATCCAGAAACACCCGGTGGCGTTGCAAGCGCTCGAATTATTCGCCGAGATTTATGGCGCTTATGCCGGTAATCTGGCGCTTGCCGGACTATGCCGCGGCGGTGTCTATATCGCGGGCGGCATTGCGCCGAAAATTATCGACACCTTGCGCGCCGGTGGCTTTATGCGCGCATTCCGCGCCAAGGGAAGGTTTTCCGCTTTGCTGCACGAGATCCCGGTTCACGTCATCACCAATCCGGTGCCCGGCTTACTCGGTGCGCAGCGGGAAGCGCAGCATTTGCTGCAAAATCGTGAAAAAAAGTCATAGCAAAACCGCATATTGACCGGATTCCAACTGTTGAACCGAATCAATCAGCCGGTTCACGGTGTATCATATAAAAACGCTTATTCGCATCGAGGAGAACCACTATGTTTTCGCGTACTGCCTTCACCATTACCGTCAATCCGAAAATACCGCCGCGCTTGAAGCGTTTGGAAGAGTTGGCCAATAACCTTTGGTACAGTTGGGATCGCGCCACACGCACGCTGTTTTCGCGCCTCGATCCGTATTTATGGGAAGCGGTAGGACACAACCCCAAGGCATTTTTAAAGCGCGTGGACGAATCGGTGCTGCAGAAGGCAACCGAAGATCGGGTTTTTCTCGCCACCTACAACAGCATCCTGTCCACGTACGACTCGTACCATGATGCAACCGCACTGCAAAACAGCAATGGCGGATTGAGCGCGCAAGATCAGGTAGCGTACTTTTGTTTTGAATTTGGTTTTCATGAAAGCCTGCCGATTTATTCCGGCGGTTTAGGGATCCTGGCCGGCGATCACTGCAAAGCCGCCAGCGATTTGCATTTACCCTTCGTCGCCATCGGTTTGCTATACCGCCAGGGCTATTTCTCCCAAACCATCGACATCCGCGGCAATCAGCAAGTTACTTACACCGTCGCCGACTTTGAAGATCTGCCGGTCACGCCGGTGTTGAATCCGGACGGCTCGGATATGCACATTCAAGTCCCCCTGCTGCAGCGGCAAATCACGGCAAAAATATGGCAAGCAAAAATCGGCCATGTCACGCTTTACTTGCTCGATACCGATTTACCGGAAAATTCCCCGCAGGACCGCTACATCACGCACAATCTGTACGGCGGCGACAGAACCATGCGCATCGAACAGGAAATCATCCTCGGCATGGGCGGCGCGCGCGCACTGCAGGCGCTCGGCATCAAACCGACCATATGGCATATTAACGAAGGACATGCGGCGTTCATGATTCTTGAACGCATTCACAATCTGGCGCAGCAAGGATTGGATTTTGCCAGTGCTCTTGAAAGCGTGGCGGTGAATACGGTTTTTACCACCCACACCGCAGTGCCCGCCGGGCACGATCACTTCAGCGCGGAGATGATGCAAACCTATTTTGACAGTTTCTGCCGCAGCCTGAACATCACGCACGAAGAATTCATGGCGCTCGGTCACATACCCGGCAGCCCGGATTTCAATATGACCGCGCTGGCGATCCGCGGCTCGCGCACGCATAACGGCGTCAGCAAAATACACGGCGGCGTATCGGCGAGTATCTGCCGCGATCTGTGGCCGCAGATCGAGCCGGAAGAGAATCCGATGGCGTACATCACCAACGGCATTCATGTACCGACGTTCCTGGCGCAGGAGTGGTCCGATCTGTTCGACCGTTACCTTGGCCACGAATGGCGCAGCAAAATGTGCGATAACGCCTATTGGTCACGCATCGATGCAATCCCGGATCATTTGTTCTGGAGCGTGCGGCAATCGCTGAAATCGCAGATGTTTTACGGTATCCGTTCGCGCATCACCGAACAAAACGCCCGCAACCGCGGCTCCGAAGCTCATCTGGATCGCCTGTTAAAATTCGTCGACCCGATCAATCCCAATGTCCTGACACTCGGATTTGCGCGCCGCTTCGCTACTTACAAACGCGCCACCTTGCTGTTTGAAAACCTCGACTGGTTACGGAAAATTATTCTGGATCAGGAGCGGCCCGTGCTGCTGATTTTCGCCGGTAAAGCGCATCCGGCAGACGTGCCGGGGCAGGACTTGATCCGGCGTATCAGTCAAGTCGCCAGCTTTCCAGAATTTGAAGGGCGGCTGCTGTTAGTTGAAGGTTACGACTTGCGCCTCGCCCGGAGACTGGTCGCCGGTGTCGACGTGTGGCTGAACAATCCGATTTATCCGCTGGAAGCCAGCGGCACCTCGGGAATGAAGGCAGGTATCAACGGTGCGATCAACCTAAGCGTGCTCGACGGCTGGTGGGGCGAAGGCTATGACGGCAAGAACGGCTGGGCGGTCAAACCCGGCCCGGAAGACATGGAAGGCATCGTGCGCGATCAGGAAGAAGGCCGCGCCTTATACGAGATCCTGCAAGATCAAGTGATTCCGCTGTATTACAACTATGGCAAGCTGGGCTACTCGCCGGATTGGGTGAAAATGGCCAAGCATTCGATGATATCGCTGCTGCCCTGCTATAACGCCACCCGCATGGTCGATGAATACGTCACAAAATTCTACTGCCCGGCGAGTGACAAAGGCGCGCTGTACGCTGCCAACGATTTTGCCGGTGCAAAAAATATCGCCGCGTGGAAAGCCAAAATCAGGCGTTCGTGGTCCGGCGTCTCGCTGCGCCGCCTGGATACCCCGTGCGAGCGGATTTATTTTGACGAAACGCTGACTTTCAGAATCGCCGCAAAACTCAACAACCTGGCGCCCGAAGATGTTGTCATCGAGTTGCTGATCTGCCGTCAATTCAAAACCACCCGGTTATGCAACTTCGATCATTTCAAGTTTCAATTTACCGGCATGCAAGACGCGGGCGAGCACCTGTTCGAACTCAAACTGACACCGGAATTATGCGGTAAGCAGGAATATTTCATTCGCATCTACCCGCACCACCCGCTGCTGACGCATCCGCTGGAAATGGGATTGATGGTGTGGCTGTAAGGCCTTCGATGAGTTATGGCCGGAAGCTCACCAAAGCTTCCGGTTTCAGCGAGGATTCTTGCTGTTTATCGTCATTCCACCACCCACCGCCGAGTGCGATGAATAGCGCGGCGGTATCCTGCAAGCGCTGCGACTGCACCTGAAGATAAGCCAGCTTGGCTTGAAAGAATTGGCTCTTGATACGCAAGACATACGAATAATCGGCCAATCCTGCCTGATAATTTGTCTGCGCCAAGCGTACCGATTCCTGAGTCAAATCCAGTTGCTGCGCATAGCTGCGCAGCGCTTCAGCATCGTGTTCCAGCGCCAGCAAAATATCCGCCACTTGCGCCAAGGCATCCAAAGCGGTTTGCTTGTAACTCGCCAGAGACTGCTGATAAGCGGCGATCGCAGCCTTGCGATGCAACCATGACGTACCGCCATGAAACAACGGCGCTACGATATTGGCGCCCGCACTCCAGAAGTTACCACTGCTCATAAAAACATCCGCAAGATTCCGGGTGTTCTGGCCATAAGTACCGCTCACGGTAAAGCTTGGCAACAGCTCCGCCGTAGCGACGCCGATGTTGGCGCTATTTTCATGCACCGTGGCCTCGGCTGCCAGAATATCGGGACGCTGGCGCACCAGCTTGGAAGGCAACGACAAGGGCAAATCGGCAGGTAAGACGATCTCATCCAGATCGACCGGCTCCAGCGCCCGCTCTCCCGGCGCGTGACCTGTCAGCGTTGACAGCAGATGTTCAGCCTGACTGTGTTTCTGCTCCAGCGGCGCAAGCGTAGCTTCCAATGCCGCCAGCTTTGCCTTGAGATCGACCACGCTGGCATACGCGGCAATGCCTGCTTTTACTTGGGTTTCGGCAATCGCAATTTGCTCCTGCTGCATGCCGATCAATTCCCGAGTCACTGCAATCTGAGTGGCGTAAGCAGCGCGGGCGACGACGGTATTGACGATGTTGCCGGTCAGAGTCAGATACGTCGCCAAAACCGTATAGCGCTGAAAATCCCGTTGCGCACCCAGGCCTTCAACCGCACGGTGCTGTCCGCCAAAGACATCGAGGGCATAACTAACCGTGGTCGACATGGTCAGCAAATTGAAAATCGAACTGGAGGGACTGCCGAAGCGAGCGGCGGAAAACCGCTGACGGCTCAGGCCAGCGGCCAGATCGATCTGCGGATAAAAAATGCCGTAACCCGCACGTAAATTTTCCTGGCTGCGTTGCAAACTGGCCTGCGCCGCCTGCAAGTTCTGATTATGGCCGATTGCTTCCTGCACCAACGCATCCAGTTTGGGCGATTGAAACAGCTGCCACCAGTTCGCCACGACTTCCACATCCTGCGCGAAATGCTGCGCCTGACCGTTGACAGGAACAATGGCCAGCGCTTGCCCCTCCGGCACATAGCGATCAACTGCCGGGGGATCGGGTCGGACAAAATTCGGTCCAACCGCGCAACCTGTTAACGCCAGCAGAAAAATCGTGCAAAATCCCCGCGCTATGCCTTCCCAGCACAACAGAAAAATCCGCTGCATCCTCACAACGCTGCGCTTATTTTGACAATTCCACTTATGCCGCATACCGGTTTGGCAAAAAACTAACCATCCTCGTTGATATAAACATCCACCAGTTGCCCGCGATAGAGCTGCACGTCATTCGGCTTTTTGAAACGGAAAAGCACGGGCAACACCCGGACATCGACCCGTTCGGTGCGTTGATTCGATAACTGGATTTTGGGTGACACATAGGGTTGCAAGCGGATATATTCCAGCGGAATACGGATTTTCGTACCGCGCAGAAACATTTGCGCCTGCATTTTGCTGACATCGGGCAACCGGTTAATCAGGATTTCATCGACATAACATCGCACCACCAATTCATCCTCGGGATTGCCCATCACGATGACCGGATTCAACCCCTGCGTATAGGTATCGTAGACACCCTGTGGTGAAACATAGCTACCCAGCGACGCTTTTATCGACAGCACGACGCCGTCGACCGGCGCTTTGATGATGTATTTTTCCAGCAAGGCGCTGCCGGCACGATAGGTATTGGATAAAGCCGCATACTGACGCTCCTGGTTCTGAATATCGTAGCTCCAGGCACCTGCTTTGGTCAGATTATAGTTTTTTGCAGCTACTTCAACGCTGGCCCTCGCTACTTTGGCGGCATTGATCGCGTTATCCAGATTGTCCTTGCTCACCGATTTAGCATCCATATCGTAAGCATTCTGTAACTTTTTCAGCTGTGTCTCGGCGGTTGCCAAATTCGCCTTGGCGAAATCCAGCTGCGCTTTGGCGACATCCAGCACTTCTTTTCGGGGTTGGGCTTTCAATTCCTCCAGCAAGGCATGCGCGGCTTCCGCTTGCGAACGCTGCTGTTCCACGGTCGCGCGCTGCACCGAGTCGTCCATTTTCAACAACGGTTCGCCTTGCTTGACCGCTTGCCCTTCGGACACCAGAATCCGGGTAATCACACCGGCCACTTCCGGATAAAGGTTGATATTTTCTCCAGTTGGCTGGAGGCTCTCGATGACCCCGGTGGAATAAATACCCTTGGCATAAGGATTGGGCGCCGGGTCGAAAACCGGCGGTTGCGGCATTTTTTCCCGGCCACTCCAATAAGCGCTGAGCAACCCGGCGATGATGCCGCCTATGGCAACGGTAATGATGACTTTATTCTGCACCATTCCTCCTGTTCTCAATGCCGACGATCTTGCCGTCTTCCATTGTCATGATTCGATCGGCAAATTCAAATATCCGGCTGTCGTGGGTGACGATCAAAATACAGCGCTTGTCGTTAAGCACACTGGTTTTGACAAAATCCATGATGTGCCGGCCGGTATCGCCATCCAGCGATGCGGTCGGTTCGTCAAAAATCAAAATATCCGGCTTGCTCACCAAGGCGCGCGCGATGGCTACCCGCTGCTGTTCACCGCCACTTAATTTTACCGGTGGCAATTCAGCTTTATGCTTCAGCCCGACAATTTCCAGATAACCGGTCGCTTCCCGGATCGACTCGTCCCAGTCGCGCTTTTTCAGGATCAAAGGAATTGCGACATTTTCGGCTGTGGTCAGCCGTGGAAACAGATGGTAATCCTGAAACACGAAACCGACTTTGTTCAGACGAAACTCAGCGATCTGATCGGGTTTCAATGCCCAGATATCCACGTCATCGATAGTCACCGCGCCGGAATTGGGTCGCAGAATGCCCGAGATCATACTCAGCAGCGTTGTTTTTCCGCTGCCCGAAGGACCCACGATGAAAAACACTTCACCGAAATAAGTCTCGAAACTGACGTCACTAACCGCGAAGGTCTTGGCATCGCCCTCGCCGAACCATTTGGTCAGTTCATGCGCGGAAACGGCGGGATTCATCCGTTACCCTCTGAAAATATCGAATGGTTCAATTTTCAACACCTTTCTTATCCCGATATAGCTGGAAATCGCCGCGATGATCAGCACCATGACGAACGCAAAAGCCAAGGTGGTATATGTGATATTGGCTGAATAATCCGGGACTTTGAGTTTTGCGGCCGTGATGATGAGCGTGCACAACCCGACTCCCAATCCGTATCCAACCAGTGCGGTAAACGTGGCTTGGAAAAGAATCATATACACCAGCTCGCGCCCTTTTGCGCCGATCGCCTTCAGCGCACCGAACTTTTCCAGATTCTCCAATATGAAGGTATAAAAAGTCTGCCCGGAAATCGATAGCCCCACCAAAAAACTCACGATAGTCATGATAAAAATATTGGTTCCCAGTCCCGTCTGGAATTTGTAGTAATTCGATATTTTCTGCATGAACTCTTCTTTGGTGAGCGCTTCATAACCCAGCCGCTTAACCTGCTGCTTGATATGAAAAACCGCGTCATCATTTTTCGGTTCGACGAGAATATACGAGATGGTGAAACGCGTTGACGGAATGTATTGAATCGCCCGGCTATAGGTCGTGTACAAGGTGGGAATACCGAACAATCCGCTGGCAGTCACCTTGGCGATGCCGACAATGACGCCGCGATGATCGTTCAACTCGAAGTCGGTTCCCAATTGAATGTCGCCAAGCTTGCGGATTTCCGCGTCCTGCACGGCGATGAATGCATTCTCAGCATAGATGTCTTCGATTTTGCCGGCGATCAGCTCGGGACGCCCGAACAGGCTATTATCGTCCAGCCCGAGCACCGTCACCGATTGAAACACGCCGCTTCGGAGTTTGACCAGCGCGCCGCCGGAATACAGCGGCACGGCAAATTTGACGCCATTGATACTGCGCACGGCATCAAGCACATAATCCGGCATCGGGATGCTGTTCGCCACATTATTCACCGCCGGATCCATGACCCAAACTTGCGCACCCAGATTAATCACGGTCGAGGAGGATTTTGCCAGAATGCCGGAAAAAATCGATGTCATCTGCACCATCAGAAACACGGCAAACATAATCCCGACCAACAAAGCAGCGTATTTTCCTTTGTCGTTCACGAGCAGCTTAAAAGCCAGTTTCAAGGTTCCGTTCATAACGCATGCACTCCTGGCAAAATGCCAATGAATCTGTTATCGAACCGCGTACTTTGATTATCTGATGAAGCTAGAACAATACGGTGATTATTTCGATGTTCAGTTTAGCTCAGAATCCGCTACAAAGAAAACTTCTAGAAATTTAGGGCTGTGGTAAATAATGGATATGCCGGTAATCCGAAGCGGCAGAAAACCGTACGATCACAGGCCTTCTGTGATCGTACGACCGCTGTTATTTTACTTACTTCGTCCAGATGGCGGCAATGTGATCCTGATCGCGGACACTGTAGCCGTTGACCAGTTCTAGCCGGCATCCTTGTTTAACTAGATCATTAAAAGTTGCCTAATTAAATACTTATCAATGGCAGATTCGTCTGGAGAACATGCGGATACTACATGCGTCCATGCGCCCGGTAGTTCTCTATAACCCGGAAGAGAATACCGCAGAGGAATAAAAGAAGCTTACAAGAACCACGATGGAAATCAGGTAATACGTAATCTTTTTCATAACTCGACTCCTTTTTTGTCTATGCCGAAATTAAACGCTAACTGTCATACATCAGCAGGTCGATGCTGTTTTATCAATCAGAGCGGAGCAGTGGGATTAACACAATTTGGATTCCCCTCGGTATACAGGCCATATTGCAATAATGGACTGTTTGTCGTGATAGCATGACCAGCATACTGTCCGATATGCACCGTATACCAACCTGCTGTTGGCCCAGAATTGAATGCTACTAATGGGCGTGCGTCGGTTGAGCTGCGATCATCATTTCGATATACAGTACCATCCGGTGCGACCACCACCATTTCAAAGTCCGTATCCGAAAGCCTTACCGCTGTTGGGCTTGTAAGATCGAAACGTGCGCATTGGTGAGCACCAACAAAGAGGGATAGCGTAAGATTCTCAGCACTTATTCCATCACTGTAAATAGCCCCGGGAATAGATAAAGAAGAACAATTCGGAGTCGTGCAGGATGATAGTGAATTATCAAAAATATCCGACCCCGCAAAAGTCAAAGTTGACACTAACATCGACACAGAGCCGATATAAGAAATTAAATTTCTAACAGTTTTCATCATAAGATCCTTTCAATTAAATAGAATCGAGGTTAATAAAATTTCAAACAAATTGGTTCTTACAACATTTCAGTAATGAAAATCCTGACAACAACATGCCATGCTTCAGCATGCAAGTAAATTATGTTAAGAATAACAATCTGTTGGTAGACCACAGCAGTAGTACTACAACTGTAGTAACTCGAGGAATATGCAATGCGTAACTCAGATCTTCCGGAATGGATACATAAAATTGCAGCAGCGGTTTTGGAGTCACTGATACCGCCGCAACCTTTCCCGCCAGCAGACGAACAAGAATTTCGCACCGCGCATGCCAAGCGAATCCTACCCTATCGCCGCGCCACCCTTCTAATCACCCTGTTCACATGGAGCATCTTCGCTTATTGGGATTGGATCAGCTATCAAGAACAAAATTGGACTTACACCACCGGGATGTTCATCGCCATTATGGCGATCCGTTTAGCCGGTGCCATTGTGATCGGCATTTGCCTGGTGTTGTTCTGGACGCGAGAAATCCATGATGAAAATATCGCAACGGCAATCGGTATCAGCATGTGTGCCTTCTGTTGCTTCGGTGTTGTCGCGATGTTGTTTATTATTCCCACACCGATCAATTACCAGCTTTATTTTTTCGGTTTGATTCTGACAGTGGTTTTTACTTTCGGACTAAGTTATTTTCTTGCCAGACCCTTAATCATCCTTGCCGCAACCATTGCCTGCTTTCTCGTTGTGAGCAATCTTTATCATCCGATATTTGGCAGCGAATTCACTTTTGCCGCATTCTTTTATTACTTCTGTTTCAATTTCTTTGGTGTAAGTTACGCAGTTCGTTTCGAGGTCAGCGAACGTGAACGGTTTATGCGGGAACGGGCGTTAGAAGAACAGCGGCAGCTTGCCATAGAAGCCAGCGCTCGCGCAAAACAAGAAGCACAAAACGCACAATTCGAACGCGAGCGAAGTGTTGAGATAATGACGGCCGCGGCGCAACAACGCGAACGGTTGATCAATCTTCTGAAGCTTAAAAACGACGAACGCGAGCGGTTCATCCGCGCTGCTTACCATGACACCATGCAGCCGCTTGCGGCAATCGGTGCGCAGACTGTGGTGATGAAACTTGATCCCAATATGACAGCCAACAGCGCAGCAATCGAGGCATTGAACGAAATTGAGCGCTCCCGGCGCGACATCGCGGAAGGCATACGCGGCATCTACGATCTGTTTCAATGGGGCACGCATGAACCCAAATTGGAAGCGGTTTCAATACACGATCTTTTCATGGAAATTGAGAAGCGCTTTTCCGAACCGGCAAAATCAATCAATCTCCAATTCCGGATTCATGCATCAAAAGCAAGCAAGTTACATGGTAAAAGCGACTACGCAATGCTCAAGCGCATCCTTGAAAACTTGGTTTCAAATGCCATCAAATATACCGAGAAAGGCGGCATCATCATCGGCACAGTTGGTTTCCGCGAAACCTTGCGGATTGACATATGGGATACGGGAGCCGGCATTGCACCCGATCAACACCAAAAAATATTCGAGGAGTTCTACCAAGTGGATGAACAGGCACCGGGAATCGGTCTTGGACTTCCTATTGTCCGCTTACTGGTTGAACGTTTATCCGGGCACACACTGAGTTTTCGTTCTCGATTCGGTTGCGGTTCACGGTTTTCGATTACCTTGCCAAGATGCGAAGCACCCGCCCGGCAGGATCTGTCACCGCTCACCATTACCACATCTGCGGCTTCTTTAACGGGCGTCTATGTAATCGTAGTCGAGAACAATAAAAACGTACTGAACGGACTACGATCATTATTTGAATCCTTGGGTTGCATTGTGCGCATAGCCGTCAACCTGAAGGATCTTAAGCTACTGATCGAAGCCGCCCCCGACCGGGCGCCGGATGTCGTGATTTCCGATTACCGGCTTAGAAATAACGAAACGGGAACCGATGTCGTCAAACTGATCGAACAGCACTTCGATTGGACCATCGTACCCGTCGTGTTTTATTCGGCCAATCTGAATATTCCCAAAGCGCTGCTTGCCAAACCGTTACGGTACATCGAACGCAAAGGAATCGCACCGGATTCGCTCATCGCGAAAGTCCAAGAAGCGGTTTTATCCGGACGTGAGGTTCGCGCCCGGGAGATCGAAGAAAAAATTCTTAGTGGTTGATGCAGTCAGCAATTGCAAGCAATAAATACTCAGTACAAAGCATGGTAATGGACTTCCACAAAATCATTTGCAGAAAGAGAAGACACACCGCCTACAATAGTAGCTGGATCAACAGTTGCAAAGTGGTAGCTGTCGCCAGCCACACCAGACGTCGGGTTGTACCATATATACCCGTTTGATGTATCGACATAGATACCACTCAATTGGCTTCCATTTCCGTTAAAACCGCTACCTTCAAAATACTTCCCAGCACTCAAATGACCATCAGCGTTAAAACTCAGGCCTCGATCAAATACTCCAACTCCCCCTCCAAAGCCAATATCAAGGCCGATCGTATCTTCGAGTGCATTAAAGCCCAGGATCGTATCAATGCCTGAGAAGGATTCGAAGTCAAATTGATCATTACCGGCCCCGCCACTTAGCATATCATTCCCCTCTCCGCCAACCAGACCATCATTCCCATCTCCACCATAGAGAACATCATTCCCAGCATCTCCATAGAGGACATCGTCCCCAGCATCTCCATATAGATAATCATTGTCATTTCCGCCACTGAGAATATCATCGCCATTACCCCCGGACAAAAAGTCTACACCTCCCTTTCCATCAATATAATCGATACCGTCAAAACCACTCAGAGAATTGGCGCCATCCGTTCCGGTGATGTGATTATTAAGATTATTGCCATTGCCAGTGTAAGCAGCGCCATTTAACTGCAAATTTTCTACATAGGCAGGTAATGTATAACTGATTGAACTTTTAACCGTATCAATACCTTGTGACCAATAAAAAGGTATGCCTGCTACGTAAAATAAATCATTTTCAACAACTTTATCTGAAGCATCGTCGACTATATAGATATCATTGCCAGATCCGCCGATCATGGTATCCGCGCCCGTACCGCCATCCAGAGTATCGTTGCCACTATAACCGCTTAAAATATCATTTCCCGCATAACCATAAATATAATCATCACCCGCAGTTCCCTTTAGCTCAGGATGGTAAGTTAAAGAAGGCCAGAATCCACCTAAAGTATTATTGTCATTCCAATTCGTACCATAAATGTTTGCCATAATGAATCTCCTTGTTAATTAAATTAGCTCTAGCAATAGAATTAAAGGCGAAATCTGTAAATTTCAGCTATTTTGTTCGTTTTCATGCCATAAATAACCAACAGATCATGTTCTATCTGTCTATTTAATTGTGGTTAAGATACCTATCGATTGGTAGGCTACATTTGTAGCACTACAACTGTAGTAGTTAGAATAATACTGACCGTCAAGGAACTCAGTCGGATTCGCTTATCGCGAAAGTTCAGGAAGCGGTTTTATCCGGACGCGAGGTTCGCGCCCGGGAGATCGAAGAGAAAATTCTTAGCGGTTAATCCGGTTAGACCAAAGTTGCAGTTACATTTCATGAGCCGATTTTGTCCAAGCACGATTGATGCGCACGGGCAGATGATGAAATGATCCCCAGCAGTTGCCCTGTCTTGGCAAAATGGCATTGCAGGCCATACAAGTCGATCACTCCGAACCGGCTGTACAATCTGGATAAATAGCGCCGTGTATTGGCGGGATTGATTCCCAGTATTCTTGCCACTTTCCAGGGCGCATTTCCTTGCATGGCAAGGCGTAATACATCGAATTCTCGTTCAGTAATGCTCAAATCAGCGGCGGTAATGGACAAGGGCCGATCACGCAGCAACGAATCGATGCTCGGTGATTGTTCAATACATTCTATTGATGTCATATCCGGTGGCAGCCAAACACCCCCTCTTATTGCACGCTGAATGGCCTCCAGCATGACTTCCATAGAAGCTGTCTTAGGCACAAATGATGCAGCACCTGCTTTTAAGATTTTCTCCACCGCATTTTTACTGATAAATTCACCTGAAATTACGATGACAGGAGTGGATCTTTCCATAGCGCAAATTGCTCTAAGAACATCCAATCCGAACTCCCCGCTAATCTCGCCTCCGGTTTCCCGAGGAAGTTTTAAATCGAGAAAAACCAAATCCGGCATTTCCGCCGTCAAAATCCGAAGTCCCTCTAGCGCAGTAGTTGCTTCCACGACTTCCGCGCGCTGATGTATCTGCAGAATCAGGCCTTTTATACCCAAACGAACCATACTGTGATCATCGATAAGCAAAATTTTCATTTTTTCCTCATCCTTTAAACAGAAACGACAACTCCCTTGTAATTTAGGGAAGCTGATTCATTCGGCGAACGAGATGAATCAGTGTTTCTTTTTGTTCAAAGCCAGTTAGTGTGTTTTTTTGGACCAGGGAAACCGGAAGCCGCCTTTACCAATTTCTTGCTTATCGACTTGCTCCTTGAGCATCGCATCGGCACCCGATTTTGCAACCGCCGATTCGGGTTGCTCAGTCTTTTCTTGCTGCGTTGCCTGTTGCTGAACATTGGGTTTTAACCCCAATAATTGATTCAGCTGCTGCGACAACTGATTTGCCGCATCGATACTGACTGCCATCCGGCAAGACATTTTTGCATTAATCGTGTCAGATACTTTTTCACCTGAAGCGATCTTCCGGTTCAATAGTTGCATGGTTTGCGGATCCATAAACCCAAAATCCACCATGACAATCCCCTGTCCGCTCTGCACCGACGTCAAATTGGAATAAACAGGTTGCCCTGTCTGTTCACCCCCCTGTATGGCGACTTTTACTTGCAACGCACGCCCGGTGCCATTTGTTTCAGTCGGCATATCGTTTTTTTCTATCATCTTTTTTCCTATCTAAAATCAAGCCTGCATTTTTATTTTCAGGCTTTTCTTTGAAAGAGCTGATTCAATTGATGCGCTAAATTGGTAGCAGCCTCAACACTAATCGCCATCCGGCAAGACATCCTTGCACCGATTGTATCGGGTGCTTTTTCACCTGAACGAGCCAAGTGATTTAATGCGTTGATTGTTTGAGGATCGAGAAAACCAAAATCGACAATTACCACACCCTGCCCGCCTTGCACGGAAGTAAAATTGGAGTAGAGCGGCTGACCCGTATGCTCGCCTTGCTGCATGCGGACATTCACCTGCATCGGCTGTGCTCCGGCTGAATCCGCTCTAATTTCTTTTTGCGCACCATTATTGTCACTTTTGTTCATACTCATTCCTCCTATTTTTGAGATTCAAAATCATCAGCATCGCATTATATGCTAGTCGTTCAAGGAAGCTCTGAAAAAGGTAGCGAGCGATGACCAGGTAAGGCGAAATCGGGTGAAAAAGCGAGGGAGTGAATGAGCATTTTGAGCCTGATTTCAACGCCGCTTGAACGAGCGCAGCCGTTTTTCAGAGCTTCCTTTAAAGAAAAAGATGATTATTTTGATCCGCCAAAATTGTTTGCATCGCAAACCGGCGGCAAAATGCCTCCGGAAGATGAGTTTCCGGAATAGTTAAACCATGCAGTAGAGATTTTTATTGGCACACACCATGTGCTTCGTCCATTTGCGGTAAAATCACGCTTTGTGAGCTGTATCCATTTTTAATCGCAAGAGAATCCAACTTGACTTCATTTCAATCTGATCACCCGGATACGACAACGTCACTATCCTACCGGGATGCCGGGGTCGACATCGATGCAGGCGACCGGCTGGTCGACAACATCAAGCCGCTGGCCAAGCGTACGCTGCGGCCTGAAGTGCTCACCGGGATCGGTGGCTTTGGCGCTTTGTTTGAAATTTCCAAGAAATACCAAAACCCGGTGCTGGTGTCCGGCACCGACGGAGTGGGCACCAAGTTGAAGCTGGCTTTCCAGCTCGGCCACCACAACACCATCGGCATCGATCTGGTGGCGATGAGTGTCAATGATATTCTGGTGCAGGGCGCGGAGCCTTTATTTTTCCTGGACTACTTCGCTTGCGGGAAATTACATGTAGAGACAGCAACGCAGGTAGTCGGCAGCATCGCCGTCGGTTGCGAACAAGCCGGTTGCGCGTTGATCGGCGGGGAGACGGCGGAAATGCCAGGCATGTATCCACACGGCGAATACGATCTGGCCGGGTTTGCCGTGGGCGTTGTCGAGAAAGAGCGGATTATCAGCGGCGCCACGATACAAGCAGGCGACGCGGTGCTGGGAATTGCCTCCAGCGGAGCACATTCCAACGGCTATTCGCTGATCCGCAAGATCATTGAAAATAATCGCGTGGACTTAACCGCCGATTTTCACGGCCAGCCGCTCGCCGATGCCGTCATGGCGCCAACTCGCATTTATGTCAAACCGCTGCTGGCGCTGATCAATCAACTGCCGGTCAAAGGACTGGCGCACATCACCGGCGGCGGTTTGGTGGAAAATGTGCCGCGTATTTTACCCGATCAGCTTGCGGCGGTTTTGCACCGGGATGCCTGGGAAATGCCGCCATTGTTCCACTGGTTGCAGCGACAAGGTAATGTCGCCGATCATGAAATGGCGCGCGTGTTTAATTGCGGCATCGGCATGGTCGTCATCGTCGCCCCCGAGCATGCGGAAAATGCGCTGCACAGTTTGCGCGCAGCGGGAGAAACCGCCTGGCGGATCGGTGAAATCAAGCCGCGCGCAGCCGGTCAAGCCGCTACGGTTCTGGCTTAAGTCGCTATTTTCTGGCAATAGCACATGCGATCCTTGGTTATTCTGATTTCCGGCCGCGGCAGCAATATGCAGGCGCTGCTGAAAGCAAAATTGCCACTGGATCGCCTCACCGTCATCAGCAACAACGCAAATGCATCGGGGCTGGAGATTGCACGGCAACATGGCATCGAAACCATCGTTCTCGACCATCGCACTTTCCCGGACCGGCAAAGTTTCGATGCGGCATTAGCCGAAAAAATCGATGCTTGCCAGCCAAAACTGATTGCGCTGGCGGGCTTCATGCGTATACTAAGCGATCGTTTCGTACAACGCTATCAAGGCCGGTTAATGAATATTCATCCTTCCTTATTGCCCGCATTTCCCGGATTGGGAACGCATGCACGGGCATTGCAAGAAGGTATCAAGATTCACGGTTGCACGGTCCATTTTGTCACCACGCAACTGGATCACGGTCCGATTGTCATTCAAGCCGCCATCCCGGTAGCTTCCGATGATACCAAGGAAACACTGTCTGCCCGGGTCTTGGCGCAAGAGCATTTCATCTACCCGCGGGCGGTGCGCTGGTTTATGGAAGACCGTATCCGGTTGAACGGAAACCAAGTTGAAGTAATCGGCTGTAGCATCAGCGATGCTGTGCTTTACTCACCAGGATTGGTAGAATGAAATTTTTTGCAGCGCTACCTCTCCTGCTATGGTTATGCAGCACTTTCGCGATAGCTGCGGATCTGCCGTCACGCATCGAAATCAAGTATGCCGTGACGACCGATATCGGCGAAGGTGAAATCGATGAAGTCATGGAGATCAAGCATATTGATGGCAAGGCTCATTATTCGATCAATAGCAAAGCGCAAGCCACCGGTATGTTCAAACTCATTGAACCCAACAGCATCATACGCCGCAGCGAAGGGCTCATCACCAAGCAGGGGTTACGGCCGGTACGCTCCTTTGAACAACGCGGTCAGAAGAAACCCAGCGTAGCCGAACTCGACTGGAAGAATCACGTCATTACGCTTCATCACAAAGGACACCAGGTCAAGGAAGTAATGCCGGATGGCACTTTGGATCGTCTCAGTATGTCGTATAATTTTATGTTTACCGCACTTCCCAAGCACCACGTAGAGCGCCACATCATTACTAATGGCGACACTCTGCAGTTATCACGCTACACCATCACGAAAGAAATGCTCGATACACCGGTCGGAAAAGTGGAAACTGTGGTATTAACCCGGCAGGAAGAAAAGCATTCCAAGCTCAAAAGAAAAATATGGTTGGCATTGAATAACCACATGCTGCCTGTACGCATCGTCTCGGTAGAGGATAGTGGCCGCGAAATCGAAAAAATGGTAACTGAAGTCAATATCAGCTATAAGACCGAACATTAAGAAGCGCTGAATAGTTCAGCGCACGCTTAATCAATCCCTGTCACTGACCTACTACATCGGAATTCAATGCATTTAACACACCCTCAACTGGAAGCAGCCGTTGCAGCTATGCGCACCGTGCTGCCGCTGGAGTATCCCGCCGATGCCATCTTGCGGCGTTTCTTCCAAGACAACCACATGCTGGGTATGCAAGACCGCGCATTCATCGCCGAAACCGTTTTTGGCATTTTACGCCACCGTTTTTTTCTTGAAAGCTTAGTAAAGCAGGTAACACCACGCACTTTACTACTCGCTTTTCTGGTCAAATTCCATGGTATGAATTTGCGTGAATTAGCGTCATTGGTCAGCGAAACGGAAGCCAAGTGGCTGACGGAAATCAAGGCCAGCAAACCAGATTCGTTGCCATTGGCTATCCGTGCCGAATTTCCCGCATGGCTGGTGGAAAAATTGCAACCGCACATGCCGGATCAGGATATCCTCGAATTGGGACTATCCTTGCAGCAACCGGCACTGCTGGATCTACGGGTTAATACTATTCTCGCCAAGCGGGATGAAATACTCGAAATATTTCAGCAGGAAGGTATTGCAGCACAAGCAACACCCTATTCTCCATGCGGTATCCGCCTGAGCGGAAAACCCGCTATCAATCGCCATGCATTCTTTCTATCCGGAAAGATAGAAGTGCAGGATGAAGGTAGCCAGCTACTCGGCTACTTACTGGCGCCGAAACGTGGTGAAATGGTTGTCGACTTCTGCGCCGGGGCTGGCGGCAAGTCGCTGCTGCTGGGGGCTTTGATGCATTCAAAAGGCCGTCTTTATGCTTTTGATGTATCGGAAAAAAGATTGAACAATCTGAAACCCCGTTTCAAACGTTCCGGCTTGTCGAATTTGCACGCGCAACGTATCGCCAGCGAGAATGACAGCAAAGTCAGAAGATTAGCCGGAAAAATAGATCGCGTCTTGGTCGATGCGCCTTGCAGCGGCCTCGGTACCTTACGGCGCAACCCCGACTTGAAATGGCGCCAATCCCCGCAGAGCATAGAAGAATTGAAAGTAAAACAGGCAGCCATATTGTCCGCTGCCGCCGGTTTGCTAAAACCCGGCGGACGGCTGGTCTATGCGACATGCAGCTTACTACCGGAGGAGAATCAGACCATTGTCGGCAATTTTCTAGCCGCGCACCCGCAATTTACCTTGCTGAATTGCTCGGAATTATTAATGCAGCAAAAAATACCGTTGAACACCGGAGAATTTTTACAACTATCGCCGCAACTTCATCAAACAGACGGTTTTTTTGCAGCCGCTCTTGCTAAGAGCTAAATCTTGATGCCATGAGAATATTGATCAAGCGTGCGCAGTATCGTTGCGCACGCTTTTGCTTTCCAGCTATAAAGCAATGGCAATAATTACAACCGCTTACTGGCAATTGGTATTATATCCAGGACCTCCATAGAAAATGTACGTGTGCCAATTAGCATCATTGTTGTATCGAACTATGTCATAGCAATATGCATTATCGCGATAAGCCTGAATGCCTGTAGCCCAGTAAGCATTGTTACTCGAATCCCAGTAATAAATGTTCCGCATATATGCAGCCTGCCCGAACCATGCACCTGGGTACTGCCCTGAACCCATATCAGTGAATGTATGGTATGAATGCTTACTGCGGTCGTCAATGATCTCTCCGCCGAAATCAATTACGTTAGCACCATTGGCGAGACCCGCCGCATTAAACAAATAGCCTGGATAGTATCCGACCCAGATTCCTTGGAACTGGAACCACCAGTTACCCTGCCATAGATAATAGGCCATCTGTATTTCATACTGGGTTCCACCTGATGTAGAAATCGGACTGAGACTCCCTCCGATGACAATCGTATTATTTACTTGAACAAAACGGCCACACTGGAGATTGTAGCACCCCTGATTAGGGGCTCCACCGGCACCATATCCATTCGAAGTCGAATAGATGAACAAGTTAGGGTTATAGTTATTGTAGAGGTTAACGTATTTCTGCACTCCAGCCTCTAGGGTTTGCAGGTCAGAGCCGCTACCCTTGACTACCCAAAGCTGACCAAGGCTGAATTCGCTATTGGCTTGCGTATAGGGATTCCAGACATTAATAGTAACGTTAGCGCCGCGATTCGGGAGACTATACTGCGCTGCATGAGCATACTGGTGGAGCGATGTTGGGCCAAAAGCAGGATTTTTCGTACTATGGCTCTCAAAGAGATGACCATGTTGATCACCTTCCCGTAAAACGGCATGAGCATCACTAGAATGTTTGCGCATCATGTCATCCAACGAACGAAACTTCTCCATAGTAGCTACAGGTGTCCTAAGTACAGGGATGGTACCTTCTTGGCAATACATTTCTTCACCCAAGTCATTGTGTACTCCTGCTTCCAATACCACTTCTGTCCCTGATAGCTGAGATAATTTAGGTGCGGTCGCTTCGTCTAGCTGCGCCATATGTGGAGGCGGTGTCGCGATACCCTTGGATGCAGCATGCTTAAGTGCTGGCTGATCCTTGAGTTCTACGCACTCAATCTCAGCACCAGAGGGTTGCTTAAAGCTGTGACGCACGGATGCGCGGTCGTAGAGTTTCTCGAAATGCTCTTGCATTCGCAAAAACTGATCATCTTTTGCTTGCGCGGAAAACGCACTGGTAACCCAACTAAATGCAAATAACCCAAGACAAAGAATCGGGGTTAATCTAGTATTAGCCATGACATTACTCCCTCTGAAATTAAGAATATATTTTCCCCATTCAATTAAAGGTTTAAAACCAATATTTAATTGAAAGGTTATTCTAATGTCGATTGGATAATGTCATTTATGGCATTTCTCACATCACAAGGTGTGTTATAGCATGCATCACATTTTGGTTTGCTTGCAAATGGTAAAAATGCAATAAAGGATGATGGTGGATTTGCACAAAAGTGTGGCTTTAACTCCGTGCGCACTTTGAAGTAATAAAAAAACTGAACAAGAAAAACCGGTGAAAAAATTCCATTATTCGCTATTGATTATGCTGCGCCAGTGCTATTTTTTCTTTTAGTAGTTGAGTCAACGCCGGAAAGCCATCTCGCTGCATAACAGCACGATATTCCCCACGCTTTATGGCAAGATCGCTCACGCCATCAAATAAGATATTGACTATCCGCCAGCCCCCATCAGTCTGATGCAGTACATAATCAAAATTGACTGTACCGCCATCGGACTTCGTCAACTGACTACGCACCAGAGCTTGCTCGCGCGGCAATGGACGTTCCTCTACGATCTTGAATTGTTCTCCTTCATACTGGGTAAACCGACCAGCGTATGTGGCGATACTCAACTGACGAAAAGTAGCGACAATCGAGTCTTGCTGCGCCTTATCCAGTTGCGACCAGTACGTTGCGCCGAGTATGGTTTTAATGATCAAATCAATATCATGCGATTGATCGATGACAGGCTCGAGAAACTTGTAACGCCCCTCGTAACCCAATTTCTCACCTTCCTGCATAACTTGCAGTAATGAAGATTGTAAATAACCGATTACTTGTTCAGGCGTCTTAACCCCCTGATCAGGCGCGCAAAATGCCGGCGAAATGGGCAATAACATCACAAAAATCAGGCACCCTACGATCAGTTTAATAGTTTGCTTTACTCTCATAATAACGATCTTTCCAACGAGCGCGCTCTCCGCGCCAATAGCGCAAGGCCGATGTCCAAGTCATGGCGAGATACAGCGTACCGATAATGGGCAGCGCCAGACTCCAGAGCGGCGAGCGGTGATAATAAATTAAAGTTGGTGCATAGGTAAGAAACATAGCCAGCCATGCTGCTGCGCTAATCATATAGGCTTCCTGACCCGATAACAGCAAAAATACAAACGGGGCCGCCCAAAACATGGTGGTCATAATCAAGGTACAAATAGCCAGTAAAACCACTGAGTATTTCAATTGCGTAAACGCGGTCCGCGCCACCATTTCCCAAATCGGTTTCAGCGCTTGATAGCCGCGATGACTCCGCGCCGCATGACTGAGCCCGATAAACGTACGGAAGCCTGCACGTTTGATACAGGCGGCTAACGTACAATCATCTATCAGTGCATTGTGCAAATTGGCAAAAGCACCGGTTGCGCGCAATACCTGCGTTTGCACCAGGACACATCCGCCCGCTGCCGCTGCAATGCGGGATTCCGGTTTATTAGCTAAACCGAAAGGGTACAACAGCTTAAAGAAAAATATAAACGCCGGCATCAATAAACGTTCTATGAAGTTCTCCATGGATGGCGCGGCCATCAACGATACCAGCACCAGATTCTCATCACGCACTCTGCGCCGCAGTTCGCAGACAATCCCCGGGGCC
>JBDHRU010000117.1:0-7868 GCA_039807765.1 Nitrosomonas sp. | reverse complement strand
ATATATGCATCTATCGGTAAATCATCGGCCAGTATCATGGTATCGATAGCCGCGTATTTATCATTTTCCCAAAATTGAGAGTAAACAATATTCATTAGAACCAGCAATATGGTTATCAACAATAACGCTTTGCCCAAGTGGTATTGGCCGCCGTGTTTACCATATACGGAAGTATCACTGCCAGATTGGATAATATTCAAGGCCGGCTGGCAGTTTTCCAAAGCCGCACGACGAGCTGATTGCAGCCGGTACAAAGTACTTTGTTTGATCGTCTGGTCAGCAGCCTGATCCAATAGATTAGCTATTTCTTTTCCAAACTCTTGCTCGTTCATAATTTCACTCCTTTCTCTTTGAGTATTGTAGCCAATGTATGAACAGCCCGTGAGCAATGTGTTTTTACACTTCCTTCGGAGCATTTCATGACCTCGGCAGTTTCCGCCAAACTCATTTCTTCCCAGTAACGCAGTACGAAGGCTTCGCGTTGACGTGGCGGGAGAATTTCCATCGTTTTTTCTATTAAATTGAGCAATTGCGCCCTTTCAAGCTGAGCATCGGGGTCGTTCGATTCTTGTTTTACCGGTAATGTTTCGAGAATATCGAAGTCTTCTTGATTGCTGTCATGATCATTCGGTGTAAATGCGGAAAATAATGTCGTCCACAGCGAACGGATTTTCTGCCGGCGGTAATGATCGCGGATGGTATTTTGTAGAATACGCTGAAACAAAAGCGGCAGCTCTTCCACCGGATTCGCGGCGTAACTTGCGGTTAGTTTCATCATGGAATCCTGCACGATATCCAGTGCCATATGTTCGTCATGAACCGCGAACAAGGCTTGTTTATAGGCGCGCTTCTCGGTTTCAGCCAGAAAGTCCGATAGTTCTTGTCGAGTTGCCAGGATTCCAACCTTTAAGTGAGTGATTGAAAATAATTTAGAGAGTTAAAGCTAACTAGTACAAAATTTTTGTAAAATACATGAAATTTACTTACATACTATAATTTTATAACTATTCAGCTTATTTTTGCTAAAACAAGATTTTTACTCTAAAAAACAATTCAGCAATGATCTGCTTTTATGCAAAAGCGCACCGTTAATTGCCCGCAATGCGGTAAGAAAGTAGTCTGGGAGCCGACGAACCGTTTCCGCCCTTTTTGTTCGGAGCGGTGCAAAACGAATGATTTGTCGCAATGGGCTCAAGAATCTTATCGAATTCCCGAGTCTGAAAAAAATCCAGAAGATGATCCAATCACTGAGTCGATATAATGGATGAATCGGTCTACGAGAAGAATCGTGAATTACAGCGCAAACTCGATCATCTGCTCAAACAGGCCAGAGCCAATGAAAAAAAGCAGGAGCTTTACGAAACTTTCGGCTTTGAGATTATCGGCGCCAACACACCCAAACAGTTGCGGGATCTGCTGCTGTCACAAACCGTTACGCGCTTCCAGTTGCTCGATGTTGTGCTGTGTCTGGTCGACTATCATAAAGACACCGAACGTCTATTCTTTGAACGCGATGAGGAAGTGCAACTGAGCTACGAGAACAAGCTGTTGATTCTCGATACCTTAAAAGATGCGGAAATCATTCACTCGCTGTCCGGTCATCCGGTGCTGGGTGTGGAGGCACTGAAGAATTACTGCTGGATGATCGCCAACCTGAAAAATCGCCATCAAGTCAAGAGTGCCGCATTCTTGCCGTTGTTGCGTGGCGAGCGGATTATCGGCGCATTACTGTTGTTGAGCCACGATCCGCATCGTTATCAAGTGGGTATTGGAACGCTTTTCCTGCAAAAAATATCCGCGATGGCTGCGGTTGCGATTGAAAACTGCCTCAATCAGCAACGGCTCAAGGAAATCAGCTATCAGGACGTGTTGACGCAAGCGTATAACCGCCGTTATTTCGACTTGCGTTTCAGAGATGAAATCGCCCGCTGCATGCGCTGGGATGACGATCTGATCTGCATGTTTCTCGACGTGGATCACTTCAAAAAAATAAACGATACCTACGGTCACCAAACCGGCGACTGGGTACTCCAGCATATGGTCGGTTTGATCAAGGAACAGGTACGGTCGTGCGACATTGTAGCGCGCTATGGTGGTGAAGAATTCGTCGTTGCTTTGCCTTCGACGACACTGCAGGCAGCGCACGAGATTGCCGAACGTTTGCGCCAGGCCGTTTGTGCCACTGCGTTTAATTTCCATGAAAAACAATTCCAAGTGTCGATTTCGATCGGCATGGCAAGCTTGCGCAGCCTGTTGACGGCGCAGCAACATGACGCCGATTTTATTTGTTCGACGTTACTCGATAGAGCTGACCAAGCACTCTACACAGCCAAAACAGGCGGGCGCAATCGGGTTGCGGTGTATGCCGATGCGGTAGTAATGCACTAAGGAGATTGTTGTAAAGTCAGCAGTAGCCACTTCCCAGAGAAATACTGCATAATTTCATCGCTCAATTGCATATTCAATTCATGGAAATTTCAGGAGAAGTGATGGCAAGCAATGCAGTGAAGCAAATTCAACAAGCACTCAAGAATAAAGGTTTCGATCCGGGAGCAATCGATGGTATCTGGGGACGTAGAACCATCGCTGCCGTGCGGCGATTTCAGCAGCAACAGGGTCTTGCCACGGATGGCATCGTCGGCCCCGAGACTTCGGCGGCACTGTTCTCGGATGCTGCTACAGTGAACGATCCACTCTTGCCTTGGTTCGAAGAAGCCAAGCACTTGATGGGCACGAAAGAAGTGCTCGGTGATAAGAACAACCCCGTCATCATGGATTGGGCAAAGGACCTCGATATTCATTATGCCGGAGATGATGTGCCATGGTGCGGTTTGTTTGTCGCGCATTGTGTCGGCACGACTTTGCAACAGGAAGTGTTGCCGGGAAATCCATTAGGTGCGCGGCAATGGGAGCAATTCGGAGTCGCCACTGACCCCCGCCTTGGCGCCATTATGGTGTTTTGGCGTGAATCGCTGGCCAGCGGAAAAGGTCATGTGGGGTTCTATGCCGGTGAAGACGCCGATGCCTACCAGATTCTTGGTGGTAATCAGTCGGATGAGGTCTGCTTGATGTGGTTGAGCAAAGACAGATTCCGTTACGCGCGTTGGCCGGAAACCGCTGCTTCACTTAACAGCAAAATCGTGCAAAAAGAAAGAAATGAAGGCTTATCGGCCAATGAAGCTTGAGTCTTACTAAAATGCAGAGAGAGGGCGTGCCAAAAATTCTTAAGGACTCGAATGGTTACGGTAAACAACAATGAGGAATAGCGATATTCAAGAGATCAATCGAATATGAAATCGCTATTCCCGTAACTCAGATAATACTGTTCAATTAAGTATTCCGATCATTACTTATAAAGCAATTTTGGTATTTTGCTTCTTACGGTGTATCGAAAAACCAATTAAACCAAGACCTGCCAAAAGCATAGCGTAGGTTTCCGGTTCAGGAACAGGTGGCACGCCAATTCCGCAATCAGCCCCGCACGATAATCGGTAAACACCATCTGCAGCTGCTAGGA
This sequence comes from Nitrosomonas sp., assembly GCA_039807765.1. Lineage (GTDB taxonomy): Bacteria > Pseudomonadota > Gammaproteobacteria > Burkholderiales > Nitrosomonadaceae > Nitrosomonas. Next base: position 4,351 of record JBDHRU010000117.1, on the reverse strand, counting down.
ACAACGTACCATTCGAAACATCGGGAGAAGTGTAATCACCCCTTGTACCGCCAGTGGCAATCAATGTGCTGTTACCCGATACCGGATCAATTAAGACAACATCACCGGAATTCATGTTTGCGATGATTTTGCCATTGAGTGCATCATGGCTAGTGATCACACCAGTACCGTCAACACCGAAACCGAAGCCCGGCGAATATGATTTTATAAATGCACCGGTGGTTATGTCGTAGGCGTTGATACTACTTGACGCTACATACGCAGTAGTACCGTCTGGTGAAACCGATACACCATCCCCGAACACGCCTGAATTGATCACACGAAAAGAACCTGCACCACCACCGGCCAATGGATCAATATCAATCAAACCAGAATAGCTGGTTGCAATGATGTGACCATTGACTGGATTACCCCACATTCCGAGGTATCCGCTGGCTGTAACACCGGTTAGTGTATGATCGACTGAACCATCACCAGCCATTTGGAAGAATGCGCCATAGGCTTTCCCGCCAGCTGTTGCATAACCGGCAGTAAAGGTGGATGAGGGAACGGATGCTACAGCGTCGGCCAAAGTCTGATTATCGACATCATTAAATACATAGCGTGTGGAGGAACCAGCGACGTTAACCATGACATGGCCGCTGGCTGTATCCATGGCTATACCGAATGGACCATCGCAGCAACTATTGTACCCTGGGTTAGTCGATACAAACTCTGATAGGGTGAAACCTAAAGCTACGCCGTCAGTTGTCAGCGTCAACGCAGCTTGAGCTTGCGTAGCGCCTAATGTACTTAAAGCAATGAGAACAGCGTGATAATTCTTTTTAAGGTTAAACATGTTGTTTCCTTTAATGGATTAAATAGGCTTGTAAGTAATTTATTTATTTTTAGTAAGAGCCTTAAGCTGCGCTCTATTTTTAGAAGAGAGCAGATGTTCTTATATTTCGCTCATCATCTTATTGAAGATAAGATAGAAGTGTATTTTTAGAATACACTTCTTGGAATTATATCGCGATAGATTTCTGGCGATGTAAATTTTTTGTTATATATTTCAATCTCTGGTGATTGAGTGATAGGAATTCTCAATGTCTGAATATATTGTCTGGTTTGATCAATTAACGATGAACGATGTCGGCTTGGTCGGTGGCAAGAATGCTTCGCTGGGTGAAATGATCAGTCATCTGGCGCAAGCCGGTGTGACGGTGCCTGCCGGTTTTGCCACCACGACCGTAGCGTACCGCGAATTTCTTGCGACCAATGGCCTGACGGATCGCATTAATCAATTGTTGAGCGGCCTGGATGTCGATGACATCCAAGCGCTGGCTGCCGCTGGTAAGACCATACGCGGCTGGGTGCTCAATGCTACGCTGCCGGGTGCGATTGTGCAGGCCATTTCGCAAGCATATGAGCAGCTTGCCGTGACCAGTGGCGGCGCTGCTTCGTTTGCCGTGCGCTCGTCGGCGACCGCCGAGGATTTAGTCGACGCGTCGTTTGCCGGACAGCAGGAAACGATGTTGAACGTGCGCGGATTGGATCAGATCATTGCGTCGATCAAGGTGGTGTTCGCGTCGCTGTATAACGACCGCGCGATCGCGTACCGCGTGCACCAGGGTTTTGCGCACGATAAAGTGTATTTGTCCGCCGGTATTCAAAAAATGGCTCGTAGCGACTTGGGCGCGAGCGGCGTGATGTTCACGCTGGATACCGAATCCGGTTTCCGCGACGCCGTTTTCATCACTGCGACCTACGGATTGGGCGAAACCATCGTGCAAGGCATCGTCAATCCGGATGAATTCTATGTGTACAAACGCGGGCTCGCTGCCGGAAAACCGGCGGTTCTGTCGCGGCGGCTGGGCACCAAAGCCATCGAGATGGTGTACGCCGGGCAAAAAAGCGGCAGCGGCGTGTATACAGTGACGCGCGATGTCGAAGCGGCGCGGCGCATGCGCTTTTCGCTGTCGGATGCGCAAGCCGAGGCGCTGGCGCGGCAGGCGGTGATCATCGAACAGCATTACGGCCGCCCGATGGATATCGAATGGGCGCTGGATGGTCAAGACGGACAACTGTACATCGTGCAGGCGCGTCCGGAAACGGTGGAAAGCCGCGCTGCGGCGGTGCTGGAACGCTACAAGCTCAACCGCAAGGGCCAAGTGCTGGCGGAAGGACGCGCGATCGGCGGCCGGATTGGGCAGGGAACGGCGCGCTTGATTAAAAGTGTCGATCAAATGCACGCCGTTCAACCGGGCGATGTGCTGGTGACCGACATGACCGATCCGGATTGGGAACCGATTATGAAACGCGCGTCGGCAATCGTTACCAACCGCGGCGGACGCACCTGTCACGCCGCGATCATTGCGCGTGAAATGGGTATCCCGGCCGTCGTCGGTTGCGGCAACGCCACCGCGCTGATCACCGATGGCGCGGACGTGACCGTTTCCTGCGCGGAAGGCGATACCGGTCGCGTTTACGAAGGATTATTGCCGTTTGAACACCAGACGGCGGATACCGGCAATCTGCCCGATTTGCCGCTCAAGATCATGATGAACGTCGGCGATCCGTCGCGCGCCTTCGCGGTTTCGCGCATGCCGAATCAGGGCGTCGGGCTGGCGCGGCTGGAATTCATCATCAATAACCGCATCGGCATCCATCCGAAAGCGCTGCTGGAATTCAATGCGTTGCCCACCGATCTGAAGCATCAAATCAGCCGGCGTCTCGCGGGTTACGCCAACCCCATCGATTTTTACGTGGAAAAATTGACCGAAGGCATCGCCACACTGGCGGCGGCGTTCTATCCGCATCCGGTGATCGTGCGCACCTCCGATTTCAAGTCCAATGAGTACGCCAACCTGATCGGCGGCAACCGTTATGAGCCGAACGAAGAAAACCCGATGATCGGCTTTCGCGGCGCATCGCGTTATGTCGCCGCCGCGTTCCGCGATTGTTTCGAGCTGGAATGCCGGGCGTTGCGCAAGGTGCGCGACGACATGGGGCTGACCAACGTCGAGATCATGATTCCATTCTGCCGTACGCTGGAAGAAGCCGGACAGGTCACCGCGTTGCTCGCAGCGCAAGGATTGGCGCGCGGCCAAAACGGCCTGCGCCTGATCATGATGTGCGAAATTCCTTCCAACGCGCTGCTGGCGGAAGAATTTCTGGAGTTCTTCGACGGATTCTCCATCGGCTCCAACGACATGACGCAATTGACGCTCGGAGTCGACCGCGATTCCAGCCTGGTGGCGTCCGTTTTCGACGAGCGCAATGCGGCGGTCAAGAAACTGCTGGCAATGGCCATCGGCGCGTGCCGCAAGCAGGGCAAATACATCGGCATTTGCGGGCAGGGGCCGTCGGATTATCCGGATTTCGCCGTTTGGCTTTACGAGCAAGGCGTCAGCAGCTTGTCGCTCAATCCTGATTCCGTGGTGGATACTTGGCTGCACTTGTCCAAGCTGAACAAACCAAACTAACTGAGTCCGCGTGACCCGGCAGAAGCGCACCGTTTTTTACTTATCCGACCGCACTGGCATTACAGCGGAAACGCTCGGTCATAGCTTGCTGACGCAGTTCGACGGCATCGACTGGGAAACAGTGAATGTGCCATTTCTGGATGACAGTGAAAAGGCCCGCGCCGTGGCGGCGCAGATCAACCAGGCCGCCGAACAGGACGGTCACCGTCCGCTGGTGTTCAGCACGCTGCAACAACCGGAAATACTGGATGTGATCAAACAAGCCGATTGCCGCGTGTACGATTTTTTCGAGGCATTCACCCATCCGGTCGAAACCGAGTTGCACCGGCCTTCCGCGCGCAAAGCCGGGCGCTCACACGGCTTGCAGAACAGCCCGGCGTATTTCAAGCGCATCGCCGCGGTCAATTTCGTGCTGGCGCACGACGACGGGGTCAATCCCAAGCATTTCAATGAAGCCGACATCATTCTGATCGGTGTTTCGCGCTGCGGTAAAACGCCGACTTGCCTGTACTTGGGGCTGCAATACGGCATCGCCGCGGCGAATTATCCGCTGACGCCGGACGACATGGACGTGCAACAGCTTCCGGCAGTGCTAGAACCGGTCAAACACAAACTGTTCGGCCTGACGCTGTCCCCGGCGCAACTGCACTTCATCCGCCAGGAACGCCGCCCGGACAGCCGCTACGCCGCGCTGGCGCAATGCCAGCACGAAATCCAATGGCAGGAAGCGCTGTTTAACCGCTGCGACATTCCGTACCTCGACACCACGCGTATTTCCATCCAGGAAATCAGCGCGATCATACTGGATCGCTGCGGGTTGAAGCGGCAGTTGTATGGTTGAATCCCGCGGGAAATGTAAACTGTAAGAATTCCTCATAGAAATTTAT
>JBDHRU010000116.1:0-7955 GCA_039807765.1 Nitrosomonas sp. | reverse complement strand
CCCTGGCAGCAAACCGAATTTTATTTTAACTACGGCGGCGGCTTTCATAGTAACGATGCGCGTGGCACCACATCCACCATCGACCCCAAATCCGGCGATCCGATTCAACCCGTCAGTCCGCTGGTACGCTCAACCGGTTATGAAGTTGGCGTAAGAACAGGGATTATTCCAGGTCTGCAAGCATCGCTGGCATTATTCCGTCTGGATATGGCCTCAGAGCTTCTGTTTGTCGGTGATGCCGGCACGACGAAAGCCACTCGTCCGAGTAAACGGGAAGGTTTTGAGGCTTCGTTGTTTTATAAACCTAACGATTGGCTGACGGTCGATGTCGATTATGCACTCGCACGGGCGCGTTTCAGCGATTCCGATCCGGCGGGCGATCATATACCCGGTGCAATCCAGGGAGTAGGCAAGCTGGCGGTTACCGTGGACAACGCCGGTCCATTCTTTGGCAATCTGCAAATGCGCTATTTCGGCAAACGCCCGTTGATCGAAAACAACAGTGTGCAATCCGGTCACACCGTGACGCTGAACGGCCAGATCGGTTACAAAATCGGCAAGAATGTACGCATGACATTGCAAGGGTTCAATCTATTGAATACGCACGCGCACGCGATCGATTACTATTACACATCCCGGCTACCCGGCGAGCCTGCCGCCGGTGTCAGCGATGTGCATTTTCATCCGATTGAGAGTCGCTCGCTGCGCGTCAATTGGATAGCGAATTTTTAACCGGTGCAACAATATGAGCTTGTCGTTGCAGCAAGAAAAAAACGATTATTTTCATTAATCATTACCGAAGGCAATCGGTGGGAGGGGTTATGGAACGGTTTACTATTTCAATGGATGATCAGCTGTTCAATCAGTTCGATGAAGTTGCCCAGGCGCGCGGCTACTACAACCGCTCCGAAGCGATCCGCGATCTTATCCGGGAATATCTGGAAGCTTCCCGTTTACAGAAGGACAACAAAGGTTATTGTATTGCGACGTTGACCTATATCTATAATCACCATGAAAGGGATTTGGCCGGTCAGGTGACTTCGGCGCATCACCAGCACCACGATCTGACTCTATCGAGCATGCATGTGCATCTGGATCATGACAATTGTCTCGAAGTCACCATCCTTCGCGGCACCGTTCAGGATGTCAGGCGCTTCGCCAATCAGATCATCGCCACCAATGGCGTGCGTCACGGCAAGCTGCATATTGTGCCGATCGAACTTTCACAGGAAACACACGCACACTCCGCCGTTCCCCATACGCACAGCAGCCCCCTGACTTGACTACCCGCTGCGGCTCCCAGCAAAAAGCCCTGCCGTCAAGACAGGGCTTCGATTATGCCGAACCGGACAATATCAATTGATCTTACCTTGCCAGGCCGCCACTCGTTACCTTTACCAAAGTTTCGCTAAGAAACATTTCCCCAGTATTTGGATTTCCCGGCAGCGAACAAAAACATCCACATGGTCAATACAAACGGAAATGTCAGCGTCGGTAAGCCGATCGGCGCCAGAAAATTCGCCAAACCCGCCTGGCAAATAATGGTCAGAATTCCCGCCAGCAAGGCCAGCAATGCGCTGCCCGTAGTCGGCTTGAGAAACACCCAGCCGACTGCCATCATCGTCAGCACCGGATTGAACGCATACAATCCCATTTCGATAAGCGTTTTATCCGCACCAAGCAGTACCGGTACGACAACGCCGACGATCGCGCCCGATAGCGCCATGAAAGCACCGCGCAAGGAAGTGATTGCAATACCGATTAAAAATAAAGCACCGACAATCACGCTATCGGCAAACATGACCTCGCCGATACCTTTGCTGATTGCCGTGCACCAGGCCATGGCCGCATCCCGCGTAAAAGCATTGAACCATGCATCTGTGGATGCGGCGGTAGTTTCTGCAATGGTTGAAGGTACACCCGGTGGCGGTAAAACGGGGCCGCGGGCAAATCCATCGAAAGCATACACCGCCACCATGAACATCCAGCATGTCAGCACAAACGGTGAAGTGGAAGCTGGGATGTTATAGGGTTGCAGAATTCGCATCAAAGCAGCCAGCACCACAGTCGACAATACCGACGCGAGCACCACATAGAGCCAGAGTTGCGGTGTGTGTTCCAGAAACAGAAATAAGCAGGGACCGACCAGGGTGCCATTGAATCCATACAGCCCGGCATCGATATCGTCTTCCGAGAATCCCAGTAAATAAGCCGCGATTGTACTGCTCACAACCCCCACGGTCGCAGCAAGTCCGGCGGTAATTCCGCCAACGTACAACGCGATTAAAAAAATAAGACCGGTAACCGCGTTGCAACAGAAAAATACTTGCCCGGCACCCCTGAAAATAACGCGCAAGGGTCTGGGTATCGCTTTGTCGATTGAGAGTGACCAATTCATGATGATGAGCTCCTAAGTTTTATGGAAAAAACAGGTGCGGCAAAATTCACCGGCTTGCCTGTTGCTTGACTTCTTCCAGCAATCCTTGTTTCACAATGAAATCGACGATCTGATCCACACCCTCGCCCGTATGCAGATTGGTGAAAACAAACGGCCGGTCACCGCGCATTTTCTTGGCGTCACGCGCCATGACATCCAGATTCGCCCCGACGTACGGCGCCAAATCCGTTTTGTTGATCACCAGGAGCGCCGAGCGCGTGATACCGGGACCACCCTTGCGGGGTATTTTTTCACCGGCGGCGACGTCGATCACGTAGATCGTCAGATCGGAGAGCTCGGGGCTGAAGGTCGAGGCAAGATTGTCACCGCCGGATTCAACCAGGATCAGGTCAAGATTGGGGAAATCGGCCGTCATGCGGGCAATCGCTTCGAGATTGATGGAAGCATCTTCGCGGATGGCCGTATGCGGACACCCGCCGGTTTCCACGCCCATCAAACGCTCTGGAGGCAGCGCATTGGCGCGCAACAAAATCTCCATATCCTCCTTGGTGTAAATATCGTTGGTGATGATCGCCATTTCATAGCGGTCGCGCATTTTTTTGCTCAAGGCTTCGCACAACGCCGTTTTTCCTGATCCGACCGGACCGCCGATGCCGACTCGCAGGGGATTTGATGGTTTATTCATGTCGTTCTATCCAAAAAAATTATGATCGGTAAATTCTGCTGTATTGCGTTTCATGTTGCATGGACAACAGCGACAATCCCGGCGCCCAATTGGATAATTCATCGTCATCGAGCTGCTGCGCCCGCAGTGCCGCTTTTTCAATCGCATCGTGCAAGGAAAACAACAAGCTTTGCCCCGCAACCTGACCGAGCGGAACCGATTTAACGCAAACCAGCACTTGATTCTCAACCATCGAGAACAACATGCCGAGCAGCGCCGCCTGATGCGGCACCGCAAGCGCTTCCGCTGCGCAGGCGAAGGCTGTGGGTAGCGGAATTTCCGGCTGATTGGCCAGAATCGTGCGCAACGAATCATCCGCAAGCTTCAAATCGATGACGAGTTTTGCCAAGGAGTAGCCCATTTGAATGGTTTCCGCGCGGAATTCAGCGGTATCGCGCGCGGCAATGAAGCACCCAGTCCAATGATTGACACTCGCCGCATCGCGCTGGGAAAAAGCTTGCAGCAAGCGCCATGCGACAGGCGCTTCAAAATCTGCGGCGATACTCAGATATTCCGTGATCCAAGTGCGTGCCGAGCTTTCGTTATGGACGACACCCTTCTCGATTGCCGACTCCAAACCTTGTGAATAGGTATACGCGCCCACCGGCAGCGATGGGCTCGCCAACTGTAGCAAACGAAGCAATAAGGTAGATTGCAAAGTCATTGCTAGGAGTGCGGATCGGATGGCCGGTGAATCTTCTGCCGGGCCGGGATTGGCGCCAACGGGCCGTGCGCATGATAGTGGCCGTCGCCATGATGATGGTGCCCACCGCCGCCGTAAGCCCCCGATTCCGGTTCAAATTGCGCATTCTCCTCGGTAACCGTAGCACCCAAACCTTCCAGCATTTGTTTCAGGACGCTATCGGTATGGATACGCAGAAACCCTTCGCCGACTTGCGTTTGCGTATGCCGGTTGCCCAAATGGAAAGCGCAGCGCAACAAATCGTACGGAGTGCGGCAGGTAATGCGGTACGTAGGTTCATGGGCCGCGACGATTTGCACTACCCGCCCATCGGCGCTTTTCAGCAAATCGTTATTGCGCAACACGGTGCCGCGCTCGGTAAAAATCGCGACTTCCTCGCCGGATGCAAGCACTGTTCTGAGCCGACTGTTTTCGCGCATTTCATAGGGCAAAACCAGTTGCGCGAAAACCGATTCGGTCCGATCTATTTTAGTATTCAGCGTAATCATCTGTTATTTTCGTCAGTTAGGGATTATCGATGATCGCCATCATTGCAATCGTCGCATGACGGCAATCCGCGGCAGAGCAACTTCAGAATGGAAAATCTGCTCCACCGCCGGTATTCCTAGGGAAGTTCTAAAAAAGGTAGCGAGCGATGATCAAACAAGGTGAAATCAGGTGAAAAAGCGCAGTTTACAAGTTGCAAATGAGCATTTTGAACGTGATTTCAACGCAGTATGGCTAAGCGCAGTCGTTTTTCAGAGCTTCCCTAGGGAAATGCTGATTAATTGACTATACGAGCGAATCACTTCGTTGCACGGTACTCGCTCTTTCGCCCATCTTATTGATATGTCTCGGTTGCTGTGTTCCGTGCACCTTGTGCTTCATCTCGTCCGCCGAATTAATCAGCGTTTCCCTAAAATAAAAAGTATCGCTGCGCCATCGGCAACACATCCTCCGGACCGCATGTCAGCAACTGGCCATCCGCACGCACTTCATACGTTTCCGGATCGACTTCCATTTTCGGTGTCGCGCTGTTATGAATCATGTCTTTCTTGCGCAGATTCCGTGTATTCTTGACCGGGATAATGTTTTTATCCAGTTGCAACTGATCAATCAAACCCGCCCCGAGAGCCGCCTGTGAAGCAAAGGTGAAACATGATGTTTTAATGCCCCCGCCGTACCCACCGAACATATAGCGATAATGGACAGGTTGCGGAGTTGGAATCGATGCATTAGGATCACCCATCAGCGATGCTGCAATCATTCCACCTTTCAGAATCATTGACGGTTTGACGCCAAAAAAAGCCGGTCTCCACAACACCAAGTCGGCATATTTACCAACTTCTACAGAACCGATTGCATGGGCAATACCATGTGTAATCGCCGGATTGATCGTGTATTTGGCAATGTAGCGCTTGACCCGGAAATTATCGTTTCTTGAGTTGTCTTGCTGCAATGTGCCACGCTGTACTTTCATCTTATGAGCGGTTTGCCAGGTGCGTAACACCACTTCACCGATACGGCCCATAGCCTGCGAATCCGAAGACATCATGGAAATAGCTCCCATATCGTGCAGAATATCCTCGGCTGCAATCGTTTCCTTACGGATGCGCGATTCGGCAAAAGCCAGATCTTCCGCGATATTGGCGTGCAAGTGATGGCACACCATCAGCATATCCAAGTGCTCATCAAGCGTGTTGACGGTATACGGGCGGGTTGGATTGGTCGATGACGGTAGCACATTGTCGAGCCCCACGACGGCAATGATATCGGGCGCATGACCGCCACCGGCACCTTCAGTATGGAAGGTATGTATCGTGCGGTCCTTCATCGCAGCAACGGTATTTTCTAGGTAACCACCTTCGTTGATCGTATCGGTATGAATGGCGACCTGCACATCATACTTATCCGCAACATTCAGACAATTATCGATGGCTGCATAAGTCGTACCCCAATCCTCGTGCAATTTCAATCCGCATGCCCCGGCCAATACTTGCTCTTGAAGTGGTATCGGCAAGCTGGCATTGCCTTTGCCGAAAAATCCGGTATTCATGACTAAGCCGTCTGAAGCTCTGAGCATCGAGTGAATGTGCCACGGTCCCGGTGTACAAGTGGTAGCAGCCGTCCCAACTGCCGGACCAGTGCCTCCGCCCAGCATGGTCGTGATACCGTTCATCATGGCATCCTCGGCTTGTTGCGGTGAAATGAAATGGATATGCGTGTCAACACCTCCTGCGGTAACTATCAGATTCTCCCCCGCGATGATTTCAGTGGCCGCACCGATGATCATCGTAACATTGGATTGAATATCAGGATTTCCAGCTTTTCCGATACCGGCAATCTTGCCATTCTTAATACCGATATCCGCTTTGACGATTCCCCAATGATCAATAATAATCGCGTTGGTAATTACGGTATCCATGACATCCGCGTGATTGTGCTGCGACTGCCCCATACCGTCGCGTATCACTTTCCCACCACCGAATTTTACTTCTTCGCCATAGGTAGTGAAATCTTTTTCGATTTCGATGAAAAGCTCGGTGTCAGCTAACCGAACACGATCGCCAGTTGTCGGGCCCATCATTTCTGCATAGGTTTGGCGGGAAATTTTTACGCTCATTTTTTACTCCTGCAAAATTGTTGTAAATCAGACTATTTCAGTTTGCCCATTACTTTCTGATTGAATCCATAAACAATCCGATCACCCGCGAGCTCAACGAGCTCGACGGTTCTTTCTTGTCCGGGCTCGAAACGAACGGCCGTACCCGCCATAATATTCAGGCGCATGCCATACGCTGCATCACGATCAAATTTCATGGCGGAATTGACTTCATAAAAATGAAAGTGAGAACCTATCTGGATCGGGCGATCTCCGCCATTGGAAACGGTCAGGGTTTTGGTTCTTCTACCGACATTCAACTCGATTTCGCCTGGTTCGATAATCATTCCACCTGGAATCATGGGTACTCTCATAGCATTCTCCTATTTTTATTTTTTAAATGATCGGGTTATGAACAGTAACCAATTTGGTTCCGTCGGGAAATGTCGCTTCCACTTGAATATCCGGAATCATTTCGGCAACGCCTTCCATGACATCTACGCGCGACAATACTTTTTGACCCTCCGCCATCAATTCCGCCACTGTACGGCCATCCCGGGCGCCCTCCAATACGGCGCAGGTAATCAGCGCAACCGCTTCCGGGTAATTAAGTCTTAAACCGCGGGCTTTACGCCGTTCAGCCAGTAATCCGGCGGTAAAAATTTGCAGTTTGTCTTTCTCTCTCGGTGTTAAGTCCATTGCTTTTCTCCTAGGTAAAGTTACATTTACAACTTAGTCGTTGCCGTATTCAAAGATAGATAAAAGATCTTAACCGGCGATGCAAACGCCAATCATGTATTCCACATCCTGGGAACAATCGCGGGACACCCGAGAATTTCCGGCCGAAACAAACCCCAAGCACGCAGCATGATATGCCGCGCCGCCTCGCTCGAATTGCCCAGATAACGAACCACGGTAATTGTTTTAAGCTGCGAAACACCGATCTGGCCGGAACCGCCGGCGATTGCCGCGGATTCTTCGCGCGCCAAATCGATCAATGCTTGCGGTATCGGTTTTCCAGTCACCAAAAGCGTGGCGCACACCGGTTTACCCGACAGGGCGAGCGGACCGTGCATGGCGGCGCTCTCACCGTGCAGCCGTATCTGCTCCAGCCAAATCATCGCGCCGTTGCGCCGGATGCTCGTACGCTGCTTGATCTGACCGCTATTGAACGTCTCTCCCGATGCCGTGCGTCCGAAGCACAATATTTCACACCCCACATAAACAGCGCCGTTTTCCAGTGTCACTTGGTGATCGATGTTGACATTGGCGTTGTTGAAAAAAATAGTTTCTTGCGGCACCCATTCGAGAGCAGCGCCTTGACCGACACCGAGCGTGATTTTCTGGTGCGAGGTATGGCCGTTGGCTTTGTACCATTTCGCTGCACCGGGTGTCGTGATCTGCACTTTTGCAGCCGCGCCGACATGTGCCGAGATTTCCAGTTGATCGCCGCCGACCACGCCCCCGGGCGGATGAATGATGACGGCATGACAAACTTCCCGGCCTTCCGGATAGAGCGGTTTTTGCACCAGCAGCGGACCGAAGTGAT
>JBDHRU010000115.1:0-7958 GCA_039807765.1 Nitrosomonas sp. | reverse complement strand
GTAAAATTTCCTCACTATTTTTGTTTTTAACCGATCATTTGGAGCAACATGTCAAACCCATTACTCGATTTTTCCGGCTTGCCCCGTTTTGCAGAAATCAAAAACGAGCACATCACGCCGGCGATTGAAACGTTGTTGAAGGAAAACCGTGCAGTGATTGACAAGATCAGGGCGGATGATTGCGCGCCAACCTGGCGGACGTTTGTGCAGCCGATGACGGATGCCAATGAACGACTGTCTCGCGCTTGGGGGCAGGTATCGCATCTGAATGCGGTGATGAATACGCCGCAGCTGCGTGAGACCTATAATGCCAATCTGCCGCTGATCACGCAGTTTTATGCCGAGTTGTCGCAGGATGTGAAGCTGTTTGAAAAATTTAAACAGTTACGCGCGAGCGCGGAATTCGATCAATTGATGCCAGCTAGAAAGAAGATCATCGAGAATGAGTTGCGCGATTTCCGTTTGGGTGGTGCGGAATTGCCGTCCGACAAGAAGCAACGGTTTCTGCAGATCCAGGAAGAATTATCGAAATTATCTTCCACGTTCAGCGACAATCTACTGGATGCAACCAATGCGTATTCCCTGTTGATCGAGGATGGCAAAGCCGTAACCGGGATTCCGGGCGATGTGTTGCAAACGGCGCAGCAATTAGCCGCTGCGGATGGCAAAACGGGCTGGAAATTTACCTTGCATATGCCGTCGTATCTTCCCGTACTGCAATATGCCGATAACCGCGATTTGCGCGAACAAATGTATCGCGCTTATGCGACGCGCGCCAGCGAGTTTGATAGCCAAGCGGACTCGGGTAAAGATAATATGCCGCTGATCAATAAGATACTGGAATTGCGCCGGGAAGCGGCGCAAATGCTGGGCTATGGGAACTATGCCGAAGTTTCCCTGGCGTCGAAAATGGCGACTTCTCCGCAGCAAGTATTGGGGTTCCTGAGAAAATTGGCGGGCAAGGCAAAACCGTATGCTGTGCAGGATTTGCAAGCGCTGCAGCAATTTGCGGCCGAACGATTGAATCTGCCGAAACTGGAAGCTTGGGATTTAGCATATGTCAGTGAGAAACTGCGGCAAGAACGCTACGCTTTTTCGGATCAGGAAGTTAAACAATACTTCCCAGAGGATAAAGTATTGGCCGGTATGTTTAAAGTGGTGGAAAAACTGTACGGCATCCGCATCACGCTTGCGGCGCCTGCACGTAAGATTCAGTGCTGGCATCCCGATGTGAAGTTTTTTGATATTCATGACGCTAATGGCGAGCTGATCGGTCAATTTTATTTGGATCTTTACGCGCGACCTACGAAGCGAGGCGGTGCCTGGATGGATGACGCGATTACGCGCCGGCGGATCGATTATCAGCCAACGGGGAAGCACGCCATACAATTACCGGTGGCTTATCTCACGTGTAATTTTTCCGCGCCGGTTACTATGGATGATCAATTGCGCCCGGCCTTATTTACCCATAATGAAGTGATCGTGCTATTTCATGAGTTCGGTCACGGCTTGCATCATTTACTGACCAAAGTGGAAGACTTGGGGGTTTCCGGAATTAACGGCGTGGAATGGGATGCGGTGGAGTTACCCAGTCAGTTCATGGAAAATTTTTGCTGGGAGTGGGATGTACTGGCTGAAATGACGCAACATATTGATAGCGGTGAGCCGTTACCCAAGATGTTGTATGACAAGATGATAAAAGCCAAAAATTTCCAGAGCGGGTTACAAATGCTGCGCCAGATTGAGTTTGCGCTATTTGACATGCATGTGCACTACGATTTCAATCCGGATGGTGGCAAGACGGTGCTGCAATTGCTGGATGAGATCCGCAGTGAAGTCGCCGTGGTCATTCCGCCGGACTTTAATCGTTTTCCCAACAGCTTTGCGCATATTTTCGCCGGTGGTTATGCCGCAGGTTACTATAGCTACAAGTGGGCGGAAGTGCTTTCAGCGGATGCCTACAGCATGTTTGAAGAAACTGCTGCAGATGGCGTCGTGAATGCAGCGACGGGTTCACATTTTCTGGAAGAAATTCTGGCAGTGGGCGGAAGCCGTTCGGCGCTGGAGTCGTTCATCGCGTTTCGCGGACGCGAGCCGGAATTGGATGCATTATTGCGCCATAGCGGGATGGGAACGGCCTAACCGGAGAATTGCATCATTTTGTCCATTCTATTGTTGTGTGAGTACTTTATTAAGCGCTGGCATAATCCATGGTATGTCGAATCCGGATATCCGATAAAGTGGAAACTTTCTGATGATTCCTCATAGCATTCTTGGTGTTGAGATGGCTGTCCGAACAAAACAACGCACTTTGTGCGAGGGTGTATTGAACCAATCGTATAAATGTGGCAAGATCGACCGAATTTTTACTAAAAGAAATAAGAACATGATTAATATTATCCGTTCCCTAGCCGTCGCTATTCTGGTTTCTAGTTTATTTTTAACAGGTTGTGCCTCAACGAAAACATTGAGTGCGAATGGGAACAGCCAGAATGGCGTGAATGATCCGCTGGAATCCATGAATCGTGCAGTTTTCAATTTCAATGAAGTGTTTTATCGCAATGTCATGGATCCGGTTGCCAGGGGATATAAGATTATTACACCTGATCCGATTGAAATGATACTCGACAACATGTTTTCCAATGTGAACGAAGTGGTCGTGATAGCTAACTCCGTCCTGCAATTGAATTACGAGAGCGCATTGGCCAGTAGTGCGCGATTATTCGTTAATACCACCTTTGGTATGTTCGGTATGATCGATATTGCCAGCGATATCAGTGCAGTGAGCGATGTCAATCTCAATAAGCGTAATGAAGATTTCGGTCAGACATTGGGCCGCTATGGTCTTGCCAGCGGACCTTATATTGTGCTGCCTTTCTTGGGACCAAGCTCAGTTCGTGATACGGTCGGTCTCGCTGTCGATAGCTTCATATTTGATCCTATCACACAAGGGATTACAGGTATTTTCGTGAATAACGTCGCTTATATCAATTCAACAGCAGTGCGTGTGCCAATTGGCGCTGCAAGAACCATCCATTTGCGTGCGCGGCATCTCGAAAATGATAAAACCCTTGAAGAAGCTGCTTTAGATAAGTATGAATTCGTGCGCGATGCTTATTTGCAAAGACGCACCAGCTTGGTTAATAACAAGGATGAAGTCAAATAAAATAGCGCATGTAGTCAGTTTTTTGCAATCTTTGGATGTAGAATTCTTGAGTTGACAAGCAGGTTGTAATAAAGGCACATTGATTTGGAGTAATGCTTCAGTAATCAGTGTGCCTTGTTTTTTGTCAATTAATCAGCGTTTCCTTAGAAAAAGGGAATAAAAAATTTCAGTGTAATGGTGCGGTTTGTCTTGTCGATGATAAATGTTTTGGCGATTGAGAGTATAGAGTATGAGTGAAGCGGATGTTGGCCGAGAAGGGGTCTGAGCTAATGGAAAAACCTGTCGTTATTGTAGGTAGCGGATTAGCCGGTTATGCAGTTGCGCGTGAGTTGCGCAAGCTGAATGCTGAGGTGGCTATCGTCATGTTATCCGCTGATCATGGTGGTTTCTATTCCAAGCCTATGTTATCAAATGCACTATCATCTGGGAAAACCCCTGATTCCATTTTGAATGGCGATGCGGCGCAAATGGCATCGCAATTGAAAATCTCCATTCGTCCGCATTGCCGCGTAGCCGCAATTGACCCGGCAGGGTGTGCGGTGACGCTGGCTGATAGTGAACAAATCGGCTATGGCCGGTTGGTTTTAGCGGTAGGCGCTGATCAAATACATTTGCCGCTATCCGGCGATGGTGTAGCAAAAATATTATCGATTAACGATCTTGACGATTATAAAAAATTTCGTGACGCGCTGACCGGGAAGAAACGAATCGGCATCATCGGTGCGGGTTTGATCGGTTGCGAATTCGCCAACGATCTGGTAACCGCCGGCTATCAGGTGGATGTGATCGATATCGGCGCACAGCCGCTGGGACGTCTGTTGCCCCCGGCAGGTGGTGCTTTTATGCGGCAAAAGCTGGAAGCGGCGGGTGTGGTTTTTCATTTGAGCGCAACCACGCAATCGGTTGATCTGGCGCACGAGAAATTGCGTCTAACGTTTGCCGGTGGCGAATCCGTCGAATCCGATATCATATTGTCCGCAGTCGGGTTACGTGCGCGTACGCAACTGGCTGCATCAGCCGGCATTCCGGTTAATCGCGGTATTGTCGTCAATCGTTTGCTGCAAACGCGGTTAGACAATATTTACGCTATAGGCGATTGCGCCGAGGTGGAAGGAAGAGTGTTACCTTTTGTGATGCCGATTACGCACGCGGCTCGGGCTTTAGCGGCAACACTCGCAGGTAATCCGACTCAGGTTCGTTATCCGGCGATGCCGGTAATTGTAAAAACGCCCGCCTGTCCTGCGGTTGTTTCGCCGCCGGATTTCAATATAAAGGGCGAATGGCATGTGGAAGCCGATCAAGATGGTGTGAAAGCACTATATCGAGACGAAGCAGGCCATTTACTTGGCTACGCTTTGTTGGGTGCAGCAACGCAAGAGAAGAATAACCTTACTCCGCAATTACCGCCAGTATTGGAATGAGAACATTTCTTACATTTGATGATCTATTAGTTAGTTTGTTATTGAAATAAATTCAGAATATTCGCGGCGATGAAATTTCTATTCGATCTATTTCCGGTTATCTTATTTTTCCTAGCATTCAAACTGTACGATATTTTCATCGCAACCGCAGTTGCGATAGCTGCCGCTATTGCACAAATAGGTTGGCTTTGGTTCCGTCACCGGCAAGTCGACAAAATGATGTGGGTAAATTTGGCGATTATCGTTATTTTTGGCGGTGCAACATTAATTTCTCAGGATGAAACGTTTATCAAGTGGAAGCCGACGGTGTTGTATTGGTTGATTGCCGCTGTCTTATTAGGATCTCATGTCATTTTCAAGAAAAACCTGATTCAATCCATGCTTGAAAAACAAATGGTTTTACCACCACTTATCTGGGGGAGGCTTAATTGGAGCTGGGTGGGTTTTTTCCTAGTCATGGGATGTATCAATCTGTATGTCGCATTCAGTTTTCCGCTGGATACTTGGGTTTCATTTAAGCTTTTTGGCGCTACCGGATTGATGCTGACTTTTATCATCGGGCAAGTGATGATGCTGGGGAAATATCTGCAGGAAGCATCGGCGACTATGACAGAGAATGCCGTTGACAACGAACAAACCGATCAGAAAAAGGAAGGTGAAAATAAAGTGGGTAAGGAGCAATGATGTTGTACGTCATAAACGGTGAGGATATACCCGATAGCTTGGAAAAAAGAATGACAGTTCGCCCGGAGCATCTAAAAAGAATTCAAGCGTTACAGGATACCGGACGATTGATTCTGGCCGGACCGTATCCGGCGATCGATAGTCAGGATCCAGGTCCGGCAGGGTTCTCCGGTAGTTTGATCGTAGCCGAGTTTGAGTCTTTGGAAGCAGCCCAGGCTTGGGCAAATGCAGATCCTTACGTAAGTGCAGGTGTTTACCGGACAGTGACGATTAAACCTTTTAAAAAGGTGTTGCCGGCATGAGGCTACCGGATTGTTCTCGGGACAATCGCAAGTTATTCAATAGAAATAATGGTATATAGAGTTCACGTCTACTCAGTTAAAGCGTATACTTTCTCGCAACATACACTTTGGCAAGTATAATTTTATCTTAATCACAAAAAAGGAAATTCCATGCGTTTGACGAAATTTTCACAAGTAATGATGGTTAGTATTTTGGGAATGGCTGCCCTTTCTGTTCAAGCCCAGTCAACAGGCACTGTGGCTAAAGTGAATGGCGTGGCAATTCCACAGTCGCGTCTGGAATTAATGGTGAAGGCGAGCGTTGCACAAGGTCAACCGGATGGTCCGGAAATGAGAAAAGCATTGCGTGAGAATCTGATCGCTGAGGAAATTCTTGCGCAAGAGGCGATCAAGAAGAAATTGGATAAAGATCCGGATGTTGTCGCGCAGCTTGAGATAGCACGTCAGGCGGTGCTGGTCAGAGCGTTTCAAGCTAATTACATAAAAAATAATGTGGTGAGTGAGGATACGTTACGCAAGGAATATGAAGTTCTAAAAGTGCAAATGGGTGATAAGGAATACAAGGCGCGCCATATTCTTGTGGCTAGTGAAAGCGAAGCCAAGGATATTATTGCCAAGCTTAAGAAGGGCGGTAATTTTGCCAAAATTGCCGAAGAAAAATCGCTTGATGACGGTAGCAAGGAAAATGGTGGTGAGCTTAACTGGAGCCCGCCAGCAGCTTATGTCAGACCTTTTTCCGAAGCGTTGGTGAAACTATCGAAAGGTGGACTCACGGAACAACCGGTGCAAACTTCCTTTGGCTGGCATGTGATTCAATTGATGGATGTACGTCCGATGGAAGTGCCGCCTTTTGAAGAAGTTAAGCAGAACATTCAACAACGAGTGTTACAGCGCGAATTTGGTACTGTTGTGCAAGAATTACGCAGTAAAGCAAAAGTAGAATAACGAGCAGCATAGTCGTTTGCTGCGGTGGATTGGATTGCAACGTTGCGTTGCTCATTAAAGCGAAGCAGTCTTTTCCACCCGCGGTGCCAACGCACAAAGCAGTTCATAACTGGTAGTACCGGCACTCAAAGCCACTTCATCAACGCTCAATCCCTTACCCCACAAGATAACCGGACTGTTTAATCCGGCATTTTCGATACCGGTCAAGTCAATGGCCAGCATATCCATGGATACCCGGCCCAATATTCGGCTGCGCTGATTGTTGATCAGTACTGGTGTATTCGTTGGCGCATGGCGTGGATAACCATCCGCGTAACCGCAGGCGACTATGCCGATACGCATCGGTTGATCGGTTCTAAAAAGACCGTGATAGCCGATTCTTTCGCCGATTCCCAGATTCTGTATCGCAATAATTTTACTCGTAAGTGTCATAACAGGGCGGAGATTCAATTCCGCTGCGGTTACATCTGAGAAAGGCGAAGCACCATAAAGCATAATGCCGGGGCGCACCCAATCGGTATGCGTCACGGGATAACGAATAATCGCCGCTGAATTTGCCAATGAGCTTGGGTAATGACCATATGCTATTGTAATTGCCTCAAAATGCTGCAACTGCTGTATGACATTTTCTTGTTCACAAGGATCATCTGCAGAAGCGAAATGCGTCATCAATGTAATGTTTTGATGGTATTGCTTTTCGTTCAGTGTGCTGATGGCTTGTGAGAATTGCTTGGGCGCCAATCCCAGGCGATTCATACCGGTATTGATTTTTATGAATAGATCCAGATTGCGATGCTTAGAGGCTGACAGCATTGCGATTTGCTCGGTATGATGAATGACTGCACTCAAGCGGTATTGCTTAAAGATTGCCAACTCTTCTGTCGAAAAGAAGCCCTCCAGTAGCAGGATGGGTTGCTGATAGCCGGCATCACGTAAGCATATCGCAGCATCCAGTTCCAATAGCGCGAATCCATCGACATCTTTTAAAGCGCTGGCGGTATGAAGTAATCCATGACCATACGCATTGGCCTTAAGGATGGCCATGATGCGTGAACGGGGAGCATATCGGCGAGCTACGGTCAGATTATGAGTTAAAGCGGAAAGGTCGATAAAAGCTTGGGTAGGGCGTGGCATTAATGTAATGTTCAGAATAAGCAAGAGCGAGTATTATTCGCAACGTTTTATCATAATCTAAATTTGCGGTGCTGATTTAATTTTTATGCCGTGATACCTTCATCCGCGAAGCGGTATGATGTGCTAGTCTTGCATATTGGACGGAATGATGGGGGAGTTCGGTCATTGCCGGTTTTAGTGAGCAGACGATTGTTACAGGGATGATTCCTTGGACTGAATCAACTGAGAAAAAAAATAAATAGATAAGGAAATAGCTTGGAACGCGGTTTTTATACGATTATGGCGGCGCAGTTTTTCTCTTCTTTG
>JBDHRU010000114.1:0-8051 GCA_039807765.1 Nitrosomonas sp. | reverse complement strand
AGATAAGAAAAAAATTATTGCTTTCATGCAAGGAGTTAAACAATCGTGAATGCTTATGATCTGCCGAATAAAGAAGGTCATTTTGGCCCTTATGGCGGCATATTTGTCGCTGAGACATTGATTTCAGCATTGGAGGATTTGCGTAAGCAGTATGAATTTTATCGTGATGATCCAGAATTCAAAGCGGAATTTGCATACGAATTGAAACATTACGTAGGACGCCCCAGCCCCATTTATCATGCAAAAAGATGGTCCGAGCACTTAGGCGGTGCGCAAATTCTGTTGAAGCGTGAAGATTTAAATCATACCGGCGCGCACAAAATCAACAATACCGTCGGGCAGGCGCTGCTTGCTCGGCGTATGGGGAAAAAACGTGTCATTGCGGAAACCGGCGCGGGGCAGCATGGTGTGGCGAGTGCTACGGTAGCTGCGCGTTATGGTATGGAATGTGTGGTTTACATGGGCTCCGAGGATGTAAAACGCCAGGCAACCAATGTGTATCGCATGAAACTGCTGGGTGCAACCGTAGTGCCGGTTGAATCCGGATCCCGCACATTGAAAGATGCGCTGAACGAAGCCATGCGCGACTGGGTCACCAATGTCGAGAATACGTTTTATATCATCGGAACCGTTGCCGGTCCGCATCCTTATCCGATGATGGTCAGGGATTTTCAGGCGATAATCGGGAATGAAGCCAAAGTGCAGATGTTGGAGGATTTCAACCGCCAGCCGGATGCGCTGATTGCCTGTGTCGGTGGTGGATCAAACGCAATCGGCTTGTTCTATCCGTATATTGACGATCTCAATGTTCGCTTGATTGGGGTGGAAGCGGCCGGTAAAGGTATTGATACCAATCAGCATGCGGCGACATTATCCATGGGTAAGCCCGGTGTATTGCATGGAAATCGTACTTATCTCATTCAAGATGAAAATGGTCAGATTATAGAAACCCATTCAATCTCGGCTGGTCTTGATTATCCCGGTGTGGGACCGGAGCATGCTTGGCTTAAAGATTGCGGACGTGCGGAATATGTCGCGATAACCGATGATGAGGCATTGGAAGCATTTCACACGCTGTGTCGCTACGAGGGTATCATGCCGGCGCTGGAATCCAGTCATGCATTAGCTTACGCCGCCAAGTACGCACCAACTTTGCCGAAGGATAAATTGCTGTTGGTGAATTTATCCGGACGGGGCGATAAGGATATGGCAACAGTTGCGCAAATGTCCGGCTTAACGCTGTAATCAATGGTTAAGTCTATTGCGGTTGCAGTTTTCTGAGAAGAATTGAGGGCGGATTGAGCATATGAGCTTTATAAAAAGTTTAATGAACATTTTCAGCAAACCAAATGATGCTGAAAAAATGAATCGTATCGCCAAAGTATTTGCTGCGTTAAAGAAACAAAACCGGAAAGCGCTGATCCCTTTTATTACTGCCGGTGATCCCAATCCGCAGATAACAGTTCAATTGATGCATCAACTGGTTCAATCGGGCGCCGACATCATCGAATTGGGTGTACCGTTTTCCGATCCCATGGCGGATGGGCCGACCATCCAAAAATCGTCGGAGCGAGCGCTGAAGCATCATGTCAGTCTGAGTGGTGTGTTGGACATGGTGAGCGAATTTAGAAAAACGGATACCGCTACGCCGGTGGTTTTAATGGGATACGCTAATCCGGTTGAGGCGATGGGGTTTGCGGTATTTGCCGCTAAAGCGAAGGATTGTGGTGTCGACGGCGTTCTCATCGTTGATTATCCTCCCGAAGAATCCGCCGAATGGGTGCAATGCCTGGAACAACAGGAAATCGATGCGATTTTCTTGCTATCTCCTACGACACCTCAGGAACGTATCGCGCAAGTAGCCAAAATGGCCAGAGGTTATGTGTATTATGTTTCCTTAAAAGGTGTGACCGGCGCATCGCACCTGGATCTTCAGGATGTCGGTGCGATGTTGGCGCAATTGCGTCAGCATATTGCATTACCTATCGGTGTCGGATTCGGCATACGCGATGGTGCGACGGCCAAAGCTGTGGCCGGCCTGGCCGATGCCGTGGTGGTTGGCAGCCGAATCATTGAGGAAATTGAAAAATCCTCGGAAGTGGAATTATTGAGTAATGTAGGGAGTCTAATCGGCACTCTGCGCAAAGCCATCGATGAGAATGAAGGCAATGGTTAAAACACGCAAAATACGTTCTAGGAAACGCAACCCATGAGCTGGTTTCAGAACATTATTCCACCAAAGATCAAGAGAAAAGAAACCGGTGAAAAGAAGATAGTACCCGAAGGTTTGTGGAGTAAGTGCCGTACCTGTGAGGCGGTTTTATACTACACAGATTTAGCCAGAAACCTGAATGTCTGTCCTAAATGCGATTTCCATAATCGCATTTCCGCAAGAAACCGCCTCGATCAACTGCTTGATCCGGAAGGGCGCTACGAAATCGGCGCTGAAGTGGTTGCTACCGATGCGCTTAAGTTTAAAGACAGCAAGCGCTATGTGGATCGTCTGGAGCAAGCAAAAGAGAGTACGGATGAACAAGATTCTTTGGTGGTGATGCAAGGAACCGTGAAAACGATGCCGGTTGTTGTTGCGGTATTCGAATTCGGTTTTATGGGAGGCTCGATGGGGTCTGTTGTCGGCGAGCGTTTCGTGCGCGGTGTCAATGCCTGCATTGATCGGCATTTACCTTTTATATGCTTCAGTGCTAGTGGTGGTGCGCGTATGCAGGAAGGCTTGTTTTCGCTCATGCAAATGGCGAAAACAACCGCTGCGCTAACCAAGCTAAGTCATCATAAATTACCGTTCATATCAGTTCTAACCGATCCGACGATGGGGGGCGTGTCGGCTAGCTTTGCCTTTCTGGGCGATGTGGTAATTGCCGAACCTGGCGCGCTGATCGGTTTTGCTGGTCCCCGTGTCATTGAACAAACGGTGCGCCAAACGCTGCCGGATGGTTTTCAGCGAGCTGAATTCCTACTACAGCACGGTGCGATTGATATGATTGTCGATCGCAGGCAAATGTGTGACAAAATTGTGACGCTATGTACGCAACTGATGCGTGTTCCAGAACCCATATCTTAGTTGCTGTCGCCTGATCCCTGCTCAATGCCTGTACCCAGCTCGCTCGCGGATTGGCTAACTTACCTTGAATTGCTTCATCCCAAGACGATTGAAATGGGATTGGAGCGCGTCGGGCGGGTTCGATCCAAGCTGCAACTGGCGCCGCAATTTCCCATTATCGTGGTGGGTGGTACGAACGGCAAAGGATCCGTTTGCGCGATGCTGGAATCCATTCTGGTTTGCGCCGGATATAAAACAGGTTGTTATACCTCGCCGCATTTGCTGCGCTATAACGAACGTGTTCGTATCAATAAGAATGAAGTCAATGATAAAAATCTGTGTGATGCTTTCGCACAGATAGATACCGTCCGGAAAGATTGCCATACCTCGTTGACTTTTTTTGAATTTGGCACACTGGCGGCGATGTATGTGTTTGTTCAAGCACGTGTGGATGTGGCGATTCTGGAGGTTGGCCTAGGCGGGCGTTTGGATGCCGTTAATCTATTTGATGCGGATTGCGCGATTCTAACCAGCATAGACCTCGATCACATGGATTATCTGGGGGATACGCGGGAGAAAATCGGATTCGAGAAAGCCGCAATTTTCAGGAAAAATAAACCGGCGATTTGTGCGGAAACCGATATACCGCACTCTATTTATCAGCAAGCAGAAAAAACGGAAGCAAAATTTTTTCGCCTGAATCAGGAATTCGGTTTTTTTAATAAGCAAGTACAATGGGATTATTGGGGGCCTAAGGGCAAACACCATTCTTTACCTTTTCCCGCGCTCCGCGGTGATAAGCAACTGCAAAATGCAAGCGCTTGCCTGGCTGCATTGGATACCCTTAACGAATTGCTGCCGGTCAGTATGAATGAGATTCGCCAGGGATTGGGTGAAGCAGTGATACCGGGCAGATTTCAAGTGGTTTCGACACAACCGATGATCATCCTGGATGTGGCGCACAATCCCGCTGCGGCGGCCGTTTTATCGCGAAACCTAGCAGCAACCAAACCGAGCGGTCGTACATATGCCGTTTTCTCCATGCTGCAAGACAAAGATATTCAAGGTGTCGTTCAGGCCTTAAAAGATGACATTGATTTTTGGTTGGTATGCACGGTTGATTCTGCTCGTGCCGCACCGATTGATTATCTGATCAACGAAATTCATAAAGCAGGTGTTACAGGCAATGAAGGTGCCACTTATCAGTTTGACGATTGCGTTGCGGCTTATGTTTTTGCCTGTGAACACGCCGGTAAAAATGATAGAATTTGCATATTCGGGTCTTTCTATACAGTAAGCGGTGTGTTGCAGTATCTAAATGTACAACAGAGCAGGTAATGATTGGCTATTTCAAATGAATAAAAATATCAGTGAAGAAGAGTTATTACTCAGAAAGCGCGCCAGACGACGTTTAGTTGGCGCGATTGTACTGGTTCTGATTGCCATTATCGTATTACCGGCAATATTCGATGAGCCCAAAGGCGGAGGCGAGAAACAGGAAATTGCTATCAATTTACCGCCAAGTAAAATCACTAAGATAGACTCGACTCCAAAAGAAGAATCAGCAAGCCGTGAGCTGCCGGGCGAAGAAGGCGCATCATCTGAATTGCCAAGTAAATCTAAAATGAATTCACCGATCGCTGATGAGTTCACGGGATCGTCTAACGGGGAAAAACGTATTCCAATTCCCGGCATTAAACCAAAAATTGACCGACGCTTGGCAGCGGCTGCTCCTGAAACAAGAAACACGGCAGCAACTAAACCTGCGGGGGGGGCTGTACACACTGCGCCGACTGCTACAGCAACTCCAGCGCCAGATACTGCCGTGGCGGCGCCAGTGGATACGGTAAAAAGCTTCATCGTGCAGCTGGGAGCATTCTCTGATCCGGCGAAAGCCAAGCAGCAACAAGCCAATTTATTATCGAGCGGTTTTAAAGCCTATACTGAAACACTGAAAGTTGATCAAAATGAGGTGACACGGGTACGTATTGGTCCTTTCACGACGCGAAGCGCCGCAGAAGCTGAATTAAAAAAATTAAAAAAGATTGGATTGGATGGTGTTGTGGCTCCCAAGTAAGTTGATAGCCGGATAATTTTGATTTTTTGTTCACTCAACCATTAGAACTGGGCTAATTTTCATTGATGACCGCATTTGATTATGTCGTTTCCGGCATTTTTCTAGTTTCGGTAATTTTGAGTATTTTCCGTGGATTTGTCCGGGAGGCATTGTCCATTGCTGGCTGGGTGGTCGCTTTTATTGTGACTAGCGCATACGCATCGTTCTTTGAACAATTTCTGCCCGCCGAAGTAACCGGTGAAACACTGCGAATCTCGATTGCATTTGTTCTGACGTTTCTGTCGGTACTGCTGATAACTGCGTTGGCGACTATGCTGTTGACTACCTTGATTAAGGGGATAGGATTGGGATTTATCGATCGATTATTCGGTTCGATTTTTGGTTTTTTGCGGGCGCTGGTGATTGTAACGCTGCTGACTTTGGTCGCGGGATTAACGACGATTCCCAACCAGGTATTTTGGCAACATGCGGTTTTGAGTCGTCCATTGGAAGTAATTGCGATACAGGTGTTGCCTTGGCTGCCAACCGATCTGTCAAAGCGTATCAGTTTTGAGAGAAAAGAAAATTCTTAGTATGATTGAAGCGTTACATAATTTAAGTCGCCACTCTGCTGATCGTCTTATGTCGTCTTATAATGCAAGCAATTTAAATTCGAACTCTGAAGCTGATTAGAGCAAAGTTTACGGAGCGTTTATATGTGTGGAGTTCTCGGCATTGTTGCAAAATCACCCACCAATCAATTGCTTTATGATGGTTTGCTCATGCTGCAGCATCGCGGACAGGATGCGGGCGGTATTGTTACGGCACAGGGAAATACTTTTCATATGCATAAGGGGCTCGGTTTGGTGCGGGATGTATTTCGCACCCGCAACATGCGCGCATTGGCCGGTAATATCGGCATCGGGCATGTGCGTTATCCGACAGTCGGATCAGCCAATTCACCTGCGGAGGCTCAACCTTTTTATGTGAATTCTCCATTTGGGATTGTACTGAGTCACAACGGTAATCTAACCAATGCGGCGGAACTGAATCAAGAGTTGTTCAGAACCGATTTACGGCATGTGAATACCAATTCGGACTCGGAAGTTTTACTCAATGTGCTTGCACATGAATTGCAGGAAAGCACGCGTAACTGCCAATTGGATCCCGATACGATCTTTGCTGCAGTCGCAGGTGTTCACAAACGCTGCAAAGGTGCGTATGCGGTCGTGGCGATGATTGCAGGGTATGGATTGTTAGCTTTTCGTGATCCTTACGGTATACGTCCATTAGTTTTTGGCACCGCCGAGCATGAACTGGGCGATGAATATTTGATCGCATCGGAAAGTGTGGCTTTGGATACGCTGGGTTTTAAATTAATCCGCGATATACAACCAGGGGAAGCCATTTTTATCGATGAGGATAGTAATTTCTACAACAAACAATGCGCAGCGCAGGCTTCGCTGAATCCTTGCATTTTTGAATATGTTTATCTGGCGCGTCCCGATTCGGTCATCGACGGTATCTCGGTTTATGAAACACGACTCAACATGGGGGAGCATCTGGCCGAGAAAATCAGAAAAACGATGCCGTATTTGGATATCGATGTCGTTATTCCGATACCGGACTCTAGCCGTCCCAGTGCCTTGCAACTTGCCAACAGCTTGGGTGTTGATTTTCGTGAAGGGTTTGTCAAGAACCGTTACGTCGGCCGTACCTTTATCATGCCAGGCCAGCAGCAACGGCGCAAATCCGTACGGCAGAAATTAAATGCCATGAGTATAGAATTTCGCGGTAAAAACGTGATGTTAGTGGATGATTCCATCGTTCGTGGAACCACAAGCCGCGAGATTGTTCAGATGGCGCGCGAAGCTGGTGCAAATAAAATTTATTTTGCTTCCGCGGCACCGCCGGTACGCTATCCGAATGTCTACGGTATCGATATGCCGACACGTCAGGAGTTGATTGCGACTGATCGCACAGCAGAAGAAATTTGTAATGAAATCGGTGCGGATTGTTTGATTTTCCAAGACTTGGACGCACTGAATCATGCGGTTTCAAAAGTATTACCTGCTGTCAATAGTTTTGAAACTTCGTGCTTCAACGGTCATTATATAACTGGTGATATCACACCGGAATATTTACAAGCTCTCGAATCACAACGTAATTCCAATCATTCGGTATTACAGACCAAGACCAATACGCAATTGGATTTGAGTTTGGTCTTTTCCGAATAGTGCACGGTGTTGAATTAAGCAAGCATCCTACCAGTTTGAATCGTGCCGTTCATTTTTTCTCATAATAAACTTTTCCAGATCGCTAAAACGATCGTTTTCGCTTAAGGTTCCATCTCATGTCTGATCATTTGCAGCCGGAAACACTTGCGCTTCATACGGGAATTCATCGCAGCCAGTTCAACGAGCATTCCGAAGCGATGTATCTGACGTCAAGCTTTGTTTTTGATAGTGCCGCGCAAGCGGCTGCGCGTTTTTCCGGCAATGAACCGGGTAACATCTACTCCCGCTTTACCAACCCCACTGTCACGGCATTCGAGGAACGGTTGGCCGTGCTGGAAGGCGCAGAAACCTGCATCGCAACTTCTTCCGGGATGTCAGCGATATTGGCATGCGTCATGGGATTGCTGTCCGCTGGCGACCATATCGTCGCATCGCGCAGCTTATTCGGCGCCACGGTGAATTTGTTCAACAACATTCTGAAGCGCTTTAATGTCGATACAACGTTTGTATCGGCGACGGATGTGCAATCGTGGCAAGCGGCGATACAACCCAATACCAAGTTGTTTTTTCTGGAAACGCCGTCCAATCCATTAACGGAAATCTCTGATATTGCAGAACTCGGCAAGATTGCCAAGAAAGCGGGTATTTGGCTGGTTGTCGATAATTGTTTTTGCACCCCCATTTTGCAGAAACCCCTCGA
>JBDHRU010000113.1:0-8143 GCA_039807765.1 Nitrosomonas sp. | reverse complement strand
ATCACCACGGTGGAGGGCATCATTACTACGATAATTTCGGGCTGGGAATGGGGTTAGGGTTTGGCGGTCCGTTTGGTTATTACAGTTCGTTCGTTCCTTTCGGCTATTATGGCGGTTTTGGCGTGCCATTCAACAGTTTCAGCTTTTATAGCGACCGTGCCGGTGCCGGGTTCTATGGGAACTATACTGGTTTTGGGCTTTATCGCTATTTTGAATCGTATTATCCGTTAGGTGGTTATCCGGCGGCTTTTCCCGTTTTCTCAGCACCCCTCAGAACACCTACCTATGTGCAACGTCAAGATGTTTCCAGACCTGCTGCGCCGGAGCAAAAAAATTATTGGTACTACTGCCGCGATCCTGAAGGATACTATCCTTATGTGAAGCAATGCGCGGGGCAGTGGATAAAAGTTCCACCGCAACCTTCCTGACGATTGAAACGGGCAGTTTGGTCCGGCGGCTGTCTTATAGTTCTGAAACTAGCTTCTTTTGGGCAGAGATAATTGTAAGCATTTTGGATAATAGGTAGTCTATGATTGGTCGACAGCTTTATCGAAATTTTAGAAATCTGAGCGAAATAAATCTTAATCTTGACAGGAATTGATAATGAAGAAACAAATAGCGAGTGTAATAATTTGTATGATGGCAGTGCCGCTGTTATCCGGCTGCTGGACGCTGGTTGCG
The DNA here is from genome assembly GCA_039807765.1 of Nitrosomonas sp. Taxonomy (GTDB): domain Bacteria; phylum Pseudomonadota; class Gammaproteobacteria; order Burkholderiales; family Nitrosomonadaceae; genus Nitrosomonas. The sequence continues at coordinate 7,462 of JBDHRU010000113.1, read as the reverse complement.
GCCGGTGCGGGTGCGTACGGTGGGTATAAAATGAAAGAAAATGGCTATACCCTGCAAAATCCAATTACCAAGGAAAAGAAAGCCAGCAAATGAGATTTGATTATTTCACTTTTTTTACTGCGCTTTCCGGATTCTCTTTTTTCCGGAAACTATCGTAAATCATCAGCGCGGCGCCGATAAAAATAGCGGAATCGGCAATATTAAACGCCGGCCAATGATAATTCCCAGCATAAAAATCGAGAAAATCGACCACATGACCCAGCGTGACGCGATCGTACAAATTTCCCAGCGCACCACCCAGGATCAAGCTCAGCGACAGGCAAAATAATTTCTCATGGCGGTATTTGTTGAGCAGAAAAATGATCAATAAGGCCGCGCTGCCTGCGATGCCGCTCAGGAACCAGCGTTGCCAGCCAGGTTGCTCGCTCAGAAAACTGAATGCGGCGCCGGGATTGTACGTCAATACCAAGTTAAAAAAGCCGGTGAGCGGAATGCGCTGGCCAAATTCCAATGCAGACTCGACCCAGAATTTGCTGACAAGGTCCAATACGAGGACGATCAAAGCGATACTCAGGCTAATGTAAAGTTTCATAATTCCAAGTTTCTTTTCAAAAGTAGCAAGGGCATTACGCAAAGCGCCGTTCTTCGCCAGCACCGTAAAGATTGGTAATGCAGCGTGTGCACAAAGTAGGGTGCTCGTTATGCTGACCGACATCCCGGCGATAATGCCAGCAACGCTCGCATTTCGTATGAGTGCTGGATACCACAACGATGTCTTCTTGCTGCACATCGTTAACCGGGGTTAAGTGCGCTTCGGAAACGATCAATACAAAGCGCAAATCGTCGCCAAGTGCGCTCAGTAGTGCGAAGTCCTCACTGTTGGCGCGAATTTCTACGGTAGCTGCCAATGAGGAACCGATTTCTCCCTGCGTACGCGCATCTTCCAGTTTCTTCAGCACTTGCGAACGTAACGTGCGTATTTTCGCCCAGCGTTGCTGCAACAGTGCCGTGTCGGCTTGTGCCGGAAAGGTATGCCAGGTATGCAGCAGCACGCTGTCATTGCTATTCCCCGTCAGATGCTCCCAGACTTCTTCCGAGGTAAAACTCAGAATCGGTGCAAACAAGCGCACCAGACTGTGTGCGATATGGTGCAGTACCGTTTGCGCCGAGCGGCGCGGCAGGCCTTGGGTTGCTGCCGTATATAAGCGATCCTTGAGGATGTCCAGATAGAAGCCGCCTAAATCTTCGGAGCAAAAATTGTGCAGTTTATGTACCACTTGATGGAATTCATAGCGCTGATAGTTCTGCGTCAGATCGTCTTGAAAGCTTTGTGTCAGCGCTAGCATATAGCGGTCAATTTCTAGACAATTCGTGATGGCGATAGTATCGGTATGTGGATCGAAATCCACCAGATTGGCAAGTAAGAAGCGTAATGTATTGCGGATGCGGCGGTAACTTTCGACTACTCGTTTGAGAATTTCTTCGGAAATGAAGAGTTCGCCGGAGTAATCAGTTGATGCAACCCACAGCCGCAGAATATCGGCCCCGGAAGTATCCATCACTTTTTGCGGTGCGATGACATTACCTTTGGATTTGCTCATTTTGTGGCCGCTGCCGTCTACGACAAAGCCGTGTGTGAGCAAGGCATCGTACGGTGCGCGCCCGTCGATGGCGCAACCGGTCAGCAACGAGGATTGAAACCAACCGCGATGCTGATCGGAGCCTTCCAGATAAAGATCCGCCGGGAATTTGAGCTGCGTATCCGCTTTGACAACCGTGGCATGTGTGGTGCCGGAATCGAACCAGACATCCAATGTGTCGGTCAGTTTTTTATATTCACTGGCTTCGGCGCCGAGCAATTCGACAGCATCGAGCGCAAACCAGGCTTCGATGCCTTGTTGTTCCACTTTCTGCGCCACTTGCTCGAGCAATTCGAGCGAACGTGGGTGCGGTGCATGGGTATCTTTATGCACGAAAAAAGTCATCGGCACGCCCCAATTACGCTGGCGTGACACACACCAGTCTGGGCGGTTTTTGATCATCGTTTCCAGGCGCGCTCTGCCCCATGCCGGAAAGAATTCAGTGGAATCGACCGCTTGCATGGCCAGATCACGCAAAGTTTCTCTCTGCGCTGTGGAAGCGGCGGTGCTGTGCAGATTCATGCCGATGAACCATTGCGGCGTTGCGCGGAAAATAATCGGGGTTTTATGCCGCCAGCAATGCGGATAGCTATGTTCGATTTTTTTCAGACAGAACAAATGGGTGCTGTTTCTGAGTGTTTCGATGACAACCTCATTGGCTTTCCATACCGAAAGCCCACCCACCAAAGGTGTGTTGGCGGTAAATTTACCGTCGCCAGCGACCGGACTTTCACTGGGTAAGCCATAATTCTGGCCGACAAAATAGTCATCCAAGCCATGTGCGGGTGCAGTGTGTACCAAACCGGTACCGGCTTCCAGAGTGACATGTTTGCCGCAAATGATTTTTACCGTGCGTGGCTCGAACGGGTGATGCAGCGGTAAATGTTCCAATGCTTTACCTTTGCAGGTGGCAAGTGTCTCACCGGTAAGATCGTAGCGCGCCAGGCAGTTTTGTTTCAGCTCGCTGGCAAGTATCAGCAATCCGCGTGTTGTTTGAATCAATTCATAATCGAAATCGGGATGAACGCTGACCGCCTGATTGGCGGGCAAAGTCCACGGGGTGGTGGTCCAGATTATGGCGTAAGCTTGCGTGTTCTCAGGGATCGTGGTGGCAAAAATATTGCCGAGTATAGCTGCTGTGGAAGCAATGGAAAATCCGACATCGATAGCCGGTGAGGTTTTGTCTTCGTATTCCACTTCCGCTTCGGCCAAGGCGGAGCCGCAATCAATACACCAGTTAACCGGTTTTTGCCCTTGATACAGATAGTCGTTCTGATAAATTTTTCCCAGTGCGCGAATAATACCGGCTTCCGTTTTGAAATTCATGGTGAGATAAGGATTATCCCAGTCGCCCAGCACGCCTAGACGGATGAAATCGGCTTTCTGGCGCTCGACTTGCTCCTTGGCGAAAGTACGGCAGAGTTCGCGCACTTTATCGGCAGGCAAATACTTGCCGTATTTTTTTTCGATTTGATGCTCGATCGGCAAGCCATGGCAGTCCCAGCCGGGTACATACGGTGCATCGAAACCGGCCAGTGTTTTGCTTTTGATGATGATGTCCTTGAGGATTTTATTGACGGCATGACCGATGTGAATGTCGCCATTGGCATAAGGCGGGCCGTCGTGCAGAATGAATTTGGGGCGCCCTTTGCTGACGGAACGGATTTTCTGGTACAAGTTCTTTTCTTGCCAGGCTTTTAACATGCCGGGTTCTCGGCTGGCCAGATTGCCGCGCATCGGAAACGGTGTATCAAGTAAATTGAGCGTTTTCTTATAATCAGTCATGAAATTTTCAATGAATAGAATAGGTTAAAGGGCACTGTACAGGTTACTGAAGCGGGGTTGAGTTGTCATGAAAAAGTGTTTGGCTCGCGCGACATCTTGCTCGATTTGCCGGATGAGTGTGCCGATATCCTCGTATTTTTCTTCGTCGCGTAATTTGTGCAGAAAATTTACCTGTAAGTGTCGCCCGTAAATTTCTTCATTAAAATCGAACAAATGCACTTCCAGCACGGGTTTGCCGTTTTCATGCGTTGTCGGCCGCACGCCCAGACTGGCGACTCCGGGCAGCGCGGTAGCTGGTGAAGATGGCAGGGTGCCGCAGACCGAAACAGCGAAAATTCCCAACAGCGGTGGGCGGTTATGTTTCAGTTGGATATTCGCGGTCGGGAATCCGAGCTGTTTACCTATTTTATCCCCGTCCACAACCCGCCCGCTGATGCTGTAGGGTCTGCCGAGTAACTTTCCGGCTTTATCCAGATTGCCATGAGCCAGCGCTTCACGTGTCGCGGTGCTGGAAACGCGCTGACCGTCGATGGTGACGCTCGGCATGGCTTCGACGGTAAAATTATTTTCCGCTGATAACGCTTGCAACATGGCAAAGTCACCGGCGCGGCGCGCACCAAAACGGAAGTCATCGCCCACCAGCAGCCAGCGCACAGCGAGTTGCTGATTCAAAATGCGTGTAATAAATTGCTCCGCGCCGATTCGGGCAAAATCATAATCGAAACGGCAAATATGAATGCAATCGACTTCCGCTTGAATCAAACAGGTTAATTTTTCTCGTAGATTGGTCAGCCGGGCAGGTGCTTGATCCGGAGCGAAAAACTCGCGCGGGTGAGGCTCGAAAGTCATGATGCAGGCAGGAAGCCCGAGCTGTTTGGCGGCATTTTTCAAGCGAGTGAGCATGGCCTGATGACCCAGATGAAACCCGTCGAAATTGCCTATGGTCAGTGCAATCGGTGTTTTAACACCGGCAGGCACTTTTCGCCACGTATGCATGTGCGCTCGAATCCAAAAAATTAGCAATTCTAGCGTGTTTAAGCCGATCAGGTCTAGCTTACGCTGTGTTCCTCACCTATCGATTTCACTTAATTATAAACACTTACTGAAATGAATTATGGGAGCGGAGAATTTTACAGAGAAGATGGATGGGACTCGCGCAGGTTTGCAAATTTGGTTATATTCCTGCCATCGTTTTTGTTATGTTGCGGTCAGTAAATTGAAGCATTCAAATCACTCCATCAAACCGAATGAAAGAGAAGACCGAATCTTACAGGCACTGGCTGGGATGCTGGAGCATCCGCGCGGGATTAGAATTACCACAGCTGCGTTGGCAAAACGGTCGGGAATCTCGGTATCGGCGATCTATCGCTGTTTTTCCAATAAGTCGAAAATGTTCGAGGCTTTGATTGCATTTATTGAAAAAACGTTGTTTGTATTGATCAATAAAATTTTGCAAGAAGAGCAATCTGGTGCTAAGCAGATTGAGAGCTTGTTACTGCTATTGTTAGGTTTTTCGCAAAAAAATCCGGGTATGACACGCATTCTGATTGGCGATGTGCTGGCAAATGAGGATGATCATTTACAATTGCGCGTTCAGCAGTTGCATGACCGGCTGGAAGCGACTTTAAAACAGGCATTACGATTCGCAGTCAGTGAGCAACAATTGAAATTGGACGCGGATATAGCGGCACAGGCGAATTTGCTCATGTGTTTTGTGATTGGCCGCTGGTATCAATTTGTGAAGAGTGAATTCCGGCGCGATCCACTGACTAATTGGGAAGCGCAACGGCTGATTGTGCTGCCGCGCGAGCTATTCTAGCTCTATTCATTACATTTTTTACTTTATTGGTTGCTACGACCGGCATATGGAGCAAGCCGGATCTTTGCTTAACCGGATGGAGCGCCAATTCATTGCAAGGCTATCCAGTAGAAGCAAACGCCCATTCAGATTTTTACCGATATTCAGCAGAATTTTGAGTGTTTCCGCCGCTTGCATACTACCGATGATACCGACTAGCGGTGAGAATACGCCCAGGATGGCGCACGGCATATCTTCCTGATCGCCGTCAACGGGAAACAAGCAATGATAACAAGGGCTGTTGCCGTGGCGTAAATCAAACACGCTGACTTGGCCAGAAAATTGCACTGCGGCGCCGGAGATCAACGGTTTCTTATAGGCGACGCACGCTTGATTAACATCATGACGTGTACCAAAATTATCACTGGCATCAATGACGGCATCGGCTTGCGGAACAAGTCGCGATAGTTTCTCAGCATCGACGCGCCCTTGAATGGTTGTGATACGGATTCCGGGATTGATTCTGAGAAGCGCTTGTTTGGCTGATAGCGTTTTTTTCATACCAATGGAGCCGCTGTCATGCATGATCTGACGTTGCAGATTGGTTAGATCAACTTGATCGCCATCGCAGATCGTCAGCTTGCCAACGCCGCTTGCTGCGAGATACAGCGCGGCGGGCGAGCCTAAACCGCCTGCGCCGATGATTAATACATGAGATTGATTGAGTTTTTCCTGTCCCGCAATATCGATTTGCGGGAGCAGGATGTGACGGCTATACCGCAGTAACTGATGATCATCCACAAGCCTTGTGCGATCAGCTCTCGTTTTTCGCGGCGTGTTTTTTCTCAGGTGATGCAGTAATGCCCTTGAAGTAATTCATGGCTTGCTTCAACAAAAGATCTTCCTCGGAGCCGAATTCCATGGGAGCTTTATTTTTGTCTTTGTTTTTCTTCTCTTTTTTCTCTTTTTTCTCGCCGGTTGGTTTTAGTGCTGCTTTTTCAGCTTCGGAAGCCGTTTTTTTCTCCGTTTTTTTGCCATTGGACAAATGCCGGTTTAAGTCCGCTTCCCGCAAACGTTGATCATCGCCGCTATCGGTTTCGTCCAGAACATCAGGGGTGATGCCTTGGGCTTGGATAGATTGACCATTGGGTGTGTAATAGCGCGCAGTCGTCAGCTTGATTGCGGTATTGTTTCCTAATGGCAGAATAGTTTGCACCGATCCTTTACCAAATGTTTGCGACCCCATCACGATGGAGCGTTTATGATCTTGCAGTGCGCCTGCGACGATTTCCGATGCGGAAGCGGAGCCGCCGTTGACCAGTGTGATCATTGGAACGGTTTTAACTTCGGCAGGTAATCCTTTCAGATAATCTTCATCCGGTCCGCGCAAATAATATTCCGGGTTGGCGTGCAATTTCATTTTTGCATCGGGACTGCGTCCTTCGGTGTAAACGACTAAAGCATTTTCTGGCAGAAAAGCGGCTGATACGGCAACGGCGCCGTTGAGTAATCCGCCCGGATCATTGCGCAGATCCAATATCAATCCTTTCATAGCGCCATTACTTCCGGCAAACAGTGTTTTGATGGCTTGCGCCAGATTTTCACCGGTTTGCTCTTGGAATTGCGTAATACGGATATATGCATAACCCGGTTCGATCATTTTCGATTTTACGCTTTGGATTTTTATGATATCGCGGATCAGATTGAAAACCAGTGGTTCCGTTTCTCCTTCCCGCACAATCGTGATCTTGATTGGAGTATTGGGTTTGCCGCGCATGAGTTTGATTGCATCGTTCAGCGTCATTCCCTTGACGACAGTATCATCCAATTTGACGATCAGATCACCGGTTTTAATACCTGCACGAAATGCCGGTGTGTCTTCAATCGGCGATATGACTTTTACAACACCGTCTTCCATCGTAACCTGAATGCCTAGCCCGCCGAACTCGCCTTGGGTGCCAATTTGCAGTTCTTTATATTCGTCTTTATCGAGATAGGATGAATGCGGATCCAGTCCGATCAGCATGCCGTTGATCGCCTCGGTAATCAGTTTCTTATCTTCTACGGATTCGACATAATCGCTCTTGATACGGCCGAAGACCTGGGCGAATGTACGTAATTCCTCGATAGGCAGCGGATGGATTGCCTCAATATTATCCTTTTTGGCAATAGCGGAGAAATTCAAACTGAGCATCATGCCAGCGATTGCACCAATCAGAATTAAACCTGTTTTTTTGAT
>JBDHRU010000112.1:0-8275 GCA_039807765.1 Nitrosomonas sp. | reverse complement strand
GGATATGGGCGATAAATTGGGATTGGTTGGTTTATCCGACGTTAAACAGGTGTTTTAAGAGAGGAGATTATTATGACTTTTCAACAAGGCTTAAGTGGCTTAAATGCAGCATCAACCAATCTGGATGTGATTGGAAATAACGTTGCCAACGCAAATACTGTAGGATTCAAGCAATCTATCGCGCAATTTACCGATATTTTCGCAAACTCAATGGCGGCTACCGCTAGTACTCAGGTTGGGATAGGAACAAAAGTATCTTCAGTTGCACAGCAATTTGGTCAAGGAGGTATTACGCAAACTAATAATCCTTTGGATATTGCTATTACCGGTCAAGGCTTTTACCGTCTTAGTGATAATGGCACGATAAACTATAGCAGGAATGGTCAATTTCACGTTGATAACTCTGGTTATATGGTAGACACATCAGGTGCCAATTTGACAGGTTTTATGGCAGATACGAATGGTGTGATTAGCGCTAGCGGTGCACCGGAAAATTTGAAGTTTTCTACTTCCGATATTTCTCCAAAAACAACTACAAAATTTGATCTGGGTATTAATCTGGATGCGACAGCGCCTGGAATTTCTACAGCTTTTAATGCAGCAGATCCGAAGACTTATACTTGGTCCACTTCGGGTTCCGTGGTTGATAGCCTGGGCACTTCACATGTTCTATCGGTATTTTTTCAGAAATCTACTTCTGCAGCGAATACTTGGACGGTTTATGGGACGGTTGACGGGAAAGTAGACTCTTCTGGAATGCCGGTTGGCGTTACCTTGAATGGAAGTCCTTCGCAGTCTGTCGTGTTTGATGGAAATGGAGCATTGCAGACTATTGCCTCCGCTGCTGCTGCTCCATTGGATTTAAAAATTGATTTTAGTGCAATCGATCCAGCGATTGGAGCAGTCACACCACAGGATGTCAGTCTCGATCTGACGACAGCTACTCAATATGGCTCTAAGTCAGGAATCAATAGCATTACACAAGACGGCTATACTTCTGGCCGCATGACGGGCTTTAGTATAGATCCTGAGGGCAAAATCCTTGGAATCTATAGTAATAATCAAACGAAAACACTCGGTCAAATTGCACTGGCTAACTTTGTTAATCCACAGGGCTTGGCGCCGGTTGGAAATGGTCATTGGGTTGAAACGCTTTCTTCTGGAGGACCGCTAGTCGGTACTCCCAAAAGTGGAAATTTAGGTGCGCTTCAATCTAATGCTATTGAAGAATCAAATGTGGATTTGACAGCAGAACTGGTGAAGCTGATTCAAGCGCAGCGGATGTATCAAGCTAACTCCAAGGAAATAGAAGCCCAAAATGAAATGATACAAACAATTGCTAGGATTTAGCTTTTCATCAAAAGGTTTTAATTTTATAAACTGAGAATATGGATAGACTAATTTACACTTCTATGACCGGAGCAAACCATACGCTGAATCAACAGGCGACGGTTGCACATAATCTTGCCAATACATCGACAACTGGATATCGCGCTGAGAATAATGCATTCCGGGCTGTTCCGGTATTCGGTGATGGGCTGCCAACGCGCGCGTTTGTCGTAGATTCGACAACCGCTGCCGATTTTACGCCTGGTTCGTTGCAAACGACCGGACGTAATCTCGATGTTGCAGTTAAAGGCTCGGGATGGATTGCAATTCAATTGGATGATGGTAAGGAAGCTTACACTCGCAATGGTAGTTTGCAAGTAGGTCCAAATGGTATTTTGCAAACAAACAGCGGCCATAAAATCAAAGGTGATACCGGTATTATCACCGTGCCACCGGATACACGCATTACTATCGGCGTCGATGGAACCGTATCATCCGTGCCGGTTACGCCGCAACCCAATACAGTGGCGCAAGTGGGCCGGATTAAATTAGTCAACCCACCGGAAGACAAGCTCGAAAAAGGCGCAGATGGTTTGTTCAGGCTCAAGGAAGGCGGTGAGGCGCCTGTCGATGCCAGAGTTAGGCTTGTCGATGGTACATTGGAGAATAGCAATGTGAATGTCGTGCATGAAATGGTCAGCATGATTGGCTTGGCGCGACAATTCGATATGCAAATGAAAATGCTTGATAACGCGCAGAATAATGCACAGAAAGCCAGTGAAATAATGGTAGTAAGGGTTTAATCCAACAACAAATTCAATAGGTAAATAATTATGGTACGTTCGCTATGGATTGCAAAAACAGGACTTGATGCACAACAGACCAAAATGGATGTAATCGCTAATAATTTGGCGAATGCCAGTACCAATGGTTTCAAACGTGCTCGTCCTGTTTTTGAAGATCTTTTGTATCAAACGGTGCGCCAACCCGGTGCGCAATCTTCCCAACAAACGCAATTACCTTCGGGGTTGCAATTGGGTACTGGGGTTAAACCGGTTGCTACCGAAAGTATATTCACTCAGGGTGGATTGCAACAGACCGAGAATCAACGTGATGTGGCTATACGGGGCATAGGTTTTTTTCAGGTTTTGCTGCCGGATGGTACGACGGCTTATACCCGCGATGGAGCATTTCAGTCCGATCTTAACGGCCAACTCGTGACATCCAGTGGATATGCCATTCAACCCACAATTACCGTCCCTCCGAATGCGCTGAGTATCACCATAGCGCGCGATGGTACAGTATCCGCCACAGTTCCAGGGTCCAGCACACCCATTCAAGTTGGCAGTATTCAATTGGCGAGCTTTATTAATCCGGGCGGATTAATGAAAATGGGCGAAAACTTGTATCAGGAAACCGCATCAAGCGGAGCACCGAATCAGAATACTCCCGGAACCAATGGATTGGGTCCATTGGAGCAAGGTTTTGTGGAAACTTCAAATGTCAATGTGGTAGAAGAACTGGTGAATATGATTCAGACCCAGCGCGCTTACGAGATGAATTCCAAGTCGATTGAAACTTCGAATCAAATGTTGCAACGGCTGGCGCAACTTTGATTCACTGGGTGATTGGTAATCGAGAAATGGTTAACGGCGATCCGACAATAAGAAATTTCTACCGGTATTTTTTTATACCGGTGTTAATCGCACTTGCATCCGGTTGTGCACTGACACCATCGACGGTGACTTACCAGCCGAATACATTACGCGCTCCGCAGCATGCGGCAGCCGTGAATCAACCCAATGGTTCCATTCTGCAGACGGTGCATAGCACAACAGGCGGGGTTCGATATACGCCACTATTCGAAGACCGCCGAGCAAGAAGTATCGGCGATACGATTATCGTTACTTTAAATGAAACAACGAATGCCAGTAAAAGCTCGGGAAGTAATGCCAGTCGCTCTGGAAGTATCGATTTTTCGGTACCTAATTTCTTAGGAGTTCCTTTAAGTTTATTGAAAAATGCATCAGTAGAAGCAAAAACCAATAATAAATTCGACGGTAGCGGTGAGAGCTCGAGCAAAAATAATTTTAAAGGAACCATTACAGTAACAGTTATCGAAGCGCTGCCGAATGGAAATCTTGTCGTCAGCGGCGAGAAACAAATCGGTATTAATCAGGGGCAAGAATTTATACGATTGTCCGGTGTTGTGAATCCAATACACATTCTGGGAAACACAATCTCTTCAACACAGATTGCCGATGCGCGTGTCGAATACCGCAGCAATGGATATATTGATGAAGCGCAAACGATGGGGTGGTTGTCACGGTTTTTCCTTTCGATATCCCCATTCTAGTTAATTAACTGCATCAAGATTGACGAATGTTTAAGAATTGATATTAAAGCTATGAAAATAAGAAGTATCATTATTTTTTCTTTTCTTGTATTAAACCTGCTAATACCGGGTAGGGGGCTGGCTGATCGCATCAAGGATTTGGCATCGCTTCAAGGTGTTCGCAGTAATCAATTAATCGGATACGGATTAGTGGTTGGCTTGGATGGCAGTGGTGATATGACCACGCAAACGCCATTTACCGTTCAAAGTATTGCCAATATGCTGGGTCAACTGGGTATTAATCTGCCACCTGGCATTAACTTGCAGTTGCGCAATGTTGCCGCTGCGATGGTGACGGCAACTATGCCGGCATTTGCAAAGCCTGGACAACATATCGATGTCACAGTTTCTTCCATGGGTAACGCCAAAAGTTTACGTGGCGGAACGCTATTGTTGACTCCTCTCAAGGGAGCGGACAATCAGGTATACGCAATGGCGCAGGGAAATTTGCTGGTTGGAGGTATTGGAGCCGCGGCTGGTGGCAGCAGCGTGCAAGTAAATCATCTGGGCGTCGGCCGCATCGCGGGGGGCGGTATTGTGGAACGTGAGATTCCCACGACAGTAGGGCAAGGCGATTTTATCAATCTTGAATTGAATTCAACAGATTTCACGACGGTAAACCGGATCGTTGATGCGATCAATGGACTTTATCCGGCGGCTGCATCTGCGGTGGATGGACGAGTTGTACAGGTAAAAGCGCCTGCGGACAATAACCAGCGCATTATGTTTATATCTAAGATTGAAAGTTTGGATATTGCGCCTGCGAAAGCACCAGCAAAAGTTATCGTTAATTCGCGTACTGGCTCAGTAGTCATGAATCAGGCTGTAACACTCGAATCAAGCGCGGTTGCGCATGGCAATCTTTCAATCATCATTAATACGGAACCTGTGATTAGCCAACCTGGTCCTTTGGCGCAGCGGGGCGAAACTGTGGTTACGCAGCGATCGCAAGTTGAAATTCGCACCGATGAGGGAAATTTGATGTTGTTGCCAAATGGCGCGGATCTCGGTGAGGTGGTAAAAGCATTGACGGCAATTGGCGCTACGACACAGGACTTACTGTCTATTTTGCAGGCTTTAAAAGCTGCTGGCTCATTGCGCGCCGATTTGGAAATAATTTAACTGATTGGGTATAAGAATGGTTATTTCAGCGGATATTTCAAGCAAGCTTGCCATTGATGCTAAGAGTATCGATGATTTAAATTTAATGGCCAAGCAAAATCCAGATGAAGCTCTACAAAAAGTAGCGCAGCAATTTGAAGCACTGTTCATGAATATGCTGCTAAAAAGCATGCGGGAAGCTACGCCTAAAGATGGACTTTTCGATAGTCAGCAGACGCAATTTTTTACACAAATGTACGACCAGCAGCTGGTGCAACAGATCTCCACTAAAGGAATCGGTATTACCGACATGATGGTGAAGCAATTATCCCGAGCCAATCGATCGATTGAACCGCAAACTACCATCAGTCAAACCGATGCTATCTTGTCTGCGATTAATTCTGTGCAGCAGTCGTTGCCGATAAATGATGGGCATCCTGATGATAAATCAATGCAACTATGGTCAGCTAATCGGATGCCGGCAAATACGACCATACCAGCAAGAAAAAATGATCCGGCTCCTGAGGTTTCCACTTTGCCGACTCAGATCGGATCTCAGCAAAAGAAAACATCAGGTTTGCCAGAAAATTTTATCGATAAACTTCTGCCGCATGCAAAAATTGCATCCGAATCAACCGGTATTCCTCCTCAGTATATGCTGGCGCAAGCTGCACTGGAGAGTGGTTGGGGTAAACATGAGATTCGACGTGGAGATAATAGTCCCACCTATAATCTTTTTGGTATCAAAGCGGGCGCTAACTGGAAGGGGAATGTAGTAGAAACATCAACCACTGAATACATCAATGGCGTAGCACAAAAGACCGTTGAGAAGTTTCGTGCTTATAGTTCCTACGCCGAAGGATTCAATGATTACGCCAAGTTGCTACTGGATAATCCTCGTTATGCGAAAGTGTTGAAATCGACCGATGCTGCTACATTTGCCAATGGTCTACAGCGTGCTGGGTATGCTACTGATCCACTGTATGCGGAAAAGTTGATGCGAATTCTGAATAGTGAAAAGTTACAAAACCGGGAATTTATCTGATGAGGAAATTTTAGTTTAACTCATTCATTAATTTGCCGATATTGTTACTATATTTTTAAAATTAAAGACTGAGAGTATATATGAGTAATGGTATTCTTAATATCGGAGTTTCTGGCCTGGCAGCTGCACAGAATCAATTATTGACGACCAGTCATAATATTAGCAACGCAAGCACATCTGGCTATAGTCGTCAGCAAGTGATGTTAAGCGCGAATATACCGCAATACAGTGGAGCTACCGGATTTATTGGGAGTGGTGTGCATGCTGCTACAGTTCAGCGCGTATACAATCAATTTCTTACGAGTCAATCACTGCAGGTACAAACACAGAGCCAGTCGCTGGATAGCAATTATGCTCAGCTACAGCAGCTGGATAATATGTTTGCTGAAACAACATCCGGACTTTCTCCCTCTTTGCAAAGTTTTTTCAGTGCCATACAGGATGTTGCAACAAATCCGTCTGTTATTTCGTCGCGCCAATCAATGCTAAGTAGTGCTGATGCTCTTGTTGCACGTTTCCAAAGCATGGATCAGCGCCTGTCACAAATGCGGGATGGGGTAAATACACAAATTACCAGTACAGTCGAACAAATTAACTCACTGGCTAAGCAAGTTGGAGTAATGAATCAACAAATCACATCGGCGCAAGGTGCGGCTGGTGGACAGCCTGCTAATGATATGCTGGATCAACGCGACGAGCTTATTAGTCAACTAAATAAGTTGGTTAATACTGATACAGTACGGCAAAACGATGGTACATTGAATGTCTATATCGGTAACGGACAGGCACTGGTTGTTGGTACACAAGCACTTTCTTTAAAAGCGATCAAATCACCGGACAATCCGGATAATTTAATGATTGGATTGGTTAATGGAAATAGCACGATTCAGCTGCCTGAAAGCCAGATCACGGGTGGTACTTTAGGAGGTATTCTGTCTTTTCGTAGCACTTCACTGGATAATGCGCAAAATTCGTTAGGGAGGATTGCCATAACCCTAGCGCAGACTTTTAATGCGCAACACCAATTGGGTATGGATTTGAATGGGGATATGGGAACGAATTTTTTCACTGTATCTTCGCCCAAAGTGATTTCAGCATCAACTAATAATGTTGCATCTAATATTACCGCAGCAATTAGCGATTATGGCGCTTTAACAACAAGTGACTATGAATTCTCGTACGATGGAACAAATTATACGCTGACCCGATTATCCGATAATGTATCGACTACATCGTCGGGCACATTTCCTGTAACTCTGGATGGTGTATCGATAACAAGCGCTTCCATGTTAGCTAGCGAAAAATTCCGGATTCAACCCACCATCAATGGTGCTAAGGATATTATGGTCAATATTACGGATACAACTAAAATAGCAGCGGCCAGCCCCAATCGCACCAGTGCCGCATCTACCAATACTGGAACAGGTATTATCAGCGCAGGAACAGTAAATCCGTTACCACTAAATCCTGATCTTCAGCAACCGCTTACCATCACATTTCAGTCACCTTATAATGGAAAATTTGATGTGGCAGGAACAGGTTCTGGTTTACCGGCAACTAATCAAGCGTATACGCCAGGTGCAGATATCAGTTTTAATGGCTATACCTTTCAGATTAGCGGTAGCCCCGCAGCTGGGGATATTTTTACTGTAACACCCAACAATAACGGTGTTGCCGATAATCGCAATATCCTGTTATTGGGTGCATTACAAACAACCAATACATTAGGGAATGGTACAGCCAATTACCAGACTGCATATGGGCAGCTCGTTAGTCAAGTTGGAAATAAAACCCGTGAATTGGAAGTAACTAGCAAGGCGCAAGCCAATTTGCTTGAACAAACAAATGAATCCATTCAATCCGTGTCCGGTGTCAATCTAGATGAAGAAGCAGCAAATTTATTGCGATATCAACAGGCTTATCAAGCATCAAGTAAAGTTATCGAAATAAGCAATACTTTGTTTGATTCAATACTTCGTGTTAGTTAAAAATTAGAGTAGAGGTAAGATTATGCGCATTAGTACAAATACAATATATGAAACCGGCACGAATTTAATGCTTCAACAACAGGAAAGATTAATTAATACGCAGCAGCAAATGTCTACGGGGCGGCGAATTTTGACGCCTTCGGATGACCCGATTGCTGCTGCGCAAGTATTAAATATTTCCCAAGCGGCTTCATTGAATACACAGTATTCGGTGAATCGATCCAGTGCTGGCTCTTCGCTGCAACTTGAAGAAAACGTATTGAAACAAGTGACTGGGATTATACAGGATGTGCACAGCTCAGCTATTTATGCCGGGAATTCGACTCTGACTGATGCCGATAGAAAGACGCTTGCTACCGAATTGCGCAGTAAATTAGAGTCATTAGTTGGTCTAGCCAACACGACCGATGAAAAAGG
>JBDHRU010000111.1:0-8313 GCA_039807765.1 Nitrosomonas sp. | reverse complement strand
TTGTCACAAAAGAATTTCTCGATTGATACCGAGTTTTATCCGCTCGGTTCATGTACGATGAAATACAATCCGCGCGCGTGTAATTCATTGGCGATGCTACCGCAATTCATATCGCGGCATCCATCGGCGCCGGAAGATACCGGCCAGGGCTTCCTTGCGTGTATGTACGAATTGCAGGAGATTTTGAAAGCGGTTACCGGGATGGCGGGCGTGAGTTTGACACCGATGGCCGGTGCGCAGGGTGAGTTGATCGGTGTGATGATGATCCGTGCGTATCACGAATCGCGCGGCGATTTCGCCCGTACCGAGATCATTGTTCCGGATGCGGCGCATGGTACCAATCCGGCAACAGCGGTAATGTGCGGCTTCAAAGTGGTGGAAATCGCCACTGACAAAGATGGCAATGTCGACTTGGATGCGCTTAAGGCAGCGGTGGGACCGCAAACGGCAGGATTGATGCTAACTAACCCTTCCACGCTGGGTGTGTTCGAGAAAAACGTCGCGGAAATGAGCCGTGTGGTGCATGAGGCGGGTGGTTTGCTGTATTACGACGGTGCGAATTTGAATGCAGTACTGGGTAAAGTAAAACCTGGCGATATGGGATTCGATGTGATCCATATCAATCTGCATAAAACCTTCTCGACACCGCATGGCGGCGGCGGACCGGGTTCTGCGCCGGTCGGTGTGGCTGAACGGTTATTGCCTTTCATGCCGATTCCGATTGTCACCAAGGAAGGCGACAAGTACCGCTGGGTGACTGAGAAAGACAAACCGCAAACCATTGGCCGCTTATCCGCGCATATGGGTAATGCCGGTGTGTTGCTGCGCGCTTATATCTACGTACGTTTGCTGGGCATGCAAGGTATGCATCGCATTTCTGAATTCGCGACCTTGAACGCGAATTACTTGATGGCTGAGTTGCGCAAAGCGGGTTTTGAAATTGCGTACCCGAACCGCCGCGCCAGTCACGAGTTCATCGTCACGATGAAGGATATCAAGGATAAAACCGGCGTGACCGCGATGAATTTGGCCAAGCGTTTACTTGATAAAGGCTATCACGCGCCGACGACATATTTCCCGCTGCTGGTACCGGAATGTTTATTGATCGAACCGGCGGAAACGGAATCCAAGGAAACGCTGGATGCTTTCGTGACCTCGATGAGAGAAATTCTGCGTGAAATCGAACAGGAGCCGGACATGGTCAAAGGTGCGCCACACACCATGTCGGTGCGTAAGCTGGACGATGTTAAAGCTGCACGCGAACTCGATTTGGCGTGGAAACCAAATACTTAAAAAATATTAAATACCGGTAATTGAAGCATGCGCACATTGATATGCGGCTCTATCGCTTATGACAATATCATGGTCTTCCCGGATCATTTTAAGAATCATATTCTGCCGGAGAAAATTCACGTATTGAATGTCGCATTCCTGGTTCCAGAAATGCGCCGTGAATTCGGCGGATGCGCCGGTAATATTGCCTACAATTTGAAAATGCTGGGTGGCGAACCGGTGATGATGGCTACGGTTGGCGATGATTACGCGCCCTATGCGGCACGGTTCAAACAGCTGGATCTGACTCAGGAACACGTGCAGCATGTTCCGGATACTTTTACCGCACAGGCTTTTATCACGACTGATCTGGCGGACAATCAGATTACCGCATTTCATCCGGGTGCAATGAATTTTTCCCATCTTAATTCCGTGAAAGATGCGCGTGATATCTGCTTGGGCATTATCGCGCCGGATGGACGCAATGGCATGATGCAGCACGCGCGCGAATTTCATGAAGCGGGGATTCCGTTCGTGTTCGATCCAGGGCAGGGATTACCGATGTATAACGGTGAGGAATTGCTCGATTTCATCGATAAAGCCGATTACATTGCGGTCAACGACTATGAAGGGGAAATGCTGCAAGACCGCACCGGACGTAACTTAGAATCGCTGGCGAACCATGCCAAAGCGTTGATCATCACTTTGGGCGCGCAAGGCTCAATTATCCATGCCGGTGGAAAAAAATACGAAATTCCCTGTGTCAAACCGCAAGCGATTGTCGATCCGACCGGATGCGGGGATGCGTATCGCGCAGGCTTGTTGTACGGCATCGTCAACAGCTTCGATTGGCAAGCGGCGGGTCAACTGGGTTCATTGATGGGGTCACTGAAAATCGCCCAGCGTGGCGGGCAAAATCATCAGTTTTCCCGCGATGAGATTAGCCAGTATTACTTCGAAAGTTTCGGCACTCGTATTTTCTAATTTTTTTATTTGAACTCGACCCAGACCGGTTGATGATCCGAAGCTGTCGTCTCAGCGTCAATACCATACATGCAAAGTCGCTGTGCTAACCCGTCGGTGATAAAGATGAAATCAAAGCATTCCGGATGACCGACAAAATCCACTGAATGAATCCCGACGGTTGGCGCATGCGGCGTACCGGGGTGCAGTACCGACCATGCATCGAGAAAGTTCAGCGTGCTATCATCAAAAGGTGCCAGAATTTGCGTGCGCTCCGGTGCTGTGGTGGAAAAATTGAAGTCACCGCATAATAATGCTTCTGCAGGCCTAGGGAAAACTTCAAATGTTCCATTCCGCTCTTCAGTGAGAAGTTGACGGTGCGACATGGCACATGCTTCCCGATGTAAGCTGCGGATCGCCTCAATTTGTATTTTGCGCTGGTGTTGCGAATAGTATTCGAGATGCGTGGTCATGATGCGCAGTGGCCCGATATCCGCTGTCACAACGGCTTCCACTAGCACCCGCTGCATGCTCGGTGTGGCCAATTCCGCTTGCCATGGCAGTAAATGCCGCCATATCTGACCGACCGGTAAGCGGGTAAAAATAGCATTGCCGAATTGGCTGCGTCCACCGTGATTATCCGACACATCGGTTGCAATGCCATAGAGGGCGGTATAACCGGGTAGTTGCTTGGCTAATTCGGTCACTTGATCCTCTCCGGAATTACCCGGTAACCCGGGGAAATTGACGGTAACCTCTTGCAGACAAATAACATCAAATGTGCCCAATTGCTGGATTGTCCGAACGATTCGCGCGAGATCGACACATCCGTCTATTCCACGGCCCCATTGAATATTCCAACTGAGTAGTTTCATAAGTATTGCATTGTGGAAATTGACGGTTAGTTTATTTCTGCATGCCTGTCAGCAATTCAATATGAATGAGACCAATTAAATGATTACAGAAATGACCTCATAATCAAAAAATATCGAATTTACAGCATTAAATCCTGCGAGTTTAATTCCCCCTGAGGATGACTGAAAATCAGCAGATAAAGAGTATGAAATCAATATCTCACACTGTTTGCAACGGGGTTCTTTATTTGTGGTTGCATCTTTTTGCTTTCTTGATAGTATAAAAATATCAGAAGCGTGCAAAAAATATGGAGCTATCTTGGGGAAACGCTGATTAATTGACTACACGAGCGAATCACTTCGTTGCGCAGCACTCACTCCCTCGTCATCTTGTTGATAGGTCTCGGTTGCTGGCGTTCCGTGCGCCTCGCACTCCATTTCGTCCGTCGAATTAATCAGAGCTTCCTTAAGTAGGATGAAAATATTACGCGATCGGCAAATGTTGGTGAGATCCGTTCATCCAAGATCTCATACTTGTGAGTTTTCGCCTCCATTTCCCGATGGGTTCGTAAACTGATCGTTCAATGCTTGAATATAATCGTTGGCTTCGTTGATGATTTCATCAATTGTCTGTTGCGCCACGTCATTCCAGCCGGCAGGTCCGCTCAGGAACATCGGACGGTACGCGGCGGTGCTTTTATTAAATGCCTGCATATATTGCTTGTAGGTTTCATGATCATTACCGATTTCATTCGCCAGATTCTTCAATAGCTTATTGGCGACCGCGCGGCGAATGGAGAGATGGATAAATATAATACTGATCAACAGAAAAGCGGCTATGGCGATCGCCGGGGTTTCACCGCGCATGAGCTCTTCCTGGAATGTTTTTAAAAGACCCCAGGATTCATTCATGGTGAGAGCGATTCCCGCCAAGACCGCCAGTGTGCCAAAAGCCAGACCGTCAAATAAAGCCACCTTGCTTTTCCACTTCTTCAACATATCGGAAAGCTTGCTGACGATCTGATTCTTAATACCTTTTGCAGTTTGCTCCAGTTTTCCGACAATGCGGTAAGAGCGTTCAACCTCGATCTGA
The DNA here is from genome assembly GCA_039807765.1 of Nitrosomonas sp. Lineage (GTDB taxonomy): Bacteria > Pseudomonadota > Gammaproteobacteria > Burkholderiales > Nitrosomonadaceae > Nitrosomonas. The sequence goes on along the minus strand of JBDHRU010000111.1, from coordinate 4,131 downwards.
TGCATTCTTGCATTGATATCGGCCATGTCTTCTTCGCGTTTTTTCTCGAAGCGTTCTTTGACGTGCGGATTAGCGATCGGAACAGCAGCGGCTGGATTATAGATACGATAGAACCGTCCGGTGACTAAGCCGACTTCTGCGAGCGAACGCTGCCATGCCGAAACGACTTCTTCTGGATTATCCTCCTGCGCCGTGACATCAATCTGGTTCAGAATGTACAGAAATTTATTTGCATCGGCGCGGTTTACACTGGCCGATACCAAATAAGCCAGCGTATCTTGCATGGCCTTCGGTTCAGGGTGGCGAGCATCAAAAAATACTAAAACAAGATCGGATAGGTTGATGATGTGTTGGGTTAAACGCAATGTGGATGCACGCTGATTGTCGGCATCGAAGCCGGGAGAGTCGATCAGGATTTTTCCGCGAATGTTTTCGGATGGACAGGTTTTCAGCTGCAAGTAAGCATCAATGCGTTCTTGTCCAGCCTCCGAAATTTCTTCAATACTGCGGCTGATTTGGAAAAACGGGAAACGGGGATCGGCGTCAAGTGCAATGCCGGGTAGTGTCTTTGCTTCATTATGACGGCTGTAGCAGATGACCGTAAATTTGTCATCGACAGCTTGATTGCCGGTGCGCTGCAGTTTCATGTCCAGATAAGAATTGATGTAGGTCGATTTTCCGGCGGAAAAAGTGCCTAGTACGGCAATCATCGGCCACCAAGTAACACAAGTTGCGTAAGACTCATCTTTATTGAGCAGCCCCATGCTATGGCCAACATAGTCCATTTTTCTGAAACTTTTCACTGCGTTGGCGAGTGTCGGGCTATCCGGATGCTCGTCAGCTAAATGTTTCTGTAAACTCTTGAGATACTTGTTTATTTGTGTTGAACTTTGTGACATAACGATCCCTTTTCAATCTTATAAAGTACACCCTGAATAACCAAGGTGATTTTTAGTTTATCGATTCATTTTTTTCTGCATGAGATGGTGCTGTTTTCAATAAGTGATTTTGGTTTTTTTATGGGGCATGCATTGACCAAAATTTTCGCAGCCAATGAAAACAGTTTTACGGATAGCGCATGTTCAGTGCCAGTCGATCTATGCAGAAATTATTGCAACGAACCCGGCGATTCTATCAAGAACGCCGCTGCTGTGCCAGTATATGATATTTCTAATATTTGTACCGGTTTCACACAAAAAAATATTATCATAGCCCACCTTGCGCACTATCGATTGCTCGTGGGCAATTGGCAGATGATTGGTGCGTCCTGACTGGAAGAAAATAAAGAATCGATACATAAATCTCGCTGGAGAAAAATTAAAACATGTCAACCGAGAATAATGAGCAACATGCCCCGCGTTCCGCTCACCTGGGTCGTTATATACTGATAGGCTTTCTTACGGTGGCTCCGTTGTGGGTGACGTGGCTAGTGTTTGATTTTTTATTGAATTTATTGGCGCAGATCGGCGATCCCTTGCTAAAAGGAATGGCGCGGGCTGTCCGACCGTTTTCGGATACCACGGCCAGTTGGTTGCTCGACTCTCATTTTCAACAAGCAGTGGCTGCATTACTGACGATCATGAGTCTCTATGGAATCGGCCTGCTGGCATCCTTTGTGATTGGCAAGAAAGTCATTGGTATCTATGAAAATATTCTGGCGAGATTGCCTTTAGTACAAACGATTTATGGCGCTACCAAACGTTTTCTGCATACCATCAGCCAGCCGCCTGTAACCGGGCAACGTGTTGTGTTAATTAGTTTTCCATCGTCAGAAATGAAAGCGGTCGGATTTATTACCAAAGTCATGACGGATAAAAGCAGTGGGAAAAAACTTGCCGCTGTGTATGTACCGACCGCACCCAACCCGACATCCGGTTATATTGAAATATTACCGATGGAAAGCGTGATATTGACGGATTGGACGACGGAAGAAGCAATGACGTTTGTCGTAACGGGTGGCACCAATGCACCCGAGAATTTGAATTTCTCCCATGATAAGCAACCTACGCCGGAAGATCGGAAGTAATAGGAATGGGTGCTAATATGCCGCATCGGCCGACCTTGTTATTTAGTCCGGTAACGGGTAGGGTAAGGGGCTGATTTCTAACGTCGGTCCCTGCAGTGATTGCCAATGAATCCGGCAGGCGTCCACACTGCTTTGCTGGATCACGGCCAGAACGTCAAAACCGCCATGCGGTGATAACGCTGCATTGACGATATTACCGCTGGATTGATCTGCCATATCACTGCTATAAAGCGCATCGCCCGCTGTGATGGTTTGTACTGTGTCGATATGCGCCAGAAACATGCGGCGCTTGAGTTTACCGAGATATTGTGTACGCGCCACAATTTCCTGTCCCGGATAACAACCTTTCTTAAAGCTGACGCCGCCGACTGCATCCAGATTGATCATTTGCGGCAGAAATATTTCCTGGGTTTCAGGCAAAATAACCGGAATTCCGGTTGTGATGGTCAACCAATCCCAGCATCCGGCGCCGGCAGCCGTTGCGTGTTGATTCAGCCGATTCCAGAGTTCGGGGGCATTTCCAGGTGTTGTGATCAATTCGATGTGCTGCTGGGAAAGATACAGAATACTGATTTCTTTTTCGTGCATGACTTGCAATGATTGATTAAAGCCGCTTGAAGTGCCGGTGATAGTGTCAGTCAGCGCGGCGGCGTGCGGACCTGCGATACCGATGCGGATCCAATCGTCGCTTGCATCCGTTAATGTTACTTTTGCGCGCAGCACATACATCGATAATCGTTTTTGAATGGCGGCGGCTAAACTGGTGGGCAATTGCATCAGAAAATCATTGCCCTGTTGCCAGAGTAAAAAAGTTGCCAGAATCCGGCCCTTAGGGGTGCAGTAGCTGCCGTATTGCGCTCTGTGCGGATTGATTTCCCGGATGTCGCAAGTGAGTTGGCTTTGCAAAAAGGTTTTTGTATCTTCACCGGAAAAGCGGAGGAGACTGTAATGCGAAAGGTCGGTGATTACAGTGGCCGTTCGTGTATCTTGAAGTTCCGTTGCGCTATTGCCAAAATGAATTACGCGATTATTTTCAATAACGGCGCGATGATTGCATAAAAAGGTTTGCCAGGCTGAGTTCATACAAAAACGACAATGAATTAACGGGTGATGATTATACGATACCAATCAGAGCGGGTGCATCGCCAGGCAACTTCACTATCGGGCGGAAAATTTTGCTTGTTGCGATTAGGCGGGGTGGATAAGCAATTTAAATATGTCTGATTTACTGGTGCGCTTTCAGCCTTCTTATTATCTTGCGGCGTTACTTAGTCTGGCTCACGCTGCTGCCGGTCTTGTATTGTGGTCGTTGGCGCTACCGCCGGGCGTGAAAGCGGTGATCGCCATTTTGCTGATCATTAGCTTGATCTATTATTTACGCAAAGATGCGCTGCTTACGGCGCATGATGCTGTTATAGCTTTGACACTGACGGATAAGATGTCGTGCACTTTGACAATGCGTTCCGGCCAATCAATGATCTGCAGCTTATCGGATAGTACCTTTGTTGCTCCTTACCTTACCGTAATCAACTTGCAGCCGGTCGAGCGGTTTTTTATGCGCGGTGTAGTGATATTACCGGATAGTACGGATGCGGAGGAATTCAGGCGACTACGTATTTGGCTGCGGTGGAAATGGAAGAGCGACCGAGGGGGAAACGATAAGTCTTCAGAATGAGTTACCGCGAATAGAGTCTGTTCGTATTGATCAGAACAGCTGCATAGTTAAATTTCCTTCTGCAGTATTGTATTGTGCGCCACTGGCAATGTGTCCGGATAATCCTTGCTATAGTGCAATCCTCGGCTTTCATGACGCAGCATGGCGGATCGCACGATAAGGTCGGCACTGTCGACAAGGTTGCGCAACTCTAACAGATCGCTGCTGACGCGGAAGTTTGTATAATATTCATTGATTTCTTCGTGTAAGAGCGTAATGCGGTGCTGTGCGCGCTGTAGCCGTTTGGTTGTGCGCACTATACCGACATAATTCCACATGAAACGGCGCAATTCATCCCAGTTATGTGCAATAACAATCTCTTCATCCGCATCCGTAACCCGGCTTTCATCCCATTCGGGAAGTTCGGGGAGTCCGTTTATAGGTTGATTGA
>JBDHRU010000005.1:0-36528 GCA_039807765.1 Nitrosomonas sp. | reverse complement strand
AGTGAGTTACCCCTATCAGTACTAAATCGCCCTCAAAATCTGCTTTTGGCGCGACTACAAAATTTTGCACGCAATTCCGGAGTCAATACCGTATTTGCCATCACGAATGCCAATGATTACAGACATCCCGTATTATCCAAAGCCTGTGAAGCTGGCATCTTAAAAGATGTGCTGGCAGTAGAAGGCTCTGATTATCGCTCATTGCGGGAAGAAGGTTTTTTTGCATCGATATCTGGAGAAATAAGCACCATTTTTAGAAAACCCAGAACCTTTGTGAAGGAAGATGGTGGATTGGCCAAATCAAGGGGCAGAGGACGCAGTATGTAGTGGACACGATGATTATGTGTGGTGGTATTGAATACCAGGATCAGAAGATTTACTTCCCGCAATCGGATGCACGCTTGCCTGTGCGGCTACGAGATGGCAATGTTACCTGGATAACATGGGGCAGACGCAAGGATGAAGCCATTGGTAAATTTCCGAACGGTGGCTGGGCACGACTGGATTCCATCAAAAGTGGCAAATGGAAGCCCTGGCACCCGAGGCCAGTTTTAATTGCCGCTGACCAGTTCATGGAAAAAGACCATGACAATCAATCCCACTGGATAGAACTGGATAAACGGATGATGATCCAGGGATTATTGGCAGAAAGAGACAAAGAAACTCGGGTTTATGTGGTGACTATCGATGTACCACCTGAGTATGTCTGGATACATGATCGATGGCCAAGATTGGTTCGACTAAAAGATAAGTAATTCCTCATATTTTGTTTGATCTGATTGATAAGATAATTGTAGACATTAACATAACAAACCTACAGTATGATTTCTTCATATCACCTTCGCCAGGGAATCGTTCTCTCTTGATGATACCCTGGATTCTTTTAATCAAAACTTACCTGATCGTATTATTTCTTTTTTGCAGTCTGTTTAGTCCCTGCTGATTTAGCTGCTGCAGCATCAGATAGAGCTTTACCTGGCTTGAATTTAACGACCTTTTTGGCAGGGATTGTGATGGTTTCGCCGGTCGCTGGATTGCGGCCTTCACGACCTGCACGTTCTGCTACTGAAAAAGTACCAAACCCCACTAACTGAACATCGTTGCCGCTTGCCATGGTTTCTTGAATAACTTCAAGCAATCCGTTCAGCATGGCAGTTGTTTCAGTTTTGGTGGTTTTGGAGCGAGTAGCAACAGCTTCAATCAGTTCAGTCTTGTTCATGTGTGCGCCTATTAGTGGTTTAAGAAATGAATGGTAATCTAGCAGGATATAGCTATAAATCAATAGTTTTAAATAACTTTATGTATTTATCGCCTAGAAACTTACTTTACTCGCAAATATAAGACACACTAGGATCTCAATTCTCAATGAATTGCTTTTCTGTTCGCTATAAGTCTATGCTTTGCATTTACTTTTAAGCAGACGGGATTATGTGGCCGCGTTTTTTCGTTACAATTATTTTGTTTGTTTCATTACCGGCCAATGCAACCACTGTTTATGACCGGATAGCGCAAGGTATGACGCCAAATAGCATTACACTGATCGGTGAATCTCACCAGCGCCCAGAGTCTATTGTTTTCTTTGAATCACTGATCACGCATTACCTGCAACAAAATAAATGCCTGACAGTTGCGCTTGAAATTTCCAGCGGTCAACAATCATTGATTGATGAAATCCAGCAAGGTCAAGCAACCGTTGCAAATCTGAAAATAGCATTGCCAATTGATCATCCACCTTTGCGAAAACTGATTCAAGATCTAGCTGAGATGAGAATTAATGGCAAGTGTCTGAAACTGGTTGCTGTGGATGCGGATTTTAAACCCGGTGTTGAACGCGATCAGTGGATAGCAAAAGAGTTGATAAAGTTATCAGGTGAGGCGCCAGTTTTAGCTTTACTTGGTAGTCTGCACACTTTGAAAAAAGTTGATTGGATGTACGCAGAGTTAAAAAAAGAAATCTATGCTGCTGGGATTCTTGTATCCAGTGGATATGACGTAAAATCCTATCCGCAAGTCTGGACGGAACGTGACTGTAATACTCGGACTCGACTAATTCCCGCAGACAAGCCGGAAGCTACCAAACTACTCAATAACAGGCTGACTGCTTCGCTTAATGCTTTTGAAATAAAGAAAGCAACTGATGCTATTGACGGGATTATTCTTTGGGAGTGTGGTGAGTAATAAAGAATTTACCCCTTCTTTATACAACCAGAATAATAAACGCACAGCCCTTTGTGATTTTCTATTTCAGTATTTTCATGTTACCTATACCATTATGGGTAAATAGAATACAAATCAGCAGCAAAAATAATAAAAAATAAGAATTAAGGACGTATGAACTGTCAATCAACATCCAGAATCAGGCAAATACCATAAAGACGTATACGACATTATTATAGGATTCCTTTATGTGTGGCTGCTTTCGATATTGAGATCAGCTATGTGTGAGAAAGGCAATCAAGCAGAGAACCTAGAGAATTAACTAACAGGCAGTTCTGTATAGCTTCGCCCAGAAAACGCAACAGATATAGATCGTCAACAAACTTTAACTTTTCTCTACTAAATTATCAGGATTGGCTTTCTTCAAGTTTTAACATAATCGCCCTGCTTTTTATGGCGACCTGAAAGGCTCTCTATCGAATTATATTGCTTAAGTCTATACCTAAACCTAAAATATCAAAAGAATCATTAAAACGCCCAGAGGCTAGTCAAAATGAGTTTATTTATGGTCTGTTTGATTACTAAAGAGTGTCAAGTGCTGACACCCAATTGTTATTGGGTTTAACTGTACACTTCTAATGTGCAGTACATAACCTTTTTATTCCGGCCTTGATAAACTATACCTTGTGATGGAAAATGACTCTACATAGGTGCAGATTTTTGCCACACTCGCTAGCTACCTCTCAAGTTCTTGGGAGGTTGATGTCTTCTCCGATCATCGATTGCGAGGGTATGAATATCAGTTTTAGCTACGCAATACATCAACTTTATAGCTTTATATGGTTTCCAGAATTTCGCCCTAGCGCCGTGGCACGTATTGGATTCAGGAAGAATGAAGATGCAGACCTATAATGCCGAAATATCTGCTGGCTCGCTGATGTTGCCTGAAAGTCGGCGCATCGCAAAATTACTACTGGAGAACCCAACAAAAGAAATTTGGATTCACGCACTTAAAGTTGAAAATATTCTACAAAAGAATCCAGCAACTGCGCGCCGTCAAGCAGGTTTGATTCGCAATCGGCTGGAAACACTGGACGTGGAAGGCTGGCAAATGATCGTCGAGGGTGACAAAGAGGTGGCAAGCCAGCTGCTGCTGGCGGCATCTATCAAACACAGCCGGTTGTTGGCTGATTTCCTGCGTGATGTATATGCCCAGGATTTACGACGGTTGGAACACTCGCTCAGCCTGAATCAATGGGATGCTTTTCTAACTGAGTGCGCCCGTCGGAATGAGCAAGTGGAAGGCTGGGCCGCCTCCACTAAGAAGAAACTTTTTCAAGTGGTTATTCGTATTCTCGCAGAAGCCAAATATCTGGACACCACCCGAAAAATGAATTTAACTCCTCCCATGCTTCACCCTATGACAGTCTCTTATCTGAAGCGCCGTGGTGATGCCGAGACACTTGTTCTCATGGAATATTCCCAATGAGCCAAACTTTCGAAGCACGCCTCAACCAGATTCTTCCACGTCTGAGTTCGCCCGAACTACTTACTAATCGTGGCCTAGGCAACGAAATTGGCTTCTGGATTTTCGATTACCCGCCAGAACGAGAAATGGATATGCGAGCTTTCCTGCAAGAAGTGATCCTGCCTGCGCTGGCAAAGCGCCAGCCCCCGGTCAAAGTGGAAGCCGTCAATCTCTTTGACTTCGTGATTGGCCAGCTGGAGGAGCGCAAGCTTCTGGATAAAGCCATCGAGATGCAACAAACCAAGGGAGATAAAGCTGTTCTTGCTTCCCTCCGATCTGTGCTGAAAGAAGACAAACTGGCACAGAAGCTCGCAACCCAGATCGATCTGCCCAACATCAACCTCCTGATCCTTTGGGGCGTAGGCTCGGTTTACCCCATGCTACGCACCCATACGTTGTTGTCGGCGCTGCACCCCATCATGCAGGATACGCCTCTGCTGATGCTGTATCCTGGCCGTTACGATGGTCACTCGCTACGCCTCTTTAACAAACTGGCAGAAGATCATTATTACCGCGCTTTCCAGCTTGTCGCCTGAAAACTGAGAATATAGGGAATACAATAATGAAAATCCGGGAGATCTTCACCAAACCCATCAATCGTCCCATCAACGGCGTGATCAAGGCAGACCAGCGCGACGCCGAGAGTGTCTGGCAGGAACTCGACGAATACGTCGTAACCAAGCAGCTCACCGAATATTTACGGCGCTTCTTCGATGCCTTCCTGGCCGCCGCAGATAACCCAAAAGATCCAGTGCTTTCAACGCGCATGGGCGTTTGGGTATCAGGCTTCTTTGGCTGTGGCAAGTCTCACTTCATCAAGATTCTGTCCTACCTACTGGAAAACATCGAGGCGACCAATCCGGAAGATGGTCAATCCAAGCGTGCAGCCGAGTTTTTTTACGAGAACAAAATCAAGGATGCCATGCTGTTGGCTGACGTCCAGCGCGCCATCAAGGGTAGCTCTGATGTCATTCTGTTTAATATCGACGCCAAAGCCGACAGCAAGTCCGACCGGGATGTCATCCTTCAGGTCTTTCTGCGTGTCTTCAACGAAAAACTAGGCTACTCCGGCGACGCGCCACACATCGCCGAGATGGAGCGTCATCTCGTATCCAAAGGAACCTACGATACCTTCAAGGCCGCCTTCAAGGAAAAGAATGGTTTTTCCTGGGAACAAGAGCGGGACGCCGTCGATTTCCTGCGTGACGAGGTGGTGTATGCCTTGTCCAAAGTCCTCAAGATGACGGAGGAGTCAGCGGGTCGGTGGTTCGACAAGGCCCGCGAAGACTACCGCATCAATATCGAGACTTTCGCCAAGCTGATCCGCGAATACCTGGATACCAAGCCCGCCGGGCATCGAATCATTTTTCTGGTGGACGAAGTGGGTCAGTTCATCGGCGACAACACTCAACTCATGCTGACTCTGCAAACCATCACCGAGCAGCTCGGCAGCCTCTGCCAAGGGCGGGCTTGGGTCATCGTCACCAGCCAGGAAGATATCGACGCTGCCATCGGCGAGGCCAACAAGGCAAAGTCACAGGACTTTTCCAAGATTCAGGGCCGCTTTCATACCCGCCTGTCGCTGGCCAGCTCCAACATTGATGAAGTCATCGGTGAGCGCCTTCTTTCCAAGACTGAGACTGCACATGTGGAACTGCGAGATTGCTTCGCTCAGAAGGGCGACATCATCAACAACCAGCTTGCCTTCGTCGGCAATTCGGTTACCCTGAGGGGCTACAAGGATGCGGCTGAGTTCGTCGCCTATTACCCCTTTGCGCCCTACCAGTTTATCCTGCTGCAAAAGGTGTTCGAGTCCATCCGCAAGGTAGGTGCTACTGGCAAGCATCTGTCCAAAGGCGAGCGTTCTCTCTTGGACGCGTTCCAATCAGCGACCAAACACAATGCTAACCGTGGCACGGAGGCCATGGTGCCTCTCTACGATTTTTATCCATCCATCGAGAGTTTCATTGATACCAGCGCCAAGCGTTCCATCGACGATGCGCCAGATAACCCATCCCTGGAACCCTATGACATCCTACTGCTGAAAGCCCTGTTCCTGATCCGCTATATTCCTGACATTGTTCGGCCCAATGTCGATAACCTGGCCACGCTCTGCCTTGATGAGATCGATGCCGACAAGCTGGCGCTCAAACGCAAGATTCAGGAAAGCCTCATCCGCCTGGAACACCAGCGCCTCGTCAGCCGTAATGGCGATCTTTGGTTTTTCCTCACCAACGAGGAACGTGACGTCGCCCGTGAGATCGGCCATGTGGAAGTATCCTCCGCTGAAAAATTCCGCCTGCTATGTGAATTAATTTATGACGACATTCTTGGTAGCCAGACCAAGGTCCGCCACAAAGACACTAAGGCCGATTATGAATATAACCGTCTGCTCGATGGTGCGCCCTGGAGACAGACTAACCATCAGCTTACTCTGGAGGTTGTCACGCCTCTTGGCGACGACTATGAAGGCTTGAAAGAAGCCAAGTGCATTCTACGCAGCACCGATCGTGCCTTGATCCGTATGGCCGAGGGAGAGCGCCTTGACCTTGAGCTCACACTCTATCAGCAGATTGAAAAATACATCGACAGTCCCAAGGCTAGTTCCGCCGTGCCGTCCCTCAAACGCATCCTCATGGATCGCAAGGACGAAAATCGTGAACGCAGGGGTCGCCTGATTGAGCAGTTGAGCAATCTTATGCTGATTGGGGATTTCTACGTCCTGGGCCAGAAAACCCAGATCAAGGCAGCCAGCCCCGCCACACTGCTGGACGGGTTGGTCAACTACCTCATCTCCAACACCTACATCAAGCTGCCCTGTCTCAAGGTACGGCAAGCCGATCCTATTGCCGAGATCAAAGCAGTCCTCACCGTCGACGATATCGGTCAGCATAGCTTCACGCTGGGAGGGGAGGAAGGCAACTTCCTTGCGCTCAAGGAAGTACGCGAGTATCTTCAGCTCGCTGCCAGTCAGAATCGCGTGCTACTTTCAGATGTTGTGGAACGCTTTACCGGTGTGCCGTGGGGCTGGAAACCAGAATGGGAGGTCGTGTTGCTTATAACCCGCTTGTTTATGGCTGGTGAGATCAAGCTCAGGGTAGAAAATTCGGACCTCGACCCGAAAAGCGCTGTCGATCCGTTGACAAAATCCGCCCGCTTTAAGCAGGTTTCCATCCTCAAGCGCAAGACGGCGGGCGCCACATCCCTCAAACAGGCAAGGGATCTTCACAAAGACCTATTCTCCAATCTGGCGCGGGACGACGAAGATGGCTTGGTAGCTGATTTTCGGGCCAACCTGGGCGGTTGGCAAACGGAATTAAAGGGCTTTACTCATGCCTCCGCGATGAAATATTACCCCGGTAAGGAAGTCATGACGCAGGCAGTCACCCGCATCGCCAAGCAACTCGCTATCCGCGATCCGTTTGAATTCATCGAAGCCATACTGACTGGCAAGGATGACTGGCTTGATACCGCCACTGATATCCATGACGTTATCAGCTTCTATAAGACCCAGATCACAACTTGGCGTCGAATGTTAGAGGCCCTTGCCGAGTTTGCCGACAATCGTGAGGCGCTCATCAAGCACGACCAGGCAGCGCCTGCATTGCGAGATCTGGAAACTATTCGAGACAACCCGACCCCTTACGGCCAAATCAGCCGTATCGACGCATTGATTAGCACCGTCGAGGGCGTCAACACTCGCCTCGCCCAAGACAAGCGGGAGCGAGCCTTCTTTTCTATCGACGCCAAAATCGGCGAAGTGCAAAAGGCCCTTGATGCCGCCGCTGCTGGAGCTGATCTGCGCAACAAGGCACTGCAACACCTGCAACAACTTAAGACCGCCATTGCCAGTCTGACCAGCATCCCCAAGATACTCTATCTGCAAGAGCAGGCAGGAGATGCGCTAGATAAGGCGATGGAATCAATTGTCATTGCCACCCCCAAGATTCCCTCGAATGTTGCCATGCAGGCCAAAGGATCTGCGGCGGCTTTGTACACCGGAGAATCAGTTGCACCCTTCATTACACCTAAACCCATCAAGGTGATTCATGCTGCCGACTTATCCATCAAATCTTATCTGGAAAATGAGGCTGAGGTGGAGGACTACATCGCCAAACTCAAGGCCGAATTAATGGCAGCCATTAAAACCGGCCAACGTGCTCGTATCCAATAAGAAGGCACATGAACAAATCCAAACTCAAAACCTACGCTCCTCAAGCCCGCCGCGACTTCATTACTACAGTCACTGCCCGCGCAAACCAGTTGGGTTTGTCCGAGCAAGACGGCAAACTCGAAGTCACCCCGGCAGAGAAAGGCGGAGACCTCGTCATCATCGCCGGCCAGCCCTGGCCAGCCAAGGTGCAGAGCCAGCGCGAGCAGCTTATCAAGCGCCTCCAGAAAAACGGCTTTGCCCAAACCATGGAAGCCGTCGCCTATACCTGGTTCAACCGCTTTGCCGCGCTGCGCTATATGGAAATTCACGACTACTTGGATCACGGCCATCGCGTGCTATCCAACCGCGAAGGTGGGATGCCGGAAATCCTCAGCCATGCCGCCGAGCTGGGACTGCCGGGCTTCAATAAAACCAAGGCAATAGAACTCAAGCTCGCGGGCAACAAGGATGGCGAACTGTACAAGATGCTGCTGGTCGCCCAGTGCAACGCATTGTCCCGCGCCATGCCCTTCCTGTTCGAGCGCATCGATGACGAGACCGAACTGCTGTTGCCCGACAACCTGCTGCGCACCGATTCCATCATCGCCAAACTGGTGACAGCCATCCCCGAAGAAGACTGGCAAGAGGTCGAAATCATCGGCTGGCTCTACCAGTTCTACATAAGCGAGAAAAAAAACGAAGTGATTGGCAAAGTGGTCAAGAGCGAGGACATCCCCGCCGCCACCCAGCTCTTCACCCCCAACTGGATCGTGCAATATCTGGTGCAAAACAGCGTCGGCCGACTGTGGCTGATGGCCAACCCTGCCTCGACCCTGAAAAGCCACTGGCCCTACTACATCGAGCCCGCCGAGCAGACGCCCGAAGTGCAGGCCCAGCTCAACGCCCTTATACAGACCCACATGGGCGAAGATGGCGGCAGCCTTAACCCAGAAACCATCACCGTACTCGACCCTGCCTGTGGCAGCGGACACATCTTGGTGGTGGCCTACGATGTACTCAAAGCCATCTATTTGGAACGCGGCCACCAGCTCCGCGCCATTCCACGCCTGATTCTGGAAAAGAACCTCTACGGCCTCGACATCGATGACCGCGCCGCGCAACTGGCAGGCTTCGCCCTACTGATGAAAGCTCGTGCCGACGACCGCCGTCTGCTCGACAACCCGCCTCAGCTCAATGTGCTGGCCTTGCAGGAAAGCAAAGGACTGAATGCAGACGACCTGATCCATGCTCTGCAATCCGTCGCCGTAGGTCGGGTTAGTCCGCAGGACGTAACCCGACAAACCAGAGATGAATTTGGTGACACTGACATTTTTCCTGATACTCTTCCGCAAATGAGCCTCGGCGAATCGGTGGCGGCAAAAACATCGGGTTACGTTGCGCTATTCCGACCTACGATTGCCGCCCTCATCGATATCTTCGCCCAAGCCAAGACCTTTGGCTCTTTAATCCAAATTCCGCAGGAACTGAATGCGCAACTGGCAACTATGGCGGAGAGTTTGCAGCAGGCCATCCTGAATGGTGATCTTTATGCTCAGGCAGCGGTGCGGTATTTGTTGCCGCTGGTGGCACAGGCAAGAGTACTGGGGATGCAGTTTGATGCGGTGGTAGCGAACCCACCGTATATGGGCGGCAAGGGGATGAACGCTACGTTGAAGGATTACGCCAAGGCGACGTTCCCGGATAGCAAGTCTGATCTGTTTGCCATATTCATCGAGCGGGGCTTTAGCTGGTGCAAGCCGATTGGTTTCAACAGCATGGTAACGATGCAAAGCTGGATGTTCCTGTCGTCGTATGAAGCGATGCGGGAGAAGTTGCTGTCCAGCAGAACACTTTCAAACATGGTTCACATGGGCAATGGCGTGATGGGGATTGCATTTGGCACTTCGGCTACCGTGTTTTGGAACAAACACATTAGCGCTTATGAAGGTAGTTTTTCTTATTGTGAGAATGGTGATATCAATGAAGATGGACTGCCGAAAAAGTTCCCGGTGCCGAGCAAACGTCTCAAAACCGCAAAGCCAGATGATTTCAAGAAAATTCCTGGGAGCCCGGTGGCGTATTGGGTAAGCTCAGCAGTGCTTCAGACATTTGTGTCTGGAAGCCCAGTAGAAACGTTTGGAGATGTTAAACGGGGAATGACGACATCTGACAACAATAGGTTTCTTCGCTATTGGCCGGAAGTGTCTATTGAAAAAACTTTCAAGCATGCTAAGAACAGCACCGAAGCGTTGCAATCTGGAGCCAAGTGGTTTCCTTACAGTAAGGGCGGCGGCTTTAGAAAGTGGTATGGCTTCCTAGAGTTTCTTATTAATTGGGAAAACGATGGAAGAGATGTGATTGCATTCGCTAAAACTATTAACCAATCATTCACGCGTACTATCGTTAACGTTCCTTATTATTTCAGGCCATGTGTGGGATTTTCATATATTACAAATGGCCCGTTTAGTATGCGATTTATTCCTCCCGGTTGTCTGTATGACTCGGGAGGGCCAGGTGTTTTTGTGGAAGATGAGAAATCTTGCTTTTTGCTTGCGTGTATGAACTCAAGTCCAGCTTCAATGCTGTTAAAAATATTGAATCCAACAATAAATCTTCAAGTAGCTGACGTTATTAGATTACCACTGCCAAAAGTCGTTGATGAAGAACTTAGAACTCGTGTTGTCATCATCGCTGATGAATTGGTTCAAATAAGCAAAGCTGATTGGGATGCTAGCGAAACATCCTGGGATTTCAGCAAACTACAGTGGATAAGCTTTCGCAAGGACGCAAGAAGGTTACAGGATAGTTGGTTTCTTTGGGATCAATTAGCAAGAAATCAAATTTCAAATTTGAAAAAACTTGAAGAGGAAAACAACCGCCTCTTCATCGAAGCCTACGGTCTGCAAGACGAACTCTCCTTCGAAGTCCCAGAAGAGCAGATCACCCTCGCCCGTGCCGACCGCGAAAAGGACTGCCAGCGCCTGATCTCCTACGCCATCGGCTGCATGATGGGGCGCTACAGCCAGGACGAACCCGGCCTGATTTACGCCCACGCCGGCAACGTCGGCTTCGATCCGGCCCGCTACAAGAGCTTTTCGGCCGACACCGACGGTATTGTGCCGCTCACCGACGATCTCTGGTTCGAGGACGATTCCGCCAACCGCATCCGCGAATTTCTGCTGGCCGTATGGGGTGCCGAGACACTGGAAGAAAACATGACTTGGCTGGCGGAAAGCCTGGGCGAAAAGAGCAACGAAACCCCGATCGAGACCATCCGCCGTTATCTCTCAGGCAGTTTTTTCAAAGACCATCTGCAAACCTACAAGAAGCGCCCGATCTACTGGTTGTTCTCAAGTGGTAAACAAGGCGCATTTCAAGCGCTGGTTTATCTGCATCGCTACCACGAAGGCACACTGGCGCGGATGCGCAGCGAATATGTCGTGCCGCTGACCGGAAAAATCCAGTCACGCATCGAGATTCTGACCAAAGACGCCGAAGCCGCTACCTCCACTGCAGCCCGCAACAAGTTCAACAAGGAAATCGAAGCGCTGCGCAAGAAACACATCGAGCTGCTAGCCTACGACGAGAAGCTCCGTCACTACGCGGACATGCGCATCAAGCTGGATCTGGATGACGGGGTGAAGGTGAACTACGGCAGGTTTGGCGATCTGCTGGCTGAAGTGAAGGCAGTGACAGGTGGAGCGAGTGATGACTAGCGCAGCTGGATATGAAGAACGCTATTGCTTATTTCTCGATATCTTGGGATTTCAATCGCATATTGATGAAACGGTAAACCCTAAGGCTGATAGCAAGCATCCCATGACATTCTCTCGACTTAAATCAGCGCTGGATAAAATCTCCAATGGAGTTAACTACCGCCAGGCTGTTGTGGTTGCTGGCCAAATGCATCCATCCTCCCGTCAAGTCACTCAATTTTCTGATTCTATTGTTGTCAGCTATCTCAAGAATGAACAAAATGGTTCTGGTGTTTCCAGCATACTTTGGGATGTTCATCGCCTTCAATTGGAATTGGTCCCCTACGGGATACTTCTACGCGGTGCCATAACATCTGGACTGCTTTATCACGATCAGAGCCTTGTTTTTGGTCCTGCACTCAACGAGGCAGTGGCGTTAGAGAAGCTGGCGAGCTATCCGCGAGTGATTCTTGATGGCCAGATTTTCGATGAAGCATCTTTACCCCGCCCATACCGCCAAAAACGAAAACTGGAACTAACCAGATCCATTAGTTCCATGGTGGAGATGGACCTGGATGGACTGTATTACATCGACTATTTCAATGTGCAGTCCGATGACTTCAACGAAGATTGGTATGACTTATGGGAGTACCTTGATGCACTCAGAAAATTGATAAAAGGGCTGGCTAATAAGAAATCTCCCAGCATAAAGGTGAAACACTCTTGGCTGCGCATTAAATTCAATGAAATGGCAGGACAGTTTAAGAGGAACAATTTCCGTAAGTTTGGAGCTCATCGGATTCCTGATGAAGATGTTAGTCTTTTCTCCGAAATCAAACCATTTTAAGTGCGCCTAAAGGAACCATTGATTGAGCTCTCCACGCATTGTAGATTCACTTAACAACCTATTCGCTTCCCAGAGTGTCGTGTTTTGGCATGACCCGGAGGGCGAATTTTCCTCTGTGGTTGCGACATTGCCCCTCGGCGAGACCAAACTTATACGGCTGAATGAAACGCCAGCACTGAAGGTCAAGCTGGATATTGAACGTGGTGGCAATGCAGGCAAGTGGCTGTTATACAGTCCTGCTGCCGAGCCGGAACCATCGCATGACTGGCTGCTGGATATTCGTCTGCGAAGCAAGACCTTCCGGGCCGATACGGCGTCCATCCTCCTCGAGGATTTGGAGCTGGGTTCTCAGTCGTTACGGACACATCTCAAGGAGCGGGCCAAGTTTCTCCGCGCAAAGGAGCGGGTGGAACGCCTGAAGCGCTGGGTGATACCGACCGATACGGCTGAGGATATCGACCGGAAGATGCTGGGGGTATTGGCACGAGCCGACCAGCCGGACCTTTTTTCGATACTGCTGCGGCTGCTGGGTAGCATGGCTGACTCGGGTGGAGCGGATCTGGATACGGTGCCGAAGGCTTGGCAGGAAATCATTTCCAATGAATTAGAGCCGGCATTTTGGCGACTGGTTCGGCAGGAGTTTGGTTACAACGAAGTGCAGCCGACTTTGCGTGAGCTCTTGTTTTATATCTTTGTGACTGATTTTGCACAATCTTATCTTGGTACGCTGCCAGAATCACTGAAACACTTCACACTAACCGAAAAATCTTTGGCCTCCAATGCATCAGTGTTTGCTGGCCGTTGGCGCTCAGACATGGCTTACTTTGCCAGTTATAGCGCAGTTTCAGCTGCTGTGGCCAAGGAGCTAGGGTTACAGGGTTTGTTGGCCGTCATGACCGCGGAGGCATTATCGGATTCTATGACCTTTGAAGTGACTGAGCAGCGCATTATTCAGGACCTGAAAGATCGAATCATTGCCGGAGCGGGCGCTAATATAAAAACGGTTCGTGCCTTGATTGCGCGCCGCCGTGATGGATACTGGGCTAATCGCTTTCTATCCCAAGCTAGTGACGCAAATCGCGCACTTGTGGCCAGCTACGATGCGCTGGAAGCAGCTGCCGGTTTCTTCGAACTGAAGACGCGGTTTGCTGCTGGTTTCAGCTTTGCTGATGCCTCCATGGGATTGGCTGGCTATCAAGCCGAGCTGTTTCGGTTTGATCAACTTTATCGGCGTTTTCATTATGCTGCTGCACTGGTTGAGCCGATGGGTTGGGCGTTGCTGCATGAATTGCGGGAGCAGATCGAGGCAGCTTATTCCGGTTGGTTTGTGCCGCAATTGGCTTCAGCCTGGAGCAAGGTACTGGAAGGTGAGGATGGTTTGCTGTCGAGCTGGAAGGTACCTGGACTACTCAACCAGCCGCATTTCTATGCGCAGCAGGTCAAGCCACTGCTGGATGGAGGGACGATCAAGCGAGTTTTTGTGATTATTTCCGACGCTTTCCGCTTTGAAGCGGCTGAAGAGTTGGTGCAAGAAATCAACAGTCGGAACCGTTTCAAGGCATCGCTATCTGCGATGCTAGGCGTATTGCCTAGTTATACCAGCTTGGGTATGGCAGCTTTATTGCCCCATGAAACAATGGCCTACAAGGCCAACAGCAACCTGAATGTGATGGTTGATGGTCAGCCGATAGCTACTATCGAGCAGCGGAGTACCCAACTGGAACGCTTTGGTGGCGTAGCGATCAAGGCTGAAGACTTGCTTGATCTTGGTAAGGATAAAGGGCGAGATTTTGTACGGGATCGTCGGCTAATCTACATTTACCATGACCGTATTGACTTGATCGGTGACAAACAGAGTTCCGAGACAAAGACTTTCGAAGCGGTGGTGGATGCTTTGACCGAGATTGGGCAATTGGCAAATTTCATCATCAATAGCCTTAATGGTTCGCTTGTCTTGATTACCGCCGATCACGGTTTCATGTATCAGGAATCGGCGCTGGAGATGGCAGACAAATCGGTGCTGGATGAGAAACCCGTGGGCACGCTACGGGCCAAGAAGCGGTATTTGCTTGGATGCAATCTCGGCACCAGTTCCCAAGCTTGGTCGGGCAATACTGCTCTGACCGCTGGCACCGAAGAAGGCGTGGGTAGTCTTGATTTCTGGGTACCAAAGGGGGCTGCGCGTTTTCATTTTGCGGGTGGCGCTCGGTTTGTACATGGTAGTGCGATGCCACAGGAAATTGTTGTGCCGGTGATCACATTACGTGAGAGCGAATCCGATAAGGCTAGGACGCGTCCGGTGGAATTCAGCCTGCTTGGGTCTTCGAATAAGGTGGTCACAAATAAGCAACGCTTTGAATTTATCCAGACCGAAGCGACTTCTGAGCGAGTGTTGCCGCGCACGGTATTATTCAGCTTGCGGGATGGCAAAAACCTGATTAGTGATGAACAGACGCTGACCTTTGATAGCTCATCGCAGATGATGGATGAGCGCAAGCGCTCGGTGATTCTAACCGTGTTAACGGGCACTTATGTTAAGTCGAAGGACTATTTTCTGATTGCTCGTGACGCACAGACCAAAGTAGAGGTTTTTCGTACACCACTGAAGGTGGATCTCGCTTTTGCCAACGATTTTTAAGGTGGTTTTATGACCGACACACTTTCGCCTTTGGCTGAGGGAAAAAGTCTGGATGCTCTGCTGAATGAACACTTCGGGGGTAAGGTCGTCCGCAAGGATCTGACCAAACTGATCAAGGAGGGCGCCAACGTCCCGGTGTATGTCCTCGAGTATTTGCTGGGGATGTATTGCGCCTCTGATGACGAGGCGACGATTCAGTCGGGCATAACGAATGTGAAGCGCATTCTGACCGAGAACTACGTGCGTCCCGACGAAGCGGAGAAGGTTAAATCGAAAATCCGTGAGAGCGGCAGCTACAAGATCATCGACAAGGTGACAGTCAAGCTCAATGAAAAGCGAGACGTATATGAGGCACTCCTATCTAATCTGGGGGTAAAAAACGCCGAGGTATCGGATAGTTTTGTGCGCAAATTCGAGAAGCTGCTCATTGGCGGCATTTGGTGCATTATCACGCTCCAGTATCAGTTTGAGGAAAACCAGAAGGGGTCGCCGTTCACGGCCACTGACTTGAAGCCCATCCAGATGCCGAACATGGACATGCAAGGTCTTTTCGATGGCCGACGTGCATTGACCGATGAACAGTGGATTGATACCTTGATCCGCTCCATCGGAATGGAGCCGTTCTGCTTCAAGGAACGGGTGAAGTGGCACCTGCTTGCGCGAATGATACCCCTTGTGGAGAACAACTACAATTTCTGTGAACTGGGACCGCGCGGCACAGGAAAGAGCCATATTTACAAAGAAATCAGCCCCAACAGCATTTTGATTTCTGGCGGTCAAACGACTGTCGCCAATCTGTTCTACAACATGGCGGCTCGCAAGGTGGGACTGGTTGGAGTGTGGGACGTGGTGGCCTTCGATGAGGTGGCGGGTATCAACTTTAAGGATCATGACGGAGTTCAGATCATGAAGGATTATATGGCCTCCGGTTCGTTCAGCCGAGGTCGCGAATCGATCAATGCAAATGCTTCAATGGTGTTCATCGGCAATATTAATCAGACCGTGGAATCGCTGGTGAAAACTTCACACCTACTGGCGCCATTTCCGGATGTGATGATTGATTCGGCATTCTTCGACCGCTTCCATGCCTACGTGCCGGGTTGGGAGATTCCGAAGTTGCGGCCGGAATTCTTCACCAATCAGTATGGGATGATAGTCGATTACTTAGCCGAATACTTTCGCGAGATGCGTAAATATAACTTTGCTGATGCCATCGACAAGTGGTTCAAGCTGGGCAACAACCTGAACCAACGTGATACCATCGCTGTGCGCCGAACAGTATCAGGATTGCTGAAATTGGTTTGCCCTCATGGTGAATATGATAAGGTAATCGTGCGCAAATGCTTGGAATATGCTCTGGAGACCCGTCGTCGCATGAAGGAGCAGCTCAAAAAGATCGGCGGTATGGAATTCTACGATGTGCATTTCAGCTACATTGATCTGGAAGACAAGCAGGAACGCTTTATCACTGTCCCAGAGCAATCTGGAGGTGCGTTAATTCCAGAGGGGCAGCTCAGCCCCGGAACGCTGCACACCATCAGCATGGGCGACACAGGTATCCCGGGCGTTTATCGGCTGGAAATTCAATCCATGAGTGGAGCAGGCAAGTTGTCCATATCCGGCCCAGGTTCTAAGGAATCAGTTAAAGTTGCTTTTGATTATTTCAAAGCCAATGCCTCCCGTGTGAGCGCATCGATCAAACCCGGCGAGCGTGATTTTCACCTTCATTTGCTGGAGCTACAGAATACAGGAGCTCCCGATGAGCTTACGCTGGCCAGCTTTGTAGCTCTATGTTCGGCGGCTTTTGGAAAGCCAGTTCAGTCTCAAATGGTGGTGATGGGTAATATGAGCTTGGGTGGGACCATTGTCCAGGTTAGGAGTCTGGCAGAGAGTTTGCAGGTTGCCTTTGATGCAGGTGTGAAGCGTATACTGTTGCCGATGTCCAGTGTTACCGATATTCCGACTGTACCAGGTGAACTATTTGCCAAATTCCAGACCACCTTCTATTCCGAGCCGGTGGATGCGGTTTTCAAGGCACTTGGGGTGGAATAGATCATCTCCCCGAAATTTAGCTTTGTATATGTAACGGATGAAAAATAACAGCAGAAGCGTAACACTGGAGCCCTCGTTAATACAGGATTGTGACGTTGTTATGCAGGTTACGAATAAAAGAGGAGGCTGCTGCACATACAGGAACAGGAGATCAACTATTTAAAGAATGATTAGGTGGATTCATTGCGTTAATAAGATTGCGAAGTATCAAATTTTATTTGCAACATGTGTATTCCAGTCGATTACAAACTAGCAGCTATCGTTCTATCGATTTGATTAACCGACCAGTAAAACCAGTTGATTGGTAGTTCAGATCAGTACCGTCACAACTTACTTTATGAATACTTTCATTAACGTAAAAGGTAGCAATATAGTAGCAATGAATTATTATTGTTAAAAGTAAATAGCTATAACTTATTGTTTTTATGGTGCATACACCAAGAATCGAACACTTGACCTTCTGATTACAAAATGCAATCACAAAATATAGATATTAATAAATCAACAACTTGAAATTCTTGCCAAGCTTACAAAACGGTGTCACACAATCACAAACAGTGGAATTTGCAGTATAGTTTGGCACATATTTGGCACAATCATTCTGTTGTTTCTGTAATTTATTAAAAGGGAGAAAAAAGCAACATTACAGCAATCCTCACTCGTCAATTTTTATGCTGCTTGAGAGTTTCCTCGGATTGAAGAATATCAAATATTCACAGAAAAATAGAATATAAATGCCTGTTATAATAAAGTTTATTTAAGATATACCAATAAATAAATGAACTTTACTTATTTCTCCCTATTTTTTGACTCATCGTGCAAATTAAGACAGTTAAACGCTAATAGTGTTTTTTATAAAGGAACTGCTCATATATTGAGATACTTAGTTGTAATGTTGATTACAACGTTTTTCAACATACAATCAGTTTTTGGAGAAATTACAGACTCCCTTTCACATAATTCAAATAAAAGCGAAGGGACAACACCTAAAAATTTACGTATTGATAATATTACCATTCAAGCTGAGGTGAATTCAAAAGAACTCAATTTGAGTGACGAAGATAGAAAAAGACTTATCTATGAGATTTCCCGAGATTCAAAAAAAGAAGTTATCGATTGGCATAGAGACCAATATTTTTGGTTAGGTATTGCATTTTTATTAGGTGGGATCGCATTCATTAAATATACAGTTACTTCGGTAGTAAAAACTCAAGTGTCGAGAATGGATGATGTCAGAGATAAAGCTATTGAAAGCACTCGTTTCGCAACCATAGAAATAGACGAATCAAGAAAGGCACTTAAGGAATTAAAAGATTTAGAAAACACCATTAAAGATAAAATTTTCAGCAATTCAGAACTTCTCAAAGCGCTACAAAATAAAGCCGCTGCATTAGATAAAACCATGTATGGTGTCTATGATGATTTAAGGGATGATTTTAGAGGTGACAAAGAATATCTAATAACTAGGCTAAAAGCACACAATAAATGGCTTAAAGCTATAGACAAATACGAAAAAGCTGCAAGTGAAGTTGCTGATAACCTAATTAGCGATCTAAATGGAACTGATAATGATGCAAAAATTGAGGCTGTAGAGCTTCTGCCATATTTTGCACATGATAAAGAAAAAATAATCCAGGTACTTAAAGAAATTCTTGAAAAAGAAAGCCAGAATCAATTCGGAGTCATAATCTTAAGTAAATTAGGGGAGTTTGATGCAGATAATCAAGTATTTGATATTTTAATAAAACATTGCGAAGATTTAACAAAACCTAATGTTGCTGCAGTAATTGGAGCGCTTGGTAAGCTTCAAGAAAATAGAAAAGATGATTTAGCGTTTATTAATAAAATTGTCGATAAACTCGTCACATTGCTTGCATCTTTAATTAATAAAGAACCAAGTAAGAACGAAAATACGGAAGAAATTGCCAACATTAAAAACGCGATAGCATTAGCACTTAGCTATTCAGGAGAGCAGGGAGAAAAAGCGGTTCCACTACTTACACAATTGATAGAGGATTCCAGTGAAAATGAATATCGTATGTCGGCTGCAATCGCTTTAGGCAATATCGGAGAAAAAGCCATAAACAGTATAACTGCTTTGACGAAATTATTGGATAACCCACGTCTGGAAGTAAGTTCCGCAGCGCAAGATGCAATTGATAAAATAAAAAAAATTAAATCGACCTGATAAGTGTCAGAGCTAGCAGTCTTCCTTGCTCCGTTAATGCTTCAGACATGCCAAAATCATTTAATGATATTAATTGGCTTTCAATCTCTTCCTTTCGTTTTATCAGGAATTTTAGATTAGATTGATTAATGTTTATCATTAATATCTTATTAATAAACTCCCTAATTGTTCTAAATACATAGAGTGCATGGATAATGCCGCGTGCATTTCTATATTCATTCTTCCATGGTGAGAAATATTTTAGGTTAGATTGTCTAACTAGAGGCGTTATCTCTTCAATCAGAGTAAGCTGAAGGTGCATGGTTTCATGCAAAATGGCTTCAGCAACTCTCAAACTATCTTTATTTATACGCTGTGATGGTATTGAGATAAAGATTGAAAAAGGGATATTAGGTAAACTGTAGCTGGTATCGTATTCATTATCTTCAAGTTTGAGTAAATGAATATTTCTAACCAAAGCTATTATGGCATCAATGATAGAGTTTTCAATTTTCAACCATTCGAAAGCATCATCAATACACTCCAGAACTGGTAATGACTGTAGCTCATCCAAACTATAAGAACCTATATTCTTTTTTTTATCGCTTAAGGCCAATTCCAATGGAACTGGAAACACTGGAATTTGATTTTGTAATACATGAGCCTGAGGATACAAATCTGCAATCTTTTTACTTTTAAGGCAAGCTTCTGTTGAATAATTATCTTTGTTAAGCCCCCCTTGCTTTTCTAAAGTTGTCCACTTTACTTCTACAAGCCTTTGACTCAAACCAGGAAACCATGGTGATACGTCTGCATTGTTAAAATGCTGCAGAATAAGTGTATTAAGTTCATTCACTTTCTGTTTCTATAAAAAGAATAAACGAGAGTAAAACGTTCCCCTCCTTTAATTGTTGAAACTGCGTGGTTTGATTTGGCAGATATTTCAAATGCAAATGCGCTATTGTGTATTGGCCTGTATATCTTATCAAGATCCTTTGGATCGGTACCATTGAATAACATAAGCATCCCTCCATTCTCATCAATCCATCCCCGATTGAGCTGTATTAGAAGTCTGTGAGTTTCCATGCCAGGAATAAAATCGTTGTGTATCCTAATCCTCTGCCCTGGGATAAGTTTGTGAGCAGTACAATCAATCTTGTCATCAAGTGTTATAGCAAATACATTTTCCATGAATTTCTTTATTTGATTAAGATATTCATAGTCGCCTAGAGATATGAGGTTTGAAGGTAGGGCAATATCATAAAAACTAAATTCATATTGCTCGTAAAAGTCAGTTTTGGTCAATGACCAAGGAGCTGATTTTTCAAGCCATGACAATACCTCCATACTAAATTCAGCATTGAATGCGTTTGGAGAAAACGCATGAAGAAATGGAGCCTCTGATTTAGTTACAGGGCCCATTCTTAGGTAAGGATTCATTGATATTTTTATTCAGGGTATGTTGAAGTTTCATTCTGATATGACTGATTATGTGTAATTGATCTCGACAATAAACTGAAGGATTATTGTATTTAGATTTGGCACTCCAACGATGCAATGGCATGCCCCCACCGCACACATAAAGCTCTGGACAGGTTTTGCATTTCTCTGAAGTGGGTCGCTGAAGCATATGGGATAGGGTAAATTCTTCGGACTTAAAAACTTCTATAAGCTCATGTGTTTTGACATTTAGCTGCTCTGAGAATCGATCAGCCCCACTGAAGTTACTTTTTAAGGTGTCATTTTTAGTAATTGTTCCATCTGTATCAATCACGACAATACCAAAATCTGTAATTCCTGCACCTTCTTTGATACTTCTGCCACCCAGAAGCAAGCGAATATAGTCATCCAAGATTCTAATTTTGATAGGATTCTTATCTTTTAAATATATATCAACCAGGCTCTGAAGCCATGTGCCATATTCGGTTGAATCAAAAGAAGTTTTACCATATGGAAGCTTGTCATGGTTTCCATCACGATATAGAAAATCTACATTCTTAGTGCCAGTAGATTTAAAAAAACTATAAATTTCCCACGGATCAGATTTTGGCTCAATTACTGCCAACAGTCCTGCAAAAAGAAAAGATGAATCTGGATGCGATCTTAGTTTTTCGAGGCCGGCAATTACCCGATTAAAAGTACCTTCTCCTTTATGACCAATCCTATTTGCGTCATTAATATTCTCCGGGCCATCCAGGCTAACAGATATCGAGACGCGGTATTGGGAGCATAAATCAAGTGTGGCTTCGTTAATTAGCATTCCATTGGACTGAATACTAATGCAATATTTATCTGGAATTACAGAACGAAGCTGCTGCAGTAGATATTTGAGTCTTTTAAGACCTAAAAGCAATGGTTCACCACCATGCAAAACAACAGCAAAGGGTTTAGTTTGTGAGATTCTTACTTTTTCTAGATTAGCGGCGATTGCTGAAATCGTTTCTCTAGATATAAAGTTGGGCATATCTTCCCAACTATCATCTCCCATATTATAAACATAACAGTAGCTGCAATTAATATTGCACCGGCTGGAAACCTTAATTAATACGGTATCAATATGAATCACTTAGGATTCAACGGTTGTGACGATTGTGCACCCGATCATAATTGTAAACAGTTGACTCGCTATCATTCCTTACTTCTTCGATTAGACGGGAAAGAACGGGGCTGTCTATCTCATCAATATTAATCTCTGCAAGTTGCTCATTGGGTACAGACGTATCAAAACGAAAGTGTGGAGAGGGTTGAATCATAGTAGAGTCCATAGTTAAAAATTACTTTCTTTATAATATTTTTTATGAATTATTTGAAACCCAAATTTTTTATAAATATTAATCTAATATTCAGTTAATTGCATTAATTTGTTTGACTTATCTATAGAGAATAAAATTCTATTATTTTTGATTAATATAAGCGTATGTTTATTAATAGAAAATATTAGTATATTTTTTCTATTTTTTATCATTTAATTAGGAGCCATTTATACTAAGTTATATCTAGCTATAATTTATTTCATATTGGCTCTGCATAAACACCTTTCTGATCGGGGTGAATTAATGGGGCGAGGCCCAATCATGCGACACTGGACACCGGAGGAACGATTGAAACAAGCAGCATTAATCAGGAATTGGCAGCCGTGGAAACAATCTACAGGCGCTAAAACACCGGAAGGCAAAGCCAGATCAAGCCAGAATGCTTATAAGCATGGATTAAGCAAGCTACAAAAGGAAATAAGGCAATTATTAAAACAATACAAACAGGCTATTGAATTAATTCGCTAGCTTCGTAGTGAACAAACTCATTTAATTAATGCTATTGTCATAAATTTAATAAGATTATTCTTATTATCCACATTTTCTGTGGAAAACTTTGTTGAAAAAGTCGATATGTATTCGTTAACTTAGCGACCTATAAGGAAATTTTCACCTCTGCCTAATAATTTAACAGTTGCATTTCCTATATTTATCATGAAGTTATTGATATATATAATTTATGTACTGATGAAACTAAGTAAAGACTTACTTTTATTCCAATTGTGGATTATTTGCAAAAGTCAAGGCAAATGATCAAATGACTGTAATTCTTCTGCAATGATTTATTATTCAATCAGGTACAGATCATGAGTATTCAGCCTATCTTTTGTGGTTATCGGCCAGAATAAAAATAACTTAGTTAAAGTTGAATGAGTATCCATGTTTGACCTAAACAAGATGCGATTGTTAGCACCATGTGGTGTTCATTCCGAAGAAGCGCAGAAAGCTAATTTTTGAAGTATTGCGCAAGCATCTGGGCGAGCTATTCCACGAGTTTGTGGCGCATAAAGAAGCGAAGATTGTAGAAGGGCCGAAGTATGCTGTATTAACACTGACAATACTAGAAGCCAATTGGTATTTATTATCTCTTGGAAGCAATATATAAATGAAAAAAATTGACGGAACACCAAAAACCATAAGAGAGCTATTTACAGGGGTGAAATATACTATTCACTACTACCAACGTGAATACCAATGGCAGACCAAACAGATTGAAGAACTCATTGACGACTTAACGGAAGAGTTTTTCGAATTTTATTCAGATCAAGATGAAAGAGTAAAGGTACTGGAATACGGACACTATTTTATGGGTTCCATAGTGTTGACTGCTGACGACAATGCCATTATTGACGGGCAACAACGACTAACATCATTAACGCTATTACTTATCTATTTATACCACCACCTGGAGGATGAAGAAGAAAGAGCAGAAGTCTTGCAACTTATCTATTCGAAAAAAGCAGGTACAAAAACATTCAATATTCATGTGCCTGAAATGCCTGAACGCTATGATGTAATGAATACTTTATTGCACGATGAGTGCATGGATGTAACGAAGCATTCAGAAACCATACGGAATATTTATAACCGCTATGCCGACATCAAAGCGATCATGAATGATATCTTGCCTAAAGAGGCATTGGATATTTTCAAAGACTGGCTCATTGACAATGTTGACTTCATTCGAATTGTCGCACAAACAGAACAAGATGCTCACAAGATTTTCGTATCCATGAACGACAGAGGTTTGAGTCTAACACCAACCGAAATGCTGAAAGGATACTTACTGAGCAAAATTGAGAAGGATGATGTAAGACAACAAGCAAACGATCTTTGGAAAAAGAGAATTCTTGAACTGAAAGGCTTAGGCAAAGAAGAAGAAAGTGATTTTCTTAAAAACTGGATACGTTCGCAATATGCTGAAACGATAAGGGAAAGAAAGAAAAACGCCTTACCAGGCGATTTCGATATTATCGGTACCGCTTTCCACAAATGGGTGAGAGAGCACAATTCCCAAATGCAGTTGGCTAAAAGTAAAGACTTTGAAGACTTTGTTTTGAAGCAGTTTGACAAGTTTAGCCAGATATACCTTGACCTTAAAAACTATTCATCAACTTTAACCAAAGGATTTGAATATGTTTTTTACAATGCTGATAGAAACTTTACTTTACAGTACCAATTAATTCTTGCCGCTATTGACCCAACGGAACCCAAAGAAGAATCGGACAAGAAAATTAAATTAGTGTCATGTTTCTTGGACTTGTATTTCACCAGAAGAATTTTCAATTATAAAACAGTTGATTATTCTGCAATTGTTTACAATGTATTCATGCTTTCAAAACGAATCAGAAGAAAGCCTTTGCTTGATTTGTTAGATGTGTGCAAACAGGAAATTACAGGAATGGAGTTTCAATTGGAAACCATTGGTGAATTCCGTTTAAATGGATGGACAATTCGGTACATGCTTCATATTCTTTCTCGTATTATAGATTATATTGAAACGCAAAGCGGAATTCCTTCCAACTTTAATAATTATATCAACAGGGAAATTAAGAACCCATATGATATTGAGCATATCATTTGCGACCACTACGATTGGTTTGTAGCTGAATATCCTGAAAAAGAAACATTCGACAGACACAGAAATAAGTTTGGTGGTTTATTACTTTTGCCAATGGATAAGAATAGAAGCTTAAATGATTTGACCTTTGACAAGAAACTTCCGATTTACTTTGGAGAGAATTTATTAGCAAAATCGTTGAGTAGTGATTGTTATCGGAATAACCCACAATTTAAACGTTTCTTTGAAGCAGAAAATTTACATTTTAAGCCCTATTCTGTATTTGACAAAAAAGCATTACTCGAAAGACAGGAATTGTATGAGAAACTGGCAAAGAAGATATGGGGTATTAATCGCTTAGATGAACAGTTAAATTAATTAGCAACAATCACGCACGGTCTTAGCTTCTTAGTTTCCGCACCCTTAGTTGGTTCCAAATCAATCCAATAAATATCTAGTTGCTTATACTCAGTCATTTGAAAGACCATCGGACAGGGTTATATCCCATTCTTTTAGTTCTTTCTGATAGTCAGAATCCTGAGCTTCCTCCTGATTTGCCTTGAGCAAAACTTGCTTGAGATGGTTTTTGCGTTCCTGTTTCAAAAGCTCGTTGATATAAGCACTACGATTATCACCGGCAATATTATTCAGAAATGCAAAACTTTCATCATCCAATGTAATGGTCGTTCTATGTGTCATATTATGCTCACACTATTTATAGTGGAAAAATATCATACTATATAGTATGCAAACTAAATACTCTAGCTAATATCTAGTACAAAATTATTATCTAATAAGTCCCCTCCTTTACTATTGATAAAATATGTTATCAATAGTAAAGTAATTCTATAATTCAAGAAGGTTGAAATATTTTTTTGCTTTATTAAATTCCATTGAGTAGGATAATATCCTACTTACTGAAAGGTATTAGAAACATACACAGGAAATAAAAAATGAAGCGCACCGATAAAGCAGAAAAAATCAGCATTACCCTTCCGCCTGACATGCTGAAAATTATTAGAGAAAAAGTGAAGGACGGTGCCTACGCTTCCACAAGTGAGGTTATTCGTGAAGCGATGCGTTTATGGCAAAGACAGGAAGAAGAACATCAAGCGAGAATTGCTTCCATTCGAGCGCGTCTGGAACAATCCGCACACAGTGGCGAACCTGTTTTGCTGGATGCGGCATTTGAAAAGCTCGAGCAGCTTCATCAACAACGCATAAGCGCACCAGGCCATGAAAAGCTATGAGGTGTATCTAACACCCGATGCTATCAAAGACCTGACTGATATTTATGAATATATAACTAAGAAGAGCGGATTTCCTGAAGTCGCGTGGGCATATATAGAGAAATTACGCCTAAAGTGCCATGACCTTAAAACAATACCTTTGATTGGACAACAGCGCGATGATTTGCGTAAGAATCTCAGAATCGTTGCCATTGATAAAAACGCGATCGCGGCTTTTGAGGTTATTGAAGACAAACAAATCGTCACTATTCTTAATATTTTTTATGGCGGCAGAGATTATGAAGCGATTATGGGTAGTGAAACATCGCATAAAAATGATGAGCTAGATAAATAATATGACAAATCTTATTACCACAAACAATCGCGCACTCACTGCGAAAGAATTTCAGGGCCTTGCTGATGTTCCACCTGAAGTGGAATGGTTTGCAAATTTAGGAAACAAAGCCACTCGTCGCGCTTATGAAAATGCCTTAAAGGATTTTATGAATTTCACGGGCATTCAGAATCCGGGAGAGTTCAGGATTGTGACCCGCGCTCATATTATTGCCTGGCGTGATGATTTGTTGAGTCGTTCATTAAGCAGTATGAGCATCCGACACCGTTTATCTGCACTGTCGTCTTTATTTGAATATCTATGCGACAAAAACACAGTTACGCATAATCCAGTCAAGGGTGTAAAACGTCCTGCAGTTGAGAGTTATGAAGGTAAAACTCCGGCAATCGGAGATCATCAGGCGCGCGGATTGCTCGATGCACCGGATACCAGCTCACTTAAGGGCAAGCGTGATCGTGCGATACTGGCCACTCTACTCTATCACGCATTGCGGCGTGATGAGTTGTGCCGATTGAAGGTTAAAGATTTTAAGCAGGAGCGGCGCGGTGTGCCCCATATAAAAATATCCGGCAAAGGAGGCAAGACACGTTATGTACCGTTGCACCCTGCGGCCAGTGGCTTAATCCATGATTATCTCGATGCTGCTGGACATGGTCTCGAAGATACTGGTGCATTATTCCGTTCAGCCAGTAATAACCGGATTAAGGGATCACAAAAACCGATTACCCCAGACGGTATTTATAAATTGGTACAGAAATACTCTAAAATGCTAGGTTTCAAAATCGGCGCGCATTCCTTACGCGCAACAGCAGCCACCAATGCGCTGGATCATCAAGCAGATATTGCCAAAGTACAAGAATGGCTGGGACATGCCAATATTGCTACTACAAGGATTTATGATCATCGCAGAACCCGGCCAGAAGATAGTCCAACGTTTAAGGTTGTATATTAAGTTTATTCCGGACTCTCTCAAAATTTCTTTGCGACAATTGTGTATAACTTTTCCTAGAAATTTTTCTAATATGGGTGTCAATCATCGTTGAGAACTTGCTAAGTAACGTCACAATCTTCCACCGGCAACAATCCCTATCACATTGTGATAAGGCATGATCTATTTTACATCGGGTAACATTGATTGCTGAAAGTGGCAAATTTTGGATGCTGTTTTACAGCGGTGAAGAATTCAACGAAGCGTTTCCGCATCAAGAGTAAGTGTGCGAGAGAACTACCAGAGAGGAGTGAAGGGGACCGATCCCTAACGCGATTTTTCTTTATCCTGATTTCTTCATTTTTGTTGAACAAAATCAGCTGTTGCATTATTTTGAATTCATTTGATGCTAAGCCATGTAGCGAGGGTTGCAAGCGTTAAAATCAATACTGGCACAGTCAGCACGATTCCCACTGTAAAGTAATATCTCCAAGTGATGACCATATTTTTCCGCGCGAGCACATGCAGCCATAGTAAAGTTGCTAAGCTGCCAATTGGAGTAATCTTTGGCCCCAGATCGCAGCCAATAACATTGGCATAAATCATAGCTTCCTTTATCGCACCTGTTGCGCTGGTCGCATCGACCGACAACGCGCCAATCAATACCGTAGGCATATTGTTCATGATGGATGAAAGAAAAGCAGCCAAAAAACCAGTGCCGAGCGTTGCACCCCACAAGCCATAACTAGCGAAATTATCGAGAAGGCTTGAAAGGTATTCGGTCAATCCTTCATTACGCAAGCCGTACACGACTAAATACATTCCCAGGGAAAAAATGACGATCTG
Source organism: Nitrosomonas sp. (assembly GCA_039807765.1). Taxonomy (GTDB): domain Bacteria; phylum Pseudomonadota; class Gammaproteobacteria; order Burkholderiales; family Nitrosomonadaceae; genus Nitrosomonas. Next base: position 8,560 of record JBDHRU010000005.1, on the reverse strand, counting down.
CCAGGGTGCTTCACGTACTACCTTACGTGTACTGATGATATGGCCATGCGCTGCCACCGCGAGCAATATTAGTGAACCGATAACAGCCACAATGCTAATTGGAACTCCATAGGGTTCAAGACCAAAAAAGGCAATAAGTAACAAAACGAGAACCACCCAACCGGCGCGAAATGTTGCCGAATCTCGGATTGCTTCATTGGGTGCCTTGAGTTTGCTTACGTCATAGTGTGCCGGAATACTGCGGCGAAAGCAGAGGTAAAGCACGCCCAAACTGCCCAATACTGAAACAATATTGACAGGAATCATCACAGCAGCATACTCGGCAAAGCCGATCTTAAAAAAATCTGCCGAAACAATGTTAACTAGATTAGATACCATAAATGGCAAACTGGCCGTATCGGCGATAAAACCCGCTGCCATTACGAAGGCAAGTGTAGCAACCGGGTTAAATCCGAGCGCCAGCAACATCGCCATCACGATTGGAGTTAAAATCAAAGCTGCACCATCATTAGCGAACAAGGCTGAGACAGCCGCGCCCAATAACACAATAAACGCAAATAATAAATGCCCATTGCCGCGTCCCCAACGACCTACATGCAGCGCAGCCCATTCAAAAAATCCTGCTTCGTCGAGTAGTAGACTGATAATAATGATCGCAATAAACGCAGCCGTCGCATTCCAGACAATATTCCAAACGGTAAGAATATCGTTAAGATGTACCACACCGAGAATCAATGCTGCAGAAGCACCCATCATAGCGCTCCAACCAATACCCAGCCCGCGCGGCTGCCAAATGACTAATACAAGTGTAAATACGAAAATTAGTATGGCAATCAGCATACAAGGTCGCTCCCATTGATACAGTGTTTTTGAATTGCAGATATCGCCTTATGAGCGATGGTTAGAATCTTAAAACGCCTATGTTGTCCAGTCTCCGCTGTAAAGAGGGAGATTTACTTTTAATTAACTCTTCTATTGACGATTCAAAGAAAAACTCGATTCGCGCTCGCAATATGCGATAAGCACGCTCGAAAGCTGCATTAATCTCTTCTTCTGTGCCAGTTGCTTTTGCTGGATCAGCAACACCCCAATGAGTACGCAAAGCAGAGCCAAGATAAACCGGACAGGCCTCTTTATCAGCATTACCACAAACAGTGATTACGATATCTGGAGTCTCCGGTAAATTTTCCCAAGATTTGCTGAATAAGCCCTCTGTTGAGATGCCTTCACGTTCAAGCAACGCAAGCGAACGATGGTGAACTTGTCCAGTTGGTTTACTACCTGCGCTCATTGCATGCCAACCTTTGGGAGCAAGATGGTTGAAAGTAGCTTCAGCGAGGATAGAGCGGCAGGAATTTCCAGTACAAAGAAAAAGTACGTTCATGATTAACCTGCACAGCAAGATTCCGATTTAGCAGGAATCGAGGTGTCTTTCCCAAACATAGGGATAGTCTTTAGTGAATGAAACGCCTCCCATGCGATGCCTTGCGGGTCAACCGTCCAATATTTATTAGATGAGGCATAACAACATTGAGCGTTTTTTTGTTCTGAAGCAGGCACATCAGCACGAACCAAACGATCATTCATTTCGTTTAATGCTTCGTCTGAATCAACTTGTATTCCAACATGATCTAAGCCAGGTTTTGCACCTGTTGCCGATATTGCGAAATTGATATACGGATCATCCAACATCCATTTAGCGTAATCCGATTTGGTGACTGCGGGTTCTACACCAAATAATGCAGAGTAAAAACGAATATTATCTTGCAAATTATCGACAGCGATATGAACATGAAAGCGTTTCATCAGATTTACTCCTGAGTTAAATGAAATGAAAGGAAAAATTCTTTTTAGCTATTCTTTTTCATCGCAGCAGACTTCAACGGGACTACAAGGAACACCAGCACAACAATTCTCAGTGAGATAGCCTAATAAGGCATTCATGGTTTCAAAGTTTGCCGAGTAATAAATAAAGCGGCTTTCCTGTCGGGCAGTAACCAACTCCGCATTAGTCAGTTCTTTTAAGTGAAACGATAGCGTTGCATTAGGAATATTTAATTCCTTTGCAAGTTGACCTGCAGCAACCCCCGATTCTCCATCCTGAACCAATACTCTGAATATCGTCAGACGAGTTTCATGAGCTAGGGCAGTTAGGGCTTTAATAGCAATATTGATTTCCATATTTCCAATATAATGGAAACATAATTTACTGTCAACACTCTCAAAATATTTCACTTAAATTACTTAAAGAAAATAATTTCATTGAAAAGTCCCCCTCCTTTCTGGCTTGTTTAATTTTTTCGACCGCTACCATAGAATAATCTATCGCCTCGGCCAAATATCATATTAGCTGTATGCTTACCTTTATCTATCGATAGGCTGGGAATTGGTTACAATAAAAACATGAAAATATGCAAGTAAAATTGGATACTGGTTAATCTTCTGCTACCTTGGCTCAGTCTGCTTGCAGTGATGCAATAATTGGGCAGGAAACATTTCCTTTTCGTGTATGGCAGGCGCGTAAAAGCGCAGATAGCGCAGCCTCCATGCGCGTCAGATCTTTCAGTTTTTTACGCACATCTTTTAGTTTTATTTCAGTCAAATAGCTGACTTCATTGCAGTGAATGCCGTCTTCCAGCCGTAGCAATTCACTAATTTCATTCAAACTGAAACCCAGCCGTTGGGCAGATTTTACAAACCTTACGCGCTGCACATTAACTCTACTATAACGACGAATGCTGCCGTAGGGCTTGTTCGGCTCGGGTAGCAAACCTTTGCGTTGATAGAAGCGGATCGTTTCCACACTGACCTCAGCCGCCTTAGCAAATGCACCGATGGTCAGATTCTCCAGATTATTCTCCATACCGCTTGACTCCGTACATGACTACGGAAGTAATCTTACGGTACTCGTAAAATTTTTAAAAGGAGAAATGCATGGCCGAGCCACAACAGGGGCGCAGTGCCCTCGTCGCTGGAGGGTTGGCCGCTATCCTTGCCTCCATCTGCTGTCTAGGGCCGCTGGTATTGATCGCTCTGGGATTCAGCGGTGCCTGGATCGTCAATCTGACCGTATTGGAACCGTATCGCCCGATCTTCATCGGCGCGGCGCTGGTGGCCATGTTCTTCGCGTATCGCCGCATCTTTCGTCCGGCACAAGCCTGCAAACCCGGCGAAGTCTGTTCCATCCCTCGAGTGAGGATCGCCTACAAGATTATTTTCTGGATCGTGGCTGTCCTGGTGATGGTCGCGTTGGCCTTCCCTTATGTCCTTCCATTATTCTATTAACAGGAGATTCTCATGAAAAAACTTATCGCAATAGCTGCATTCTTAGCTACTCTGACTGAACCTGCATGGGCCGCTATCCAAACGGTTACGCTGTCTGTACCCGGCATGACGTGCGCCGCTTGCCCGATCACGGTAAAGAAGGCACTCTTTAAGGTGGATGGCGTGCAAGAGGTCAATGTGAGCTACAAGAAACTCGAAGCCGTTGTCACCTTTGATGATGCCAAGACCACTGTCGAGACATTGACCAAAGCTACCGAAAATGCTGGCTATCCGGCCTCGGTGAAGCAATGAACGTGAAAGACCCCAAAACCCTGGTTCGGGTCGGCCTGGTTGGCACGGTTTTGGTGGCGCTGTGCTGTTTCACTCCGATCCTGGTCATCCTGCTCGGGATTGTTGGGTTATCCGCCCTCACCGGGTATCTCGACTACGTGTTAATACCCGCGCTCGCCATATTCATCGGCCTGACTATTTATGCCATATGGCGCAAACGCAAGGCTGATGCCTGCTGTGCATCCACTGGCGCCGGAGAAAACAAATGATCGAAATGAAAGTAGATGGCATGACCTGCGAATCTTGCGCATCACATATCAAACAAGCACTGGTAAACGTGTCCGGTGTTAAATCAGCCGTTGTGTCCTACCTCAAGGGAACAGTGCAACTGGATACCGAGCCAAATACCTCACCGGAGGCACTGATTGCAGCTGTCACGGCACTAGGCTATCAGGCGATCTCCTATAAAAGTACAGCAGCGCTTGATAAAACAGACAATCACTTGCACGTTGCAATCATCGGTAGCGGCGGCGCGGCGATGGCGGCCGCGCTAAAGGCCGTCGAGCAAGGCGCTCAAGTCACATTGATTGAGCGCGGCATCATCGGCGGCACCTGCGTCAATATCGGCTGCGTGCCGTCCAAGATCATGATCCGCGCCGCCCACATCGCCCATCTGCGCCGTGAAAGTCCATTCGACGACGGCATCGCAACGACCGAGCCCTCGATTCAGCGCAGCAAACTGCTGGCCCAGCAGCAGGCCCGCGTCGATGAGCTGCGCCACGCCAAGTACGAAGGTATCCTGGATGACAATCCGGCTATCACCGTACTACGTGGTGAAGCCCGTTTCAAGGACAGCCATAGCCTCACCGTCCGGTTGAACGATGGCGGCGAGCGCGAAGTGACGTTCGATCGCTGCCTGATTGCCACCGGCGCCAGCCCGGCGCTGCCGCCCATTCCCGGCCTGAAGGAGACACCGTACTGGACTTCGACTGAAGCCTTGATCAGCGACACCATTCCCGAACGTCTGGCCGTGATCGGCTCGTCGGTGGTGGCGGTCGAGCTGGCACAAGCCTTCGCCCGGTTGGGCAGCCAGGTCACGATCCTGGCACGCAGCACGCTGTTCTTCCGCGAAGATCCGGCTATCGGCGAGACCATCACAGATGCTTTCCGTACTGAAGGGATCATAGTGCTGGAACACACACAAGCCAGCCATGTCGCTTATGTAAATGGTGAATTCGTACTGACCACGGGGCACGGCATCGTTTCCGCCGACAAGCTGCTGATCGCCACTGGCCGCGCAGCGAACACGCACGACTTGGCACTGGAGGCGGCAGGTGTGACCGATAATTGCCAAGGCGCTATTGTCATCGATAAGGCTATGCGCACGAGCAGTCCACATATCTACGCTGCTGGCGACTGCACCGACCAGCCGCAATTTGTCTATGTGGCGGCAGCGGCAGGGACGCGCGCGGCCATCAATATGACCGGCGGCAAAGCGGTGCTCGACCTGACCACCATGCCTGCCGTAGTATTCACAGATCCGCAAGTGGCAACCTTAGGTTACTCAGAGGCGGAGGCGCATTTGAAAGGCATTGAGACAGACAGCCGCACACTCACGCTGGACAACGTACCACGCGCGCTTGCCAATTTCGACACACGCGGCTTCATCAAACTGGTCGCCGATGCAGGCTCGGGCCGTTTGATCGGCGTACAAGCGGTGACCCCGGAAGCAGGAGAACTGATCCAGACGGCTGCACTCGCTATCCGGGCACATATGACGGTGCAGGAACTGGCTGACCAATTGTTCCCCTACCTGACGATGGTTGAGGGATTGAAGCTCGCGGCGCAGACCTTCTCCAAGGATGTGAAACAGCTTTCCTGCTGCGCCGGGTGAGGAAAAAAACAGGTATTCGATGAATGTCTACACAGTATTCCGTATAAATAGCTTTAAGTAATAAGAGACCGTACATGGACGCCCACAATTTGCAAAGCATTCAATTTTTGATGATGAACTGATTTAGATTGCAGCCATACATTCGGATTTTTCTTGGAGAACTTACTCCTATCCCTGATGGAATTCGCTAAATAGCACCTGATCACTGCAATGCACTCGAAGTGCCAGGTCCCGTTAAGGTTAAGCTAATTACGGTCTTAATTAAGGCATAGGTAATTAACATAAGTCTATTATTCACAACCTTTTCCACGGAATTTGTGGATAACGCATAGAACTGGCTTAATTCATATAAACGCCAGGTATTTTATTGTTTTCCGTGATAAAGCTTTTCTAGCCAGTCAGCCCATTTAGCGGCTCTGACCATCAGATCAGCGCGATATATTAAATTATATTTTGGAGTCCGTGAATGATAATTGGCCGCCTTTGTCCAGATGTCGCCTCTATCATTCTTGATATGCAGACGCACGCGCCATGCGGCCAAATCATAGGAATAACAACCTGGATTTGCTACATGATCAGGCGTGATGCCATATTTGGATAAATCTTGAAGATATGAGGTATTAAACTGCATCGAGCCAACATCGTGAGTACCGTTACTGTTACGCACCCATTGGCCCGGTTTTCCACTCTCCTTTTCGGCTATCGCTAGTAAAATATTGGCGGGTATTTCATACTTGATGGCGGCTGTAATTGAGCACACCACTCTTTCCTGCATATCTGGTGGCAAATCCATCATCAAACGAATCGCTTAAATACCTTATTCATTATTTGCCCCCTCCTTGCGAAATATTGTTCATACCCGCAGATTCCTGAGCCTGACCCTTTTCGATAGCGCTGCGTAAAGCATCCGGCCCCGAACTTCTTGCCGCTGCTAGCCGACCGGCTGCCAGTGATCCACCATAAGATGCAACGGCTGCAGCAGTACCTGCCGCTGCCATAAAACCACCGGCGCCATAGCTGCCAATTCCAGCGCTCGAGCCTATGCTACTACCCGTTATAATGCCAGCCAGTAACGATGGTAATCTGGAAATCAACACAAAAAATGCAATCGTAAAAATCAGCATAACCGCCAGTTCTTCATAATTCAGAACATTTTTACCCATTTTGGCGTAAAAACTGGATAACAGATCACTGCCAATACCAACGATCAGGAGCATCACAAATAACTGTATTCCAATACCCAAAACCGTTTTAAAGTAGTTTATGGCGATGTCGGATGTCCAGCGTGCGCCACCAAAACCTAAAAAGAAGATACCTGCATACATTAACACCCATCCTGATATCAACAAGAGCAGCATGTTGACTGCTATTACTGTCAGAATAATTAAAATTATTAAAGAAATGATAAAACCCATCAAACTATCTATAGGTTGCATGAATGTAACGCTCTTCGTTGCCTGGTTCCAGATTAAAATCCCTGTATGCATAATACTGGCATGACTCGCACCACTCGGCAAACCGGCGGCAGTGCCGCCTAATTGCTGCATAGAGTCTATAATAGTGCCCGCAATATTGTGACCCGATACGGCATTAGTCAGCAGCCAGAAATAAAAACCTGTGAAGATAACGAAACGAGTGAATTCGGCGAAGAAATCACCAATATCGGCCTTGCGTAACAGCATCATGCCAAATGTCCACACCATTGAAATCAATACCAGAGACCAGAACAATCGCTCAGCTGCAGACTGAATAACAGTATGCCAACTCTTAACCTTTGTCCAAAACTTTTGGACGACTTGATCCAGAACACTCTGATTAGTTACTGGATCAACATATGCCAACTCAGCTGATGCCTTCGTGGAAAGTAATATCAGAAGCAAAGTACTTAATAAAATACACAATACTTTGTACATAGACTTGATCTCCCAATTCTTCCGGCAAATATTTTAGGTCAATAACTATTTTGCTTTCTCTAATTCAACTGGATTTCCCGATTCATCTACTGGCCCGTTAATAGTCCATCTAATTCCAGGCGGCATTTCACTTAATTCCTTCTTAGGCTCTTTCAGTTCAAGCTTGCCATCGCCATCCTTATAACAGCCTGACAACAACAAAGACGATAAACAGATCACTGCAATACTCAAATCACTCTTTTTCATTGTTTTTTCTCCTTCGATTTAGTGTTTTAAAAAGCGTCTCTTACAGACCAATTTCTACCAGCAGGCAATATTTCAGGACTCAATCGCTTGGTTGCTGCCTCACGTGCGGCCTGCTGCATGGCCTTCAGATCTACCTCAGCCTGATTTTTTGTATTGAAAGCATTGTGCTGAGCTATCAGCATTTGACGCATTTGTAATAGCTGATTCGCTTGATAGGCGGCCAATTGATTGGCATACTGAAAAGCTTCCATTTGCCCTTGAGCTGATTGAGTTTTTTGTTGTAAAAGTTGCAAATGAGCCGCATCCAGAGGAATCTGATTTTGATGTTCACTCAGCCCTCGTAAAAGGGAATCATTAGCATGTTTTTGTGAGTCTGTGCTCGTGTTTTGTCCATCCTTTAATAGTTTCCAGGCGGAATCGCTACATTTTTCCTCTAAAGTGAAGCAAGATGAGCTACGGTAATATTCAACATTGCGAAACCGTTGCATGTAGCTGTCTAGACCTCCATATTGTTGTTCATAATACCGTATGGAATTGGATAAATTGATTAGCTTAGTCATGGTGTATTCTACCTTCGCCCATACATAAGCAGGTGGTGCCAAAGTATTGCGAATCATGTTTTCATACTGCTGCAACTGGGTTCTGTATTGCTCAATTTGCTTTTCAGTTTGATTGATTGCTTCAATCGCTGTAATGGTGGATTGTTTTACATTTGCCATATCTATGACAGCCATTCCACCGGCTTTATTGATTGAGGAATAGCTTAAAATACCCAGGCTTAATAATATTGTGATCCACTGAATAGCTAGATTTTTACTATTTACCATAATTGAATGCTCCGGCATTAATAATCAAACGACTGATAGGGTTTAGAAAACTTCATGTCTTTGGTCACGATGATGTTAAAGCGATACCCCGGCCTGATTTCAAGGGTGGGGGAAATATTCAGGTT
>JBDHRU010000110.1:0-8448 GCA_039807765.1 Nitrosomonas sp. | reverse complement strand
TGCACGACTTAAGCGCAGTACACTGGCATAAGCCAATATATCTTCACTCATCCTTGCCTCCAGCTGCAGATTTGCCGTAAAAATCCTGTGCCCAGCGCGCCTTAATGCGAAGCTGGCTATTTTCATGGCCAAACCACAGCAAATCATCAAGCAAACTGGCATAGTCCAGAACAATATTACTCTTGGCTTCAATCAAGCTGAACAGCGGTCGTAAAATACGACAGATCTCAGGTACGGAATCACAGGCTAACAAACGGCGTAGCTTGGCTTTGGCCTGGTCGCTGGCATTGCCATCTTCGTAACAACGCGCAATCGCTAATCCGATTTTGGCAGTACCATTTCTCTCAGCTTTTGTTCGGGCAATGGCAGCACCAATAGCCGCATAGGGTAAGCGTTGATTTTCATATTCTAAATCTATTCTGAAGCCTGCCAATACATCCCAGCTTTGATATTCAGTGGCGGGGTTATCAGCGCGCTTGAGTGCTGCCCTTAAACCATTATCCGCCTGACAGCGGTTAATGATGTAGTCCACAAATGCCAGACTTTTACTGCGAGGTGCGTCTGCCTTTGGCACCATGTACCCCATATCAATATTCATGCCGCCTCCTTAATAGGATTCTTAAGATATTTTCTTAGATCAGGACAATTCTTTGCCCAGGCATCAAGCTGACGCGCGGTATCCTTTGGGCAGCAGGTATCGTAAGCTTTGTAGACGAACCGGGCAAAAACCGGATGCATGGCAAGTGCTTGCTCTGCGTTATCACAAGCACTCACCAAATCCTGAAAGCGCCACTCGCATAATTGCCAGAAAAGGTTACTGGCCAATGCCGCTTGATCTTTGGTTTCCATGTTCTGGCTTTTGAAATAATTGAAGGTTGCCCCATAAACGATTTTGGAAAGCTTTTCCAACTCATCCATTTCAAGTTGCAAATTGGTAAACCAAGTCTCACCCAACATACCGCTTCTAAGCTGAATTATCGATTCCACAAAATCATCGGAACCTGATACATATTGCTCGCCCGCATTGCTACTGACCCGTAGACCACCCGACCAAATACCAATGACGGGCATTTGCTGGATGGCACGCTTCGTATTCAATCTCAGTTGATAACAATCAAATCCTTTATTGCTCGTTTGCGAAAAGAAACTCAACAATGCAGTCAATAATCGCCAGGGGCGTTTTTCAGGATCTGACCAAATAGCTTTCGGGACTTCTGCAGAGGAATCGACGGATATGCTGGGATCAATACCCCCTTCCTTATAGCCCAAATGCGCGATTCCTTCGGAGTAATGCAAGCCATTTTCTGCCAATAAACAAAAGCGAGAAAGTGGAACCAGTCGCCCCATGAGGCTGGATTTTAACGATTCTGCAATTGGACAGCTTTCACCTGCGGGCATCTGTTCCCAAGGTGCTATCCCCATTCCTTGAGGAAATATAGCCAGATCGGAGATTTGTTTCCGGGTGAATAAATTAAGCCACAAGGTTTCTTGTAATGAGTTGCCCTGTAAGAAATTATGTAAAAATCCATAAAAACCAATGGATGCACTGGGTTTTCCCGTAGAGGGTTTGCCTTTGTCGTTAAACTTACCTTGATAACCAGACGATAGAACGACTGAATTATCGGTTTTCTTGCCGCCCAAACCAAATCCCATTAACTGTATAATCAACAAGGATTTATCAGAATCTGTTAAGCTTTTTTCAACTTGTGACTGAATAAGCACAGTCGTATTGCCAGTAGAAACCTCAGCCAGTACCGCACCAAAATTCTGTACAGCAGCAGGCTTAATGGCTGGCATCTGCAAAAACGGCTTTTCACCATACAAATAAAACCGGTCATGCCATTGATCGAGATACTTCAAGCATTCATTTGCCATCCCATCCACACCCGATTTTGTCCAGTCATCATCATCTTCGGGTGTATACGCAGCCTGCGCAATAGCCAATAGAAGTTTTGTCAGGGCGATTTTTTGTACTGGGTTGCCACCCAATGCACGATATTCTGCATGACTGAACAATTGTCTTAAACTCACTTGCCCCACATCCACAATCGGTATCCAGGGTTCATCAATGAGATTGAAGCGGTTTTCTATAGCCATATTCTGTTCCTTACTTTTTATTAGTTTGATAACCAATCAATGCATCATAGTTAATGTAGTAGTTATCGTTAACCGCGCTATTATCCAGTGATTTAACTGCACCACTTTCATCGACCAGTGCCACTCGCAGCATGTCACTTTCATCATACTCAGGCTTACCCAAATAGAAGTAATCACCGAGCCACTGGATTTGGGTTTTGCTGATTGCCTTGGGAGCAAGATGATCGGCAACCTTTAATGTATTTTGCATCAGCATTGCGCTGATTTTGCGCCATTGTTTACGCGACAATGAACGGCCATTATGAGGCACCCATATTCGTTCCTGATTCAGGAAAGTAACCCAGGTTCCTTGCTTCTTTTGATCCTGTTCGTAAGAACGAATCAAAAATACTTCCGTGGATTCCAGCTCACTGTGGCGAGTTTGGGCTTTTTCTTCGGGTTGTGTTGTGCCGCCTTGCGACAATCCCAACAATGCCAGTCGCTCGAGTTTGGCTCGCATGATTTCCACTTGATACAGATACTTAGCCATTTGCTCACTCTCGTCTTGTGTAGCGTAGGTCTCTTCTATTAATTCACGAATCTGACCGGGCAAATGTACTTGCGTGAGACCCTGCCAAACTTTCAAGCTACGACAAAGCACATAAGGCGCATAAACTTTTGCCGTTGCCCCAAAGGCGAGTTCAGATGAGGTGATGGCGGCTGCCAAATCTGGCGAAATTATCCAGGCCTCGCGCTGGGCTGTTTGCGGACGCCGAGTCTTTTCATGTCGCCACAAACGCCCTAACCTTTGCAGGAGCATGTCGGTAGGCGCGATACGGGTAACTAGAAAATCTGCATCGATATCCAGGGATTGTTCGAGTACTTGGGTACCCACAAGAATTCGCCCTTGCTGTGCACGAGTTTCAGCGCCACCTTTGCCAAAATAAATTACCCAGTCACCTTCTTTGGCGGCACGATCAGCTTTAGTAAAGCGCGAATGCAAAAGACCGCACGCCACGCCGATCTCGCTGGCACGAGCGGCGAGATTTTTATAGATGGCTTGCGCTTCGTTTACGGTGTTCTCTATCCACAATACCTGCTGACCTTCCGCAGCCCGATGCAAAACCTCTGCAATCGCATTGATTTCTGGTTGGTGAACAATAGCTACCGAAACATCGGGAATCAATTCCACTGAAACTTCTGCAAGTTCTCCTGTATTAGGTTGTGCTGTGATTAAAGGATATGCAGTGGAAATTGGGGTGATACCGAGCAATTTAGCCCGCCGTTCTTGGGTGAGCGTTGCGCTCAGAATAATAACCGTGCAGTGTAGTTGACGTAGCGCCTTAACCAGTGCATCTAAAATCGTGCCCGTAAAGCTGTCATAAGAATGTACTTCGTCCAGTATCACCACCTTGCCCGCCAAACCGAAGGTACGAACAAAGCCATGTTTGACGTTCATCACCGCCATTAAAGCCTGATCAATGGTACCTACCGCAAATGGTGCCAGAATTCCGCGCTTACCCTGAGCAAACCATGCTCCACCAGGATTGCCTTCCTCACCCATTTCAAACTGTTTTAACCAGGCATTCCCGTGGACGAGTAAGGCTTGTTTATGAGGTGATTCACCATCCAAAATCTGGTTTAGGAATGTATTTGCCCGCTCGTGGATTTTGTCGGAAGTAAGCTGAGTAGGTAGTGCAAAATAAATACCTGTGGCCAGTTTTTTGCATAGTAATTGATAAGCCGCATAAAGTGCAGCTTCGGTTTTCCCCAATCCCATCGGGGCCTCGAGCACATACACGCCAGGTTGATTCGCAGCCTCAATCAGCTTGATTTGAGCAGCTTTGGGTGTAAAGTCAAAAACTTCAGAGAAACTTAAACCAGATTTTAGCTGTGGCTGTATGAATCCTGCAGTATCCAGTGCTTGTTCAATTCTTGACTGCCATTCGCTATCAGGGTCTTCAAACAGTGATCCGGAACCAATCCAATCAGAAACCGTGGTGAGCCCAGCAAGTACACGCGCCTGTAACGCGTCTTTCACAATGGGGAAATCGGCACCCAAGACTTGTTTGAGTTGCGCAAGTAGTTCGATGCGTTGTAGTTGCCAAGGTACGCCACCGAATACTTCACTGGTGGCTTGATACATGGCTAGATTTGGCGAAAACCCATGATGTTGCCCTAGAATTTCCGGAATATATTTCCCGGCATTTTGAGTGTCCGTTGCTGCTTGACTTACGCCACCATGCCCTCCCCATGACTTTTCAGCATCAGCATTAAACGCTCTCAATGCTGAAAGTATAGCCTCATCTTTCTGAGAAAGTGCGGTATAAATTTTCTTCTGAAAAGTTGGGCTGACCTTTCCAATATCATGAGCAGCAGCAATTAATTCAGCACCAGCAGGAAACAATTCTGCACGCAGCCATTCAGGCATACGCATTATCATCGCGCGTGCTACTTCACCAACAATCTGGCAGTGACTTAGCACCAGTTGCCCAGGTAATACGGAGTTCCCATCAGTTTTGCGTGATTTAGCCAGGCATTGATTCAAGGGCAAAAGTGACGAATCAAGCGATTCAGGTGATTTTTGCATACGGCGTCCAAGCATCTGATCTATTTACCCCATATTAAAAATTCAACCACATCCTTATTCATCACCACAATCTGCTGGGTGATTGGTATTGTCGATAAGCTAAAATATGCCGTCTCTTTTAGACCCGGTTCGATACGAAAAAGGAGCATGACTGCTAAAAAGAAGCCATTGCTCGCCTTCAATTTCCGATTATAGTGCTAATGTGCCGTAATGTTCGGTAAAGTCCAGCATAATCCTAACATTTGATTCTACCTTACCCAAGGAGCGAACCGATGGCACGGCACTACACAAACAAAGATTTCTTCCGGCAAATCCCCAATGTTTTACTCGCTCGATACTTTCATGAACAAAATCTGTTCAAGGATTTGAATTTCACCGCCATGAAGGAAGGCAATCCGGCAGCGTTATTCGATGCATGGCTTACGCTGCCGGATAATCAACGCAATGCGATGGATGCCGAGTTTCGAGAAATTCTTGATATGAGTTGCGAAAAGGGCTTTACCGCTATTCTTCATGAAGCCGAATTTCAATTCGGAGAAGATGAACTTGCTGTCTTTGTGGAAAAATTATCATCTCTGCCCAGTCATTATGAGCGAGCAATGATTACTTTTCTGGATTACAAAGTATGCTGGAAAGTTGCAACTCGTTTCTATCACGCGGATACCTTGCCTTACTGGCGCAAACGCAAGAATTTACCGCAGAAACCGGCTGCCGTGGATGATGCCAGCATCAAACAATTAGCCCAGCTGATCAGCAATTATTTTCACCATACGGAAGGGCGCGGCAAGAATTGCGTAGTGGAGCCATACCTCCGGGGCGATTTGGATTACTTCTTTGCTTATCCCGAAGATTATTCGCAGCAAAGCATCGAATGGGTCGAGGGACAATTCGATTGCCGTCCGCATAATCCGGCTTTTGAAGTGATTTACGTTTATTCGCGGAAGGAAAGGTCGCTCGATCTCAACTTTCGCGGTGCTTACAAAGCCATTGAGCCGTTACAAAGCATGTTTGCCCAGGCGATTTTGAAGCTGGATGCACTTCCGCCCGATCCAAAGGATACGCGGGTTTACGATCTTAGTCCGCTATTGCAAAAAAGCTTTGATTTTACTTTTGCTGCTGGTAGCGGCATCGAGGGAGTGGTTGTCAAAAAATTGCGGCTTTCTTCGCGAATCAAAAAAGGCGACCGGATTACCCTGGAAGCCGATACCACTGAAGATCCCGATGCTGTTTATACACTGCTGGATAGAATCAAGGCTTCTTTACCGATGGGCATGTATAACGTCACGCAAGTCGAACTTGTTGCGTCGGTCATCACGGATGCGGATAAACCGGCAAAAAAAGTAGTATTCCATATCACATACCCTAATTCCTGCTCGCTCAAATACGATGAATTGGAATTGAAACTGCGCGATATGTTGGAAGCTTCCGGTATTGAACCAAAGGAGTTGGTGCAAGAACCGGTCGCAGTTGAAGCATGACGCCACAAACCGCATTGATTGAACTATTGGAAAGGGTTGGTTCTAGTGCGGCTAAAGCGATTCTGATCAACGAATATGAATTGGTTTGCTGGCCGGATGAAGCGGTCGCAGCACTCAAAACGCAAAAACTGCTAACTAAGGCTAAACCGGCTACTAGCGCAATTTGTCCGGGGTGTGAGCGTGAATGCGTCATGCCGGTACATATCGTTCCAGCTCATGAAAATTTACCCGCTCGCGCTTTTATTTCCTGCGATAAGCGAAGTGATATTAGCCGCGTTACCGTTTCCCTAGCCAAATTGAATCAGTGGCAATGCACGATTGATTTTGTGTGTAAGTTCATCGCAAACAGCCTTGAATTGCGGCAAAGCAGTCAATCCACAGATAATCCCAATTTGATCCATATCGGCATCGTTAAGGGAAACAAGCGCAGCCAAATGCTTTGCTTGGAAGCCGATGGTGTTTTGTCTTTGATAGCTGGGGGTAGCCGATTGCCACTGACCGAGTTAATCGAATATCACGCTGGCGCATATTCGCTCGATGTCGCCATGATCCGCCAACTGGTGGATTCCGCGACTACGGCGGATAACCGCTATACGCCCAGCAATGCCAAACGCGAGGCGCGTAAATTGGATACTCAAGCCATGTACGAAAACTGGCAAAAAGAATACAGGACACTGAAAAAGAAGCGTCGTGGCATGTCCGAAGTTTGGTATTCGCAGCAGATCGCCAGAATGGAAATTGCAAATGGCCGCAGTGCTGAAACTATCCGAAAAAACATGAAAACGTAAAATAGCTGGGCGGAATTTTTTCGCACAATTTTGACAGCTTCTAACTCCTCATTTCTAGCCGTTTTAGCGTTTGTATCTGCAATATAGTCATACCGCCTTATTTATAAGGAAATATCATAACCCAATGAATTATTTAATAAGAAAATAAATTTCTCTATTGTTATTTGGGTATTTCATCGCCCAAATCGCACAGTTACGCTGCCTCTCATTATCCACTATCAGTCAGAGAGGTGCAGCAATGACAAATACCATCCTTAGACTTCCGGCTGTTTTAAAAGAACGCGGAAGATCGCGTAGCGCTCATTACCTTGATATTCAGCAAGGATTGTTCACGCATCCGGTACAAATTGGTTTGCGCGCAGTTGGTTGGCCTTCTTGCGAAATTGAGGCGATCAATGCAGCGCGCATTGCCGGAAAATCCGACGATGAAATCCGCACGTTGGTGGTAAAGCTGGAAGCCGCTCGCAAGACAGTAATTTAGGGGGGTATCTATGAATGCTCCCGAGACAATTTTTCCATTCAGCCCGATGGAAACCGATAAAACCGGCAAAACCGATTTGGTTAGCAACGGAGAGTTTCTCCGCACAGTATTTGGTGACAATCTGGTCGATATGCGTCCGATCCTAGTTGGCTTCGCGGGGAATCCCACGAGTGTACCCGGCAAGCACTGGTTTGGCAGTCCGTGGCTAGGCAATACCGACATGACTGGAAATCTACCGGTCGATACCAACAACTATTTCAGTCTTGCGGTATTCAAGCCCGATGAGGCTGGTCACTATCGGCGGCAGAAAGCGCGATTTCATGCGCTGTATGCGGTGATGCTGGATGACGTGGGCAGCAAGGTTGCCACGGAGCGGTTGACATTGCCGCCGTCGTGGATGTTGGAGACTTCACCGGGTAATTACCAAGCAGGCTATGTGCTGCGCGAGCCGTTGACCGACGGCCTAGCCACCGACAAATTAATGAATGCCATTGTTGCAGCCGGTTTGTGCGATCCCGGTGCAAATGGCCCACGAGCACGTTTGGCAAGGCTGCCTGTAGCGGTGAATGGTAAACATTCGCCACCCTTTGCATGCAAGCTAGTGGCATGGTCACCTGAATTACGCTATTCAGTCGAAGAATTGGTCGACGGTCTTCAGTTGGAGTTGATGCAGTCCTCGCGACCTAAGCGGCAGAACACCCGCGCGGCGCAGGAACGTCCTTCCGATGGCGATCCGGTGTGGATTCCGCGTCCTGACGAGAATGTTGTTCTGGTTGCACTGCAAAATCGGGGTCTTTATAAGATTCCACTTGGCGGAGGTAAGCATGACATCACCTGCCCATGGGTAAAAGAGCACACCGGGGAAGTTGATAGCGGCACAGCTTATTTTGAGCCAGACGATCTCTGGCCTATCGGTGGATTCAAATGTTTGCATGGCCACTGTGCCGACCGGCATGTCTGGAGTTGTCCCCTTTTGACGGACACATTATGTTCTGTTTAAAGGAGAAGAAATATGACGCAAAACTACAAACCAGC
>JBDHRU010000109.1:0-8570 GCA_039807765.1 Nitrosomonas sp. | reverse complement strand
ATTCGTCAAAACTGAGATGATCCAGAATTGAAGCATCCAACCCTGGTGCCGCAATCAACCGGGCATCTTTTAATGGTGTTTCAGGATTTGATACCACAAATCCCTGCCGCCGCATTTCCTCATACCAGTAATCACTGGCAAATTGATTAAGGATTTTTTCTATGCTGATAAAGGCACCGTTATGAAACCAGGATTTCGTTACAACGGGTTCCTGGTGCAGTGTTTTGTCAGTAATATTCGTCGCACCGCCTTTTACCCAATGGTCAAAATCTTCGCTGTCGGTTTGTTCCACCATGCCAAAGCCTCTGAACTCCCGCTCGGCATGGTCATAATAGCCATGATGATAGGCGTAGGAACTGACAAAGCGATAGCCGGATATCTTATCCCGGGTTTCTGTTTTGGAGATGCAATGCACCGGAAAATGCAGTTTGGTAATCCAAGGTTTACCGGCAAGCTTGTCGGCAATATAAAACTTGGTAGAAGGCGTGTATTCCAGCGAGACTTCTTTACCCATATTGTTTTTGTAAGAAACCATGATGTGTGGTTTTTTACTGTTCATCAGGTCGATATATTTCAATGGCGATTGAGCATTTTTTGCCAAACTACTCGACCAAACAATACAGGCAACCCCGTTACCGAGCAGATCGGTGACAGTAATTTTCGCTTGATTGTGAATTTCCGGAAAACTATCTATTTCAAACGGCTTGTCACTGAATGCGTTACCATTCAAATTCATCCAGCAGCTAAACTGATTCTTGCCTAGATATATGATATCTGTGGTGCCTGAGCCGTCGATATCCGCCAGGCGTAAATAGGCAGGATTGAAAGCATCTGGAACATCGAATACCGGTGCATGATCCATTGCCACCTTCGACCCAAATCTTCCATAACCCAGATTCGGCCAGTAGCATACTTCACCATTCCGAATCCTGACGATGTCAGTCAACCCATCGCCAGACATATCCGCCAAAAAAACAGTTTGTTTACTATCCGCAAAAACGATGTGCGGGCCTGCTTCTTCATCAATCGGCTTTTCGGTGCTAAATGCTGCTTCGTATCCCTTCCTACCTTTTGATTCATACCAAGTGAATACCTGGTCTTCGGTAATCAAAATATCCGGCTTGCCATCGCCATTTAGATCAAGCATGCGGGTATTCGAATCATTAAAATTGATGTTTGGGAGATTTTCAAAGGTTCGAAATATCTGCCATTCTTCCTCATCGTTTAACTCGAAATAACCCCTTGGTTCCTTATTAAGGTTAACCAGTTGTTTGCCGCCATCTGCATCCAAATCGACCAATTGCAGCTGTGAACCCAATCCGGCAAATGAAGGCTTAGGCGTTACCAATTTAGCGGGTTCGAATTTTCCATTGCCCAGATTGTGTTTATAAAACCATCCACTGGCTTGTTCAGTCAGAATGCCGGAGAGTCCCTCATTGAATAAATCTGTAAATTGATAGTCGGATTCATCCGGTCCTGCCGGAGCGTGGACTAAATCTTCTAGTGCGATGGATTTGACTTCGTTGTTCCAATCATGCTGTTGATAGTCAAATTCTGTCGACGGCAGGCTTTTATGGGTATAACTGCCATCCGGTTTTTTGATATAACCGAAAGATGTTATGGATTTTAGGAAAGTAAAATCTTGTTGCTGGGAGGTGTCGTATTCAAAATTCAGAGATTTTACTAATGCCGAACCACCCGGTAATTCACTAAAAAAATGAAATAGCAATACGCGACTACAAAGGCGAGTGGTTCTTATTTCAAATCCGGATTTATAGTCCGAGAAGGCATCTGATCTAAACTGCCAGTCAGCTATCTTGGCATAGGGTGAATTGGTATCGTATTCGCCATAATCGAATAGGGTCTGAAACATGTAATCCGTCTCAGCCGGATAAGGGTCATTGAATTTCTTGTAAGGTGTTTTATTACCATAAAGCACCTTTTCCAAATAAAGATTGGTATAAGTGATACTGCCGTTCTTAACTCGATTGTTCTGGTGTAACAGTTGATCATTGAATCCCTTATCATCTTCTTTTTTGTAGAGATAATGAGTACAGTTGCCTTTATCATCAAAAACAAATTCCGGTAACCATTCATAAATTCTACTGCTATCCATTGGGTCAACAATGACGGAATTTGCGCTCCAGCCAAACAATGTAGTGATATTCTCCTTAGTAATCACACGCCATTTGATGATGCCGCTCGTTTTATTCTGCCATCTCTCAATCCGTGCAAATAATCCTTCAATGCGAGATCTATAGAATCGAATAACAAACTGACCATCCGCTGAATCGTTTTCTTTGATGATATAGCTCTGCTGCGCGTCCTTACTAAAGCTGCCATCCGATTCTTTTTTGAATTCCGGAACAAGGTCTTCCGCTTCTGAGAAAAGGAAAATATCCGAATCTATATGATCGTAGTACTGGGGAAGTTTTTTATCGGTCTTGCGCTTGATTGAAGATAAACCAAGTCCCCATCCGAGCCCGAAAATACCATTACCTCCCCCCGAACTATAGGATAAATTGAGAGTTGGTGAAGTACCTCGAGCTGGTGATACAGGTAAAGGAATAGAGAAAGAGGCTGTGCCATTTACAGCATTAACAGAAAATTTTTCATCAATGCCTTTGATAGCACCCCCACCTTTGGGCAATGCAATTGAGGGAATTTCAATTGCATTGGATTTGGTTTTACCTCCGTCCGTTTTCAGGATATCAGGAGATAATTTTTTCTTTTCCGGTTCAGTTTTCATAGAAATCAGCTTTTGAAATAGAGATTTAAGTAATCGACAATTTCTCTGCTACTTTGCTACTATTTCGATGGTAGCATGATACTGAATTGGCTCTTGTTATTAAGTGATAAAAATCACATTTTTTACGTGGAATTAATAACTATGTCAATTTATCAATTGCACTAACGGTTGCTACTTCGACCGCTATTCTGTTTACTCGATATTGCCAAATTAATTTTTTGTAGGGTGCATCAACGCAGGGTTATCGCTTGCAAGCGAATAATTTTACAGACATCAAACATTAATCCCTGTAAAGTTGATTGAGCATAGTTTCTTGGTTTTTGGTGATAGCACGCGCTCTTCACAAGAGCTATCATATTCTCAAAGAGGCCGATATGTCACCATTTGTTGCGTACCATAATGTCGATGCTACAATCCATCAAAATCATGTTGACGAACTCAGTCTGCGGGGCTATCGCCCGGTTTGGCTCAACTGACGTGGTTTACTGAAACCGGACACTCCAGTTAAGAGAGAATAGCTTAACTGGAGGAAGAAATGGTAACGAGAAAACAATATACAAAAGAATTTAAATTAGATGCTATCAGCCTGGTATTGGATCAGGGTCACACGACGTCAGAAGTATCACGAAACCTTGAGATCACGCCCAATATGTTGAGGAGGTGGATCAGGGAATGCCGGGCAGATGATGCTGATCAGTCATTCCGGGGTAATGGGAAACTGACGCCAGAGCAGGAAGAAATTCGGCAGTTGAAAGCGCAAATCAAGCAGCTCAAGCTGGAGAGGGAAATACTAAAGGAAGCGACGGGGATTGAAGCGAAAGAAACGAAGTGAAGTATTCGTTCATCACCCAAAGGAAAAAGACCTATCCTGTTGGCTTGATGTGCCAACTCATGGGTGTAAGTCGTAGCGCCTACTATGATTACGTTCGGTGCGTTGATAATTGTTCTGAACGCCAGCGTCCCGAGGGAATACTTGAAGCGGTGCGGGATATAGCAAAATCCAGCAATTATAGTTATGGCAGCCGCAGAATCGGAAAGGCGCTGAATGCGCTGGGTTATCCGGTTGGTCGCTGGAAAGCTCGAAGCTTGATGCGGGAAGCCGGTGTGCAAGTCAAGCATCGCAGGAAATACAAAGTGACAACCCATAGCGATCACAAACAGCCGATATTTGAGAACAAGCTGAATCGGCAGTTTGATGTTGCAGCTCCCAATCAAGTCTACGTCGGCGACATAACCTACATTTGGACTCGGGAAGGCTGGCTGTATCTGGCTGTGGTCATTGATTTATTTTCCAGGAAAGTGGTCGGCTGGAGCATGAGTCCAAGAATGAAGGCCAGACTGGTTTGTGATGCATTAAGAATGGCTATCTGGCAGCGTCAGCCGCAAGCAGGACTGATAGTACATTCGGACCGCGGGTCGCAATATGCCAGCAGGGAGCACCGGAGGCTTCTGGAAATACACGGCTTTGTGGGTAGTATGAGCCGCACTGGCGATTGTTTTGATAATGCTGTGGCAGAAAGCTTTTTTGGCAGCCTCAAACAGGAGCGAATCCACTGGCGCCATTATCAAACTCGTTTCTCAGCTCAGCAAGATGTGTTGCAGTACATTTCCATGTTTTATAACAGTCATCGACTGCACTCATACCTGGGGTACAAGAGCCCAAATCAATATGAGGTAGAAATTGAAAATGTAAAGAAAGTTGCTTAACTGAGTTGTCCGGTTTTACTTGACCAGGTCACCGCATTATTATCCTCGAACCATTACAGGAGAATAATCGATGTCATTAGTGGCACACAAACATAACCACATAGAAGCTTGACGGGCGAGCGGTCTATCGCAGGTAGCTTATTGCCGTGAGCATAAGCTGAATGCGAAGATATTTACGAACTGGCTGCGAATCTATAGTGTTGAACAGATAAGCTTCAAGTCACCTGTTATGATTCCGATATCAATTAAACCGGCTTTTTCATCAACTCATTCTTGAGGCTACGCTGCTCCGGAGAATATGTGTTGAAATTACTTGAGAATTTTTCACTGCAATGGCTGGGAGAATTGCTCAAATCTCTGGACTGATTGCACACTCCGGGCAAATCTGGCTAGCAGGCGATAGCGCCTAGAACTGACTTAATCCATAAAAACATCAGGTGATTTATTGTTTTCCGTGATAAAACGATTTTCTAGCCAATCCGCCCACTTCACCACCCTGACAATCAAATCAGCGCGATACCTTGCATTATATTTTGGAGTACGCGAATGATAGTTTGATGCTTTCGTCCAGATGTCGCCATTATCATTTTTGATATGTAACCGCACACGCCATGCGGCCAAATCATAGGAGTAACAACCTGAATTTGCTACGTGATCAGGCGTGATGCCATATTTGGATAAATCTTGAAGGAATAAAGTATTAAACTGCATCGAACCAACATCGTGAGTTCCGTTACTGTTACTTACCCATTGACCCGGTTTATCACCCTCTTTCTCGGCTATCGCCAGTAATATATTGGCTGGTATTTCATACTTGACGGCAGCATTGATTGAACACACTATCCTTTCTTGCATATCCGGCGGCAAATCCATCATCGGTCGAATCGGTTAAATGCCCTATCCATTATTTACCCCTTCCCTGCGAAATATTGTTTATACCCGCTGATTCCTGAGCCTGACCTTTCTCAATGGCACTGCGCAAAGCATCCATCCCCGCACTTCTTGCTGCTGTCAGCCGACCGGCTGCCAGTGTACCACCATAAGACGCAACGGCTGCCGCCGTACCTGCCGCCGCCATAAAACCACCGGCACTATAGCTGCCAATCCCAGCTGCCGAGCCTATGCTACTACCCGTTATAATGCCAGCCAGTAACAACGGCAATCTGGAAATCAACACAAAAAATGCAATCGAAAAAATCAGCATAACCGCCAGTTCTTCATAATTCAGAACATTTTTACCCATTTTGGCGTAAAAACTGGATAACAGGTCACTGCCAATACCAACGATCAGGAGCATCACAAATAGCTGAATACCAACACCCAGAACTGTTTTAAAGTAGTTTATGGCGATGTCGGATGTCCAACGAGCGCCACCAAAACCAAGAAAGAAGATACCCGCATACATTAACACCCATCCTGATATCAGCAAAAGCAGCATGTTGACCGCAATTACTGTCAGAATAATTAAAATAATCAGAGAAATGACAAAACCCATCAGACTATCCATAGGCTGCATGAATGTAAGACTATTCGTTGCCTGGTTCCAGATTAAAACACCTATATCCATAATACTGGCATGACTGGCTCCACTCGGCAAACCGGCGGCAGTTCCGCCTAGTTGCTGCATCGAATCTATGATTGTTCCTGCAATATTGTGGCCTGATACGGCATTGGTTAGTAACCAGAAGTAAAAGCCTGTAAAGATAATAAAACGGGTGAACTCGGCAAAGAAATCCGCGATATCGGCTTTGCGCAACAGCATCATTCCAAATGTCCACACCATCGAAATCAGCACCAACGTCCAGAACAAACGCTCGGCCGCGGCCTGAACAACATTTTGCCAGCTCTTAACCTTTGTCCAAAACTTTTGAACAACTTGATCCAGTACGCTCTGATTGGTTGCTGGATCAATGTAGGCCAGCTCAGCAGATGCCTTTATAGAAAGAAATATCAGAAGCAAGGTACTTAATAAGACACATAATAATTTGTACATACGTTTGATCTCCTGATTCTTTTCGCAATTTTAAGCGAACAACTATTTTGCTTTTTCTAATTCAATTGGATTACCCGCTTCATCTACTGGCCCGTTAATAGTCCATCTAATTCCAGGCGGCATTTCACTTAATTCCTTCTTAGGTTCCTTCAATTCAAGCTTGCCATCGCCATCCTTATAACACCCTGACAACAGCAACAAAGACAATGAACAGATCACTGCAATACTCAAATCGCTCTTTTTCATCATTTTTCCTCAGATTAGTGTTTTAAAAAGCATCCCTGACAGACCAGTTTCTACCAACTGGCAGTATTTCAGGACTCAGTCGCTTGGTTGCCGCCTCACGCGCAGCCTGCTGCATGGCCTTTTGGTCTACCTCAGCCTGACTTAGCGTATTGGCAGCATTATGCTGGGCAATGAGCATTTGACGCATTTGCAGCAACTGATTTGCCTGGTACGCGGCTAATTGATTGGCATATTGCAGCGCTTCCATTTGTCCTTGTGCTGACTCGGTTCTTTGTTGTAAGACTTGCAGGTGAGCTGCATCCAGTGGAATCTGATTCTGATGTTCGCTTAAGCCCCGCAATAGCGAATCATTGGCACTTTTTTGTGCATCGGTGCTGGTATTTTGTCCGTCCTGCAACAGTTTCCATGCGGAATCGTTGCATTTTTCCTGCAAATTAAAGCAAGGCGAGCCTCGATAGTATTCAACATTGCGAAACCGCTGCATATAACCATCCAACCCACCATACTGTTGCTCATAATAGCGTATGGTATTGGTCAGATAGAGCAACCGGTTCATCGTATATTGCGCTTGCGCCCAGACATAGGCTGGTGGAGCCAGCGTGTTGCG
This sequence comes from Nitrosomonas sp., assembly GCA_039807765.1. Taxonomy (GTDB): domain Bacteria; phylum Pseudomonadota; class Gammaproteobacteria; order Burkholderiales; family Nitrosomonadaceae; genus Nitrosomonas. The sequence continues at coordinate 1,268 of JBDHRU010000109.1, read as the reverse complement.
AATCATGTTTTCATATTGCTGCAATTGCGTCTGATATTGCTCGATCTGCTTCAGTGTCTGCGCCACATTCTCAATGGCAGTCGTTGTGGTTTGTTTTATATTCGCCATATCAATGACAGCAAGACCACCTGCCTTGATAACCGATGAATAACCGGCATTACCGAGTGCGAATAGCATTACGATCAACTGAACAGCTAGATTTTTGCTATTTATCATGTTTGAACCTCCTGTCATTAATAATCAAATGATTGGTATGGCTTAGAAAACTTCATGTCTTTGGTCACGATGATGTTAAAGCGATACCCTGGCCTGATTTCAAGCGTTGGAGATATATTCAGGTTTTTCCGGATAAGATTGGCGGTTACCAATCCCAATTGCTGACCGAGTGACTGGCTCATGATGCTGCCAGCATTTTGCCGTCCGAATGCACCCCCTGCATCACGTTGACTGTACGCGGCACCGGCCACAATCGCCGACATGATCAGGGCTGAACCAAAGATGCGCAGGTAATGGCTATTCACCAGATCCTTAAACCCTGCATAACCCACCCCGTCAGCACCCGGCATGGCACCGATATCCATGGTCTTGCCATCCGGAAAGATAATGCGCTGCCAAGCGACCAGCACACGCGCCTGACCGAATTCCACTTCGCTGGAATAAGTACCCACCAATCTTGATCCCTGCGGAATCAAACGCCATTTACCGATGGGTGAGTCATAAATATGCTGGCTCACCTGTGCCATGATCTGCCCTGGCAGACTGGAATTAATACCGGATATCAACGTTGCCGGTATCACAAACCCGGTTTGCAGGACATAGGGGGATGCTGGCTTTTGCACTTCGCTATTCAATTTCCAGCGTTCCTCGCCACTCGCTGAATCAAAGCGCGAATAATCCTTATCCCGTGTACCAGTCTCGCCATCCAACAATCGAGGAGCGCCATCATCCATGAATTCATCACTTCTACGCGCTCCCATTCCTCCGGCCACACCCGTCCCTCCATCCTGCCGCAACTGCGTCAGGCGCGCATGATAGGCAGCCGTAGGATCTTCGCGCAGATTTGCATCGATCTGTTGACGCACCGATGCCAATTTAGTCAACATTTCATCACGTGTTTTAGGTGCGCCGGCGTTGGTTAAATCCGGTGATGATCCGGTACTTCTGGGCGCAACGACATTCACATTAGTTTTAGCCTTGATCGCTTCTTCCAGTTGCTGGCGTTTCAGCATCCGAATATGCGCAATATCCGCGTGAAGCGATGGATCGGT
>JBDHRU010000108.1:0-8599 GCA_039807765.1 Nitrosomonas sp. | reverse complement strand
ATAAAAAAATGCCTGTTAATTAAGGAGCTCCGAATGTTTGACAAATCCAACCAGCTTATTTTTTACATCAATGCCGCAATCCTTGTCTTTGGTGTTTTGGTTGCCCTGCTGACGAATTTCGTTGTCCATGGATTGATATTCGCTGTCAGTGCCGCGCTTCTGATTTTCGATCAAATCCGGCAAAACAAATCCGCATTTTCCATTTCGGATTTAAGAAAAATACTGACGGTACACGATACTTGCGGAAAAAAAGCGACGCTGACACAAACCCAAATGACCACCGCCTGTCATGTCGATAACTCGGAATACTGGTTCAGAAATATCCGCGCCATCGGCAGCATCAGTAATTTCCGCGTCAATAACGGTGATCCGGCGGAGCAAAGGAAAAACAACGACAGCTACCAAATCTGCATGAAATTCCCGCCGGAATTGAAAGTCATCAATGGTTCCGACTTAACCCTGACGTATCAATGCGAAGGCGCTTTCACGCAAAACGAAGGCATACTGTCGCATGTCGTCGACGACGATACGCAACGCTTGCATATGACTGTCGAATTACCCGAGGGGCGTGCCGTCGCAACCGCCCGTTTCTTCTGCATCCGGAACGGCAAAGAAGAAGCGCTGCTGCCGCCTGTGATCAGCGGACAAACAAAGATCGATGCCGATGTGAAAAACCCGCAACGGGGTGCGGAATACTGCCTGCAATGGAATTGGGAAGAAGAAGGCTTGTTGAAAAAAGTCACTTGCATGTTCTAAGCTGCATCAAGACGGCATTCCTGCTCGTTTATTGGGGAAGAATCAAACAAAAAAGCAGTCTTTTGAATTTCATGACCAAACAGACTGGATCGAAAAATCCAGTCTGTATTGTCTCTCACTACCACCATCGATAGCACAAACCTCATACGCCATTGAATCTACTTAAAGCGCTCGCTGCGGTTAGCAGCATGACCTTCGTATCGCGCATCCTCGGTTTTCTGCGCGACATCATCATCGCACGAATGTTTGGCGCAGGCATGGAAACCGATGCGTTCTTTGTCGCCTTCCGCATCCCGAACCTGCTGCGGCGGATGTTTGCCGAAGGAGCTTTTTCGCAAGCGTTCGTACCGATTCTCGCGGAATATAAAAATACCCGCACCCCGGAAGAAACCCGTAGCCTGATCGATCACATCACGCTGCTGCTGGGCATCGCGCTGTTCTTCATTTCACTGGCTGGCATTTTCGCCGCACCGCTGATCATTTATGTCAGCGCACCCGGTTTTTCCGCCGATCCGGATAAATTCGAGCTCACCGTTCAACTGCTGCAAATCACCTTTCCGTATATTTTATTTATCTCGCTGGTGGCATTGGCGGGCGGGATTCTCAACACGTACGGCAAATTCAATGTGCCTGCCGTTACCCCGGCACTCTTGAACATCGCGTTCATCGGTTGCGCATTATGGTTGACCCCATTCATCGATCCGCCGGTTCTGGCTCTGGCTTGGGCAGTTTTTATCGGCGGCATTTTGCAACTGGCGTTTCAAATACCGTTTCTATTGAAACTCAGATTGATGCCGCGCATCCGTTTCAGAAATCCCGATACCGGCGCGTGGCGCGTGATCAAGCTGATGGGCCCGGCCATTTTCGGCGTCTCGGTCAGCCAGCTCAGTCTGTTGATCAACACCATTTTCGCTTCACTGCTGGCGACCGGCAGCGTTTCCTGGCTGTATTACGCCGACCGGCTGATGGAATTTCCCGCCGGTCTGCTCGGTGTCGCGCTCGGCACCATCCTGCTGCCATCATTGGCAAAACATTACAGCGACAACAGCACCAACGAATATTCCCGCCTGCTCGACTGGGGTTTGCGCATGACCATGCTGCTGACGCTCCCGGCCGCGCTAGCGCTGGCCTTATTGTCAGTTCCACTAATCACCACACTGTTTCATCATGGCGCATTCAGCGAACACGACGTATGGATGACGCGCGAAGCGCTGGTCGCCTACAGCATCGGCCTGCTCGGCATCATTTTGGTGAAAGTGCTCGCACCCGGATTCTACGCGCGCCAGAACGTCAAAACACCGGTCAAAATCGCGATCATCACCTTGGTTGCCACGCAACTGATGAACCTCGCCTTTATCACACCGCTCCAGCACGCCGGGTTGGCGTTGGCAATCGGCTTGGGCGCATGCCTGAACGCCGGATTATTGTTTTACCAATTACGCAGCCAGAAAATCTATCAACCGCAACCCGGCTGGCTGATTTTCTTTGTCAAAATATTGCTGGCACTAGCGGCGATGGGCGTTGTTCTATGGTTTGCGGCAGGAAGCGATACTTCGTGGCTGACCGATTCGACACTGATACGTGCCGGCCGATTAAGCTGGGTGGTTGCGGCTGGCGCAAGCAGCTATTTCGCTGCGCTCTGGCTGCTCGGATTCCGCCTAAGAGATTTCACACAGCGGCAGATGTTGTAGTCTATTCAACAGATCAGTTTGCCAGCCAGTTTTATTTGCTCCTGTTACTCGGTCAGATTGATAATGAGCACAGTCACAAGCCTACATTTGTTGTAGCTCCCCCTCTCACCTCGGATGAACTACAATTTGCGACAAATACATGACACGGGCTGATCGGTTGTAGCTCCCTCTCTCACCCCGGATGAACTACAATAGACCTCGCGAAAATGCCCGTCCTACTTATAATAGGCGGGCATTTAACGTAAAAAAATAACTTAAAATAGTAACATTTGCTGGGGACCAACCTTTTTTTCTTGGAAAAGAGGCAAGCCGACGAGCAATTTCATACTGGCAAACTGCTTTTCCGTAACGCTCAAACAACGCACTGATCTCTCCGGAGGTAGATTGTTGACCAACCGCTTCATATGCTTTTCCAACGCATCATTTCCAGTCAAAATGCGGCCATATACCGAAAACTGAATCATGTCGTACCCATCATTAATCAAAAAACGGCGAAATACTGTGTACGCGCGGCGTTCTGATTTTGTTACTACAGGAAGATCGAAGAAAACAAGTAGGCGCATATATCTTCGAGTCTCCTTACTCACAATTTAATATTCCAATTGATGAGATTCCAAGCCAATTAGGTTCGGCAATTCAAGATAAGCCTTGCCGCCGTCATCGTAGACACGCGCAAGACTCTCCACGACATGCTCAATGGCAGAAAGTACAGACATTTTTCCGCGCGGCATCAAAACATCAACATTCAGCAGATTGATCAGCGCTACTTTGGTTTCTGGATTCAACTCGTTATTGTCAGATGGAATCAGATTAACCACAAACAAGTCTACGAGCAGCCGGAAAGGTTCGATGATATCGTCTGCCAAGTTAAAGGCATTTTGCTCACTGGCATGAAATAAACCTAAAGAAGGCAACAATCCATGCGCAACCAAGGCACGAGCTATCGTGCCGCGCATTACCGCATAACCGTAATCGAGGGCGGCATTGATAAAATGATCTTGATTACGGCGGAAATCTTTACCGAAAAGCTTTGTAAAATAAAAAGCGGCGACTTGTCCTTCCAGATTATCGGTATCGCCTGAACGTATGCGTTGTTCGTACGACTCAAGGCGATCAGCACCTTTGAGATTGGAAAGTTTTAAGCAAGTTGCTTGGTTAGCTATTTTCTTGCGCACGATTGCAGCCCAAACATGCTTTGCAATAGGGCGAGATAATTTCAGTTGCAAACGCAGCCAGCGTGTCGCACGTGAATGTGGTAAAAAAGGCAAAAATACACCACTGGGATGATGCGTTGCACCTGTGGCAAACAAACTGATACCGTATTCGCCGCAAGCGGAAAGTACCGGGTGAGTCAAGGTAATTTCGCGGTGATTTAGCATAATTACCGCAATATCCTCGAACGGCACGAAAGCCGTTTGCTCTTGATCAATCGCCAGCGAGCGATGTTCCCGCCGCAGTCGGGCGGGACGGGAAATTACAACACTACGCCAAACCACGTCGCTTCTCCTGAGAAGCAGGATAAATACGTCCCAGAATATCTACGTGAAATTTTTCGATCTTTGATGCATTCGCTATACTTTTGCGAAAATAATCTTTGTCAGGTTTGGGCTGATCGTGAGCCCTTAATGTCACTCTACCGTCACTTTCATACATCACAAAATAACCGTCGAAAACTATTTCTTTCAGAGTAACTCTCAGATAATCATTTTTCGCCAAGGAAAATAGAAAATCGGCATCTTCAGGTAGACTAACTAACTTAATATGATCCTTGTTATTAATCGCATAAATTGGATTGCACAAGAATTGATTATTGTGATGATAAACATCAATTCGGAGCATTTCGCCTAAATCCACTATGCCACCACGCAATTTAGCTCCATTCTTCTGGGTTGTTTGCAGCTTAACAGAGTTCTAACTATTGGTGCTTTACCAGAAGCGGATGGTTTATAAATTGGTTTTGAAAAGGCTTTCTTTCCATCATCGCCATTTTCTTCGAGTTTCTGTCGCAATAGTGCAATCAATGGGGCATTGAGAGAATAGCTTGCACCAACGATATTACTTAAATCTTTTAATTTGAGTTTTTGCAAGGGGATTTTTACATAACTTACACCTTTGCTAAGGCGTGTGGTCAATTAAGCCAAATGATAGCTGCAGCGAGGTGGATGCCGCCGAGGAAAGTTGAAGCCCGTTTATCGTACCGAGTTGCAATGGCACGATATTGTTTGAGTTTTGCAAAGAAATTTTCGATCAAATGTCGTGCTTTATACATTTCCTCATCGTATTCGCGTGGTTCCTTGCGGTTTGACTTTGGTGGTATGACGGCCCGAACCCCGGCGTTCTTTAACAGATCAAGAACCCGTTCCGCCGCATCATACGCTTTATCGGCCAGAAAAGATTCTATGCACGTTAGAATGTCCGGCAATAAAACATCCGCACCTTGAAGATCATGGGCTTGCCCCGGTGTAAGATGAAAACCGGTCGGGTTGCCAAGAGCATCACAGGTTACGTGTATTTTTGTGCTCAGTCCGCCTTTGCTGCGCCCAATGCACTCCGTTTCCCTGTTCCCCCTTTTGCCCCGGCAGCATGCTGATGTGCGCGGATGATTGTACTATCGATCATCGCATACTCATTATCAGCATCTTCGGCCAAATACGTGAACGTGAAAACCCTTTCCCATACGCCGCCTTCCGACCAGCGGCGATGACGGCGGGCTATGTTGTTCCAATCTCCAAAACGCTCCGGCAGATCACGCCATGGTATCCCAGCACGATAGCGGTACAAAACAGCTTCGACAAATAGCCTGTTATCCTTGGCTGTTACACCAACTGTTTGCTTGCGGCCCGGTAACAAGTGCTCGATCCGTTGCCATTGATCGTCCCGTAATCCATAGCGCTTCACCATTTATAACCTCCTCCAACTGTTTATAAACAGTAAATCACAATCTCTGATTCTCAGGGAAAAATATAAATAATTTAATTGTCCACACGCTCTAGATTCCACCTTCCCTTTTTTCACTTTGTAAGAAAAATCTATTTTAGTAAGTGCAGTAAAATCATAGCGCTATCAGACTATGTATTTTTCATAAAATTTACCGGACTGTACATTGCAAAATTTCTGACATTCAAACAAAAGTTGATGATTCAGCATAATCATTACGCATTTCTCATTCGGATTTCTGATAATAATGATTCCTTGTTCTGTATAAAGAAGGGGGTGGTAATATGGACGCAGGAAAATAATGCGTGTGCTAGTAAGCAAAGTATTATTTTAAGAATTTCTGATCTAACAAAGTTTGAGGGGGAACTCGTATTAGAGTATTTTTTTAATGACACCTTGCTATATTTGATTACATTTACATTTGCACCTGGCGCAATAATTAGTTCACCGTATGAGCAACTGATTCTAATCGGCGGATCTCAAGGGCGTCAAAATAATACCAAACTCATTCGAGAAGCCTCAAAGCTAAATGGTGAAATAAGTCCTTCGGCTGCACTAATCTTGGCGCTTAAAGCCATATCGAAAGTACTCGGGATAAAAACTATTCTCGGCATAAAAGTATCGCATCACATTTCTTCCGAGATGAATCAAAATGCCGGTTATTTCTCATATGATGATCTTTGGATTAAAAATCATGGCAAAGAATATTCTAAATATTATGTGATACCCACTCTTCTTCAAAATATCTCCGATCCAATAGAAGGCACTCACAAATCGCGAACTAAAAAGAAGAGAGCGCGAAAAGAGGAAATGACTAATCATATTATGAGGGAGGTTGAGAGGTATATTTCTCTTGAAGAATTGCAAAAAAAAAAAGCCTTCCGAAGTTACTAACATGTCCACTTTTTCCTGCCGCACAAAACGATCCGATCCGGTATCTGCGCCTGATTGATGGGATTTCCCGGCGCTGCGAATTTACTCCTTACACGCCACTTTCCATTCCACTTCCTCCAAACTGTCCGGTTTGACCATTTCCCATTTCTGTGGCTGATTGTACGAGCGCACCAGGTCGCCGTGTTCCTTGTGCAAACTGAACAGCGAGTAGGCGAGGGTGCGGATTTGTTTTTCCTGGCAGTCGTATTCGCGCCGGATTTTTTCCGATAAGAACTCGGCCCCGGCAGCTTTTTGCAGTACTGGGTAATCGAATAGAATCGCCATTTTGGCCCGGCCCGCAGCTTTGCGGATTGAGGCGGGGTCGGCATACAGAATCGAGCCGCCTTTGCGGTCGCTTTCGCCGATGCGGGTCCATTCCGCCATTGTGCCGGTACTGACGAGCATCAGGGTTAAACCAAGGAATACTTTTTTCATAAAACCTTATTGTTGTTTTTAGTTATCCGAGCGGAATTGCTCCGGGTGAAAGCAACGGAACGCAATATTCCGTTATTTTTATCCTCCATCTTGCGCGGTAATCACCATGTTCTTTTTCACGATGGCTTGCGCGCGGTCGATTTTAACCGTGTCTTTTTTCAGGATCGCTTCAGTGCCGCTCGATTTGACGCTGATGCTATGCTCGCCGACCGGTACGTTACTCAGCACATAAAATCCTTGCTCATCGGTGATCGAATGGATTTGCGGCAATTCGGTTAGGAATACTTCCGCTTTTTTTGTGGCAGCTCCCTGGATGGTGATGACGCCGGCAATCGAACCATATTGCAGCGCTTCGCCGCTGCCCGGGGTGATTTTGTTGGCGATCGACCGCACCATGAGCAGGATCGTTTCCGATGCGAATCCGGCGGTGAATGCCAGCACGACCGAGTTGGTGATATTACCCGGTTCGATCAGATAATACGCCAGAATAGCCAGAAGCGGCGCTGAAATGTATTGCACCATCTGAAAGATCAAGTACTCGCGGAATTCGTATTGCGATAATTTGGGCTGCTGTTCCGTGGCGATGTGCTCCGAGCCCGCTTGCTTTTGCAGCTCCGGCAACCGCCGGGTGAGGCTGATACTGCCGCCCATCAGGGCCAGAATGATAAAGTAGAGCGGGATGAGCAATCCATCCTTCACCTGGCAGGTGACCGATTTGCCAAAGTCTTGATCGCTGTCTTTAATGCATTGCTCGATATGTCCGCCGATATTGATGACCCATGCACTGCCGACGGTTCCATTCATCGGGTTTTGTGTTTTTTTGACATCGTCTTCCGGTTTTGCGTCAGATTTGGGACAAAGCAGAGTCTTAGCTTCCGGGTCCAAAGAGCAGCCGACAAATACAGCAATCGGCCGTTCACGCAGTGTTTTGAGGTATCGCCCTGCATCGGGTTTTGCCGGTTTTTGTTCAGTAGATTCTTGCTGGACGGTTTCGCCGGATTGGCCGGATGTTTTTTCCACAAAACTGAACAGCGGATTGATGAAAGGATAAAAAGTCAGCAACAGCGATATCAACATGAAACTATATGCAAATATCATCCACTTATTGCGCTGCCGGGATCTGATGTCTTCGATTCTTTTTCTCTCGTCTTGCGTGGACCCTTCCGCGGGTAGCGCTTCAATCGGATAAGTGAATATATATACAAAGACGATGCACATGGAAATGACGATTGGAAGGATGGGAATGCCGCTTTCGCCATCCAGTATTTTAAAGATATAGACGATTATGCCAATCAATAGGTTAATAACATGAGCGGCAATCCATAGCACATTGACTTTTGTCCATTCTTTCATTTCCGCAAAGAAATCTCCGGTATCTGCGCTCATGTTATTCCCCTTTTTTTCAATTTCCAGTATCAAGAAAAAGAACTTATCTTTGCCTATTGATGTTAGCTTAATGTGAGTAATTGATATCGTAAAGCGATTAACTCGCCAGAATCGTTACTTCCCGCGCATAAACAATTTATCCAGCTCGGTCAGGCTGGTTTCAAACCAGGTCGGGCGGCCGTGATTGCATTGATCGGCGCGCTCGGTTTGTTCCATGTCACGCAGCAGCGCATTCATTTCTTCGAGTGTTAATTTGCGGTTGGCGCGCACGGCGCCGTGGCAGGCCATCGTGGCGAGGATTTCGTTGCGTTTCGCGGTGAGAATCTGGCTGGCGCCGTATTCGCGGATTTCCTGCAGCAGGTCGCGGGCGAGTTGGGCGATGCCGGCGTCTTTCAACGTGGCCGGTACCGCGCGCACAGCCAAGGTGGTTGGCGACAAGCTGGCGATGTCGAATCCCAATT
>JBDHRU010000107.1:0-8642 GCA_039807765.1 Nitrosomonas sp. | reverse complement strand
AAACTGGAAATCGGCTTGGCCAAAGGCAAGAAACAACACGACAAGCGCGAATCCGAGAAACAAAAGGAATGGGAACGTACCAAGCAGCGCTTGATGCGCACCAAATAAGGCAACCGGTAACTTGTTACCGGATTCAATTTTAGCAATCATTTTTTTACGATTATGCAGAAACCTATTGCGATCTGGTTATTCATCTGTTGTGCCCTGGTATTTGCCATGATAGTGGTCGGCGGCGTCACGCGCCTGACCGACTCGGGGCTTTCCATCGTCGAGTGGCAGCCGATTGTCGGCACCATGCCGCCCATCACGCAACAAGACTGGGACGTGTTGCTGGAAAAATACCGCGCCACGCCGCAGTATCAGCAAATCAACAAAGGTATGAGCGTCGACGAATTCAAAAGTATTTTCTGGTGGGAATACTTTCATCGTCTATTGGGCCGCTTGATCGGCGTGGTATTTTTTGTACCGTTTGTTTATTTTCTGATGAGAAAGCAAATCGACCGGCCGCTGGGCGTCAAGCTGGCGGGAATTTTCGTGTTGGGCGGAATGCAGGGATTCATGGGCTGGTATATGGTCATGAGCGGATTGGTCAACGACCCGCATGTCAGCCAGTACCGTCTGACCGCGCACCTGGGATTGGCCTTCGTCATTTTTGCCGCGATGTTCTGGGTTGCGCTGGGATTGCTGTCGCCGCAGCGCGAATATTCTCCGGTTAACGACAAACTGCGCAGCCTGCGGCGGTTTTCCTTTAGTCTGAGTTCATTAATTTTCATCATGGTGCTGTCCGGTGGCTTCGTTGCCGGTATTCGCGCGGGCTTGGCTTATAACACCTTCCCGCTGATGAACGGGCATGTAATTCCGCCCGATCTCTTCATTCTGGAGCCGTGGTATCGCAATTTCTTCGATAACATGACTACGGTGCAATTCGATCATCGCCTGATTGCCTGGATACTGGCTTTTTCTGTGCCATTTTTCTGGTTGAAATCGCGCACGATGGAATTGCAAGGAACCACACGCTTGGCGTGCAACCTTTTTCTGTTGATGCTGGCGGTGCAAATCAGCTTAGGCATTGCAACTTTGCTGCATGTGGTGCCGATTCCATTAGCCGCATCGCACCAAGGCGGAGCCGTGCTGCTGTTTGCCACGTCCCTATGGGTGAGCCACCGCTTACGTTAGTCATTGCTCGGGGCGGCTTCGCTCCGGTCAAACAGCTCCAGGCTGCTTCCAGAATCCCCAGCAATGCAAGAACACGTGGAGCGGAAAAATTCCGCAATGGATAAAACAGCCAACACCTACAATCCCGAACCCAGCAATGCAAAGCCAAAGCTGCGGCGCAGGCGCGCCACGGGCACGCGCAGCCGGAATGGAAACGGTAGCGACAACAGGAAACCACGGAGGCCAGCAAGAAGAAGCCGGTCGGGTGGATTCAAAAACACATTCCTGCTGACCGGCATCGAAATCCTTGGTTTAAGCATCGCAGCCGTGTGCGCCGTCATCATGCTGCTCGGTTATTCCGCCGGCCGGTTCTCCGGCACCAGTTTTTTCGGCCATTTACTGCCGTTCACCGCCGGTGTATTGGTATTGATCGTGGCCGCCGCCCTTTTTCTGCTCGGCTGGTGGAAACTGCGGCAATGGCTACGGCGTTATTCGGATTTTTTCGCACCGGTCCTGTCTATTTCACTCGCCTTTCTGATAACCTGGCTCGTTGCGCACGACCAATTCACACTGGCTTACGGCAATTTCCGCACCTTGGTTGGCGGCAAGGAAGAAGCGGGACGCGTGACGATTTCGCATCAAGTGTACGCGGCTTACCGTCGCCATGATACAGCACAACTGCAAAAAATGGTCAACCGTTCGCAGGAGTACCGGCAAGCAATCGAAGATGCAGCCCGGTCTTTCGGTATCGATGTCCATTTGCTGCACGGCATCGCCGCGACGGAATCGTCGTTCATTCCGCGCGATAGCCACGACGGCGGACGCGGCTTATTCCAGATCACCCGCGTTCCGGAAGCCGTCATCGCACAAGCGCGCAGACGACTCAATGTAGAAAAAATTGTGCTGGATAATCCGCGGCACAATGCGTTTGTCGCCGCCGCCACCTTCAAGCATTATCTGGCGGAAATGAAAGACGATCTTTTTCTGGGATTGCTGGCCTACAACATCGGCCCGGCGAACGGCGGTCTACGCTTCATCATGCAGCAATACGGTGCGACCGATTTCACCACGATCCAACCGTATCTGCAAACGCTGCCGCGCGACTATCCGATCCGCGTGCTTGCCTACTCGCTGGCGTTCCGCCTGTGGCAGCAGGAAGGTCGCTTACTCGCGTACGAAGAAGGTAACAACGCCATGCGCATCCAGCGCATCGGCATACCAGGATTGCGCGCCGGTTTGTGATCCTGTTTAGCACCATACAAAACTCTTTCGGCTATTTAATCCATATCGTCTTAATATTCACAAACTCACGAATGCCGTGGTACGACAGTTCCCTACCGTAACCGGATTCCTTCACGCCGCCGAACGGCAAGCGCGGATCGCTTTTGACAATGCCGTTGACGAACGTGCAACCGGCATGAATCCGCCGCGCCAGCGCTTCGCCGCGCGCCGCATCGCGCGTCCATACGCTACCGCCCAGGCCGAAATGAGTCTGATTGGCTAGATGGATCGCTTCTTCGTCATTGTTGACCCGCACGATCGCGGCCACCGGCCCGAACAGTTCTTCGTCAAACGCCGCCATACCCGGCCGCACATGATCCAGAATCGCCGGTGCGTAATATGCGCCCTGCGCGCCGATAAAGACCCCACCAATGATTCGTTGTGCCCCCGCCGCCACGCTCCGCTCCACCTGTGCATGCAGATCGGCGCGCAAGTCCTCGCGCGCCATCGGTGCGATGCCGGTGGCTTCATCTTTCGGGTCGCCGCTTTGCAGTTGACTCATTAACACTTTCAATTGCGCGACAAAGGCATCGGCGATGGCATCACTGAGAATGAAGCGCTTTGCGGCGATACAGCTTTGCCCCATGTTTTGCAGCCGCGCCGTGAGCGCCTGTTGGGCTGTCGATTCGATATCGGCGTCGTCGAGCACGATAAACGGATCCGATCCGCCCAGCTCGAGCACGCATTTCTTCAAGTGCTGACCGGCGATCGCCGCCACCCGCCGCCCAGCGGCACTGCTGCCCGTCAGTGTCACGGCGGCGATGCGCGGATCGGCGATGACTCCTTCCGCTTGCTCGGCACTGATCATCAGCGTGCGGAACGTGTTGGCAGGAAATCCGGCTTGCCGGAATGCTTCCTCCAACGCCAGCGCGCAACGCGGCACATTGGATGCATGCTTCAGCACCACTGCGTTACCCGCCATCATTGCCGGCGCCGCGGCACGGATCAATTGCCAGAACGGAAAATTCCATGGCATGATGCACAGCACGACACCCAGCGGCTGATACACCACCACGCTGCGACTGGCATCGGATGCAATCAGTTCGTCGCGCAAATACGCTTGCGCATGCTCCGCGTAGTGCTCGCAACCGATTGCGCATTTCTCCACTTCCGCTTTGGCTTCGCGCAGCAGTTTTCCCATTTCTTCGGTGATCAGATGCGCGTACTCCTCGCTGCGCTGGCGGAATACCTGCGCGAGATTGCGCATAAACCCGGCGCGCTCATCAAAACTGAGTGCCGCCCAACCGGCTTGTGCAGACTCCACCTGCCGCAGCGCCGTATCGATTTCATCAGCTTGCCAGGTTGGAAAAGATTGCAAGATTTGGCCTGTAGCCGGATTGGTCGATAGCATCGGCATAGAAAATCCCTCATTAACAATTGATGGTCGCTGCATATTTGCCCTATATTGGCCGGCCTTTGCCGATACAAACCAGCCAGCGCAACACGGACTAGTCATTCAAGCATGCCTCGGGAGGACTGTCAAACACTCGCCGTAAGCAAGCGGAATGCGGCGTGCCACGGCGCTTACGGAAGCTTCAAGCACCAATCTTCAGCCGGAATTCATAATATATTGCTGATCCATTTCTAACTACAATGTAAAAATCTTGCATACAATACAATCACCCTCACGACACTTCCCGGTTACCTGCGATGAAAAATTATTTCTCTCCCCTGCATTTATTATTTTTCATGTTTCTGATTGGCATCATGATGATGCTATTCCAAGCAGAATTGCTGTCGTTTGCATTTACCAAGCTAGGCTTGCCGCCGGAAATGGGTTTGACGGTGCTGTTCCTTTCCTTATTCGGCAGCGTCGTCAATTTACCAGTGGCGCGGATCAAAAGTGACGCGCCACCGCACGAATTCACCCAACCTATCGACTGGGGACTACTCAGGATACCGGCACGGCCGTTTCATAGCGAAACACAAATCTCGATCAATCTCGGCGGCTGCCTGATACCGGCCACGCTATCGATCTATCTGTTTTCCCATAGCGCGTTGGGTTTGTTTCCCACGCTATTGGGAGTCGCCATCATCAGCGCGATCAGTTATTACTTCAGCCGCCCAATTCAAGGATTAGGAATCGGTATGCCGATATTGGTCGCCCCCATCAGCGCGGCGATAGTCGGGTTGGTTATCAGCCCGGAACATAGCGCACCGCTGGCATACATCAGCGGCACTCTGGGGGTGCTGATCGGCGCCGATCTGCTGCATATAAAAGACATTTCCCGGCTCGGCACACCGTACGCCTCGATTGGCGGCGCGGGTACGTTTGATGGTATTTTTATTACCGGTATCGTCGCCGCGCTGCTGACTTAGTTCCTGATTTTACGGGTTACCCGCCGCTACCGGTTCAGCGGCAATCCCGCTATACTCATCGGCATGATGAATTGTTCCAGCCCATTAGCGCACACGCACTTGCTGCACCGCTTGCACGCAATCCAGCAGCAATTCCGGCATATTCCGCCACACACGATGCAGCAAGCCGCGAGTGAATTCAATGTACCGCTCAGTCAAGTGGCCGCAGTGGTTGCATTTTATTCATTTTTCTCCACACAACCGCGCGGCCGTTTCAATATTTTGTTCAGCAATTGCACCAGTTGCGGTTATCTATACGGCGAGCAAAACCTGCTGCAGATGCTGTGCGAGCAGTTGCAAGTCACACCCGGCAGGACGCGAGCGGACGGATTGGTCAGTATCGGTGAAACTTCGTGCATCGGGATGTGCGATCAGGGCGCAGCGCTACTGGTCAACGGGTTTCCCGTAACTGGCCTGAACACGGCAAGGCTCGTGCAAATTGCACAGCTCGTGACGGATGGAATTCCTATTCAGCAATGGCCTGCCGCGTGGTTTGAAATATTCGGTTGCGTGCACCGCCGCGATTTGCTGCTGACAGAACACCTGACACCCGGTGCCGCACTGCAACAAGCCTTTCAACGCGGCGCCAGCGAAACCTTGGCGGTCATTCAGCAATCCGGCTTGCGTGGCCGCGGCGGTGCGGGGTTCGATACCGGCAAAAAATGGCAATTGTGCCGCGCAGCACCAGGCAGTGCGCGCTATGTCGTCTGCAACGCCGACGAGGGCGAACCCGGCACGTTCAAGGATCGTCTGCTGTTGCACGATTATGCCGACACCTTGTTCGAAGGCATGGCGCTGTGCGCATTTGTCATCGGCGCGCAAAAAGGGTTTGTCTATCTGCGTGGGGAATACCGCTATCTGTTACCGCATCTGCAAGCTCGATTGGATCAGCACCGCGAGCAGAGATTGCTGGGCAAAAATATTCTCGGACAAGCGAATTTTGATTTCGACATCGGCATCGTCATCGGCGCTGGTGCGTATATCTGCGGCGAGGAATCGGCGCTGATTGAATCGCTCGAAGGCAAGCCCGGCATCCCGCGCATCCGTCCACCGTTTCCCGTCACGCACGGTTATCTGGGACAGCCGACCGTGGTTAATAACGTCGAAACATTCATCGCCGCAGCGCATATCGCCGCACGCGGCAGCGCTTGGTTCAAAGCGGCGGGCACGCCGTCGTCGGCGGGTAGCAAAGTTCTCAGCGTCAGCGGCGATTGCGGAAAACCGGGTATTTACGAGCATCCGTTTGGCGTGACAATCCAGCAAGTGCTGAACGATTGCGGTGCCGTGAATGTGCAGGCGGTGCAAGTCGGCGGTCCCGCCGGAACGTTGCTCAGCCCGAGGGAATTCGGACGCGCCATCGCTTTCGACGATGTTTCCACTGGCGGATCGTTCCTGATATTCGGACCGCAGCGCGATTTGCTCGCAATCCACCACAATTTCGCGCATTTCTTCGCGCACGAAAGTTGTGGTTTCTGCACCCCCTGCCGGGTCGGCACGCAATTGTTGAAAAACACGCTGGATAACATCTCCCAAGGTCGCGGCGCAGCAGCCGACATCGACGAACTGCAGCACCTCGGCCACATCGTACAACACCAATCGCATTGCGGCCTGGGACACACGGCGGCAAACCATGTGTTGGACGGTCTACGGAAATTTCCGCACATCTTCTCCCAACGCTTGCAACCGCACTTCACCACCCGCTTCGATCTCGATCAAGCACTGGCCAGCGCGCGGCAAGCTACGCATCGAGACGATGCCGCCACCCATCTGGATAATGAATGATGACCACCGGTACTGACACGATCCGCATCGACGGCGAGGAAATTCCGTTCACGCCGGGGCAAACTATCATGGATGCTGCGTTGGCGGCCGGCGTTTATATCCCGCATCTATGTCACTATCCCGATCTGCCGCCGAGCGGCAATTGCCGCTTGTGCATAGTGGAAACCGGCAACCGCAGCGTCGCCGCGTGCATCACAGCGGCCGCAGCGGGGCAGGAAATTCGCAACAACACGCCAGAATTGAACGAAGCGCGCAAAGCGATCACGCAGATGCTGTTCGTCGAAGGCAATCACATTTGCCCGTCGTGCGAGAAAACCGGCAACTGCAAATTGCAAGCAATGGCGTATCACCTTGGTATGCTCGATGATCACTTTCCGCAGTTCTATCCACGCCGCGAACTCGATGCCTCGCATCCGGATATCCTGCTCGACCGCAGCCGCTGCATCCTGTGCGATTTATGCGTGCGCGCCAGTCGCGACGTGGATCAAAAAAATGTATTCGCCATTGCCGGACGCAGCACGGATGCGCATCTGATCGTCAATACGCCGAGCGGGAAGCTGGTCGATAGCACGATGGCAGTCACCGACTTGGCGGCAACGATTTGCCCGGTCGGCGCGATTCTGATCAAGGAAAAAGGCTACGAAGTACCGATCGGGCAGCGCATTTACGACCGGCAAACCATCCGCGAAACCGGTTTGCAGGAGCATACCAAACGGAAAAGTGACGATTGAAAACAGCGCCCTACCCTGCCAGCGCTTGCAGCGCACGCACGATGAAATACGGCAAACCTGCTAAACTCCCCTCGATAATTTTTGAGGTTCACGCATAGGAGAATGGCATGAAAGACGAAACAATCGCTATCCACGCCGGTTATCAAACCGATCCCACCACTAAATCGGTGGCGGTTCCTATTTATCAGACGGTTGCCTACGAATTCGACAATGCGCAGCATGGCGCGGATTTGTTCAATCTCGCCGTGCCGGGCAACATTTATACGCGCATCATGAACCCAACCAACGATGTGCTGGAGCAGCGAGTGGCGGCGCTCGAAGGCGGAGTCGCGGCTTTGGCACTCAGTTCAGGCCAGGCGGCGATTCATTATGCGGTGATCAATATCGCCGAGATGGGCAACAACATCGTCAGCGTGCCGCTGCTGTACGGTGGAACTTATACACTGTTCGCACACATGCTGCCGAAATTAGGGATCGATGTGCGTTTCGCCAAGGACGATAATCCGGCGAGCCTCGAACCGCTGATCGACAAAAAAACTTCGGCGGTATTCTGCGAGTCGCTGGGCAATCCGGCGGGAAACATCCCGGACATGGAGGCTATTTGCGCGCTGGCGCATCGGCACGGTGTTCCGGTTATCGTTGATAACACCGTGCCCACGCCGGTCTTGATGAAACCCTTCCAATTCGGCGCGGATATCGTCGTGCATTCGTTAACCAAATACATGGGCGGGCACGGCACATCGGTCGGCGGCATTATCGTCGACTCGGGCAATTTTCCCTGGCCGGATCACGCAGAGCGGTTTCCGATGCTCAACAACCCCGAACCGGCTTACCACGGCGTCGTCTACACGCAGGAATTCGGTCCTGCCGCCTATGTCGGTCGCGTGCGTACCGTCGCGCTGCGTAATACCGGTTCGGCCATGTCGCCGATGAATGCCTTTTTCTTTTTACAGGGTATCGAAACCTTGTCGCTGCGTATGGAGCGACACACTGAAAACGCGCTGAGAGTCGCGCAATACCTTGAGCGGCATCCCGCCGTGGCGTGGGTCAGGTATGCGGGGTTACCGTCGTCGGAATATTATCAATTGGCGCAAAAATACATGCAGGGCCGCCCATCGGCCTTGATGACGTTCGGCATCAAAGGCGGATTCGAAGCTGGCGTGAAATTTTACGATGCGCTTAAACTGTTCAAACGGCTGGTCAACATCGGTGATGCGAAATCCCTGGCCGCACACCCGGCATCCACAACCCACCGGCAATTGACCGACCCCGAACTCGCCGCGGCAGGTGTCACGCAAGACATGATCCGCTTGTGCATCGGCATTGAAAATATCG
>JBDHRU010000106.1:0-8751 GCA_039807765.1 Nitrosomonas sp. | reverse complement strand
TTGCTTTACACCGGCAAGTTTCCGGAACTGGCGCCGCTGTACGACACCCTGTCGACGGCGGTATATCAGACCCTCACGTCCAAGATGGCGATGAAGATCGGCAGCAAATACAAGTTTAGCGAGATACGGACTCGTCACTGGGACCAGTTCGCCGGGAGCGCCGGCTTGAACCAGGCCCAAACCCGCAGGCGCATTCTGGAACTGGCGCAAAACCTGCCGGAGAGCGCCCGCCAGCTTCAATTGCAAAAGGGGCTTGGATTCGCTGAAAACCCCTTGGTTGAACAGATTGTCGCGCTGATAGAGCAGCGAGCCGCGCTAACGATTCGCCGGCTCACCGAGCTGCAAGGAGACGCATAGATTCGATGGACGCAGATTCGATGCTGATTTGGCGGGTCGTTGAGAAACGTTTTGGAGGCAACCAATACAAGGAGAAGACGGATGAAAAAGCGGAGTTTATGCGCAAAATGAGCATTCTGAGTCTGTAAACATTTGTCACAATTCACGGTTCAATTTCAGCTTTATTTCTTCCCAGCTAACCGGTTGCACCGCACCGGATTCAAGTTGCGCAAACCGGTGTTCTGCGATTTGAATCCACGCTTCATCGACATGTTCCTCGCTGCCATCATCCAAACTTGAAATCAGACAATGCGCAAGCGTCGCTTTTTCATGGGGCGACAATGTCTTGATATTTTCCAGAATCCATTTCATTCTATCGGACATGATAAACTCTCCGAAGCTCTCATTAATATGCAGTTTATCATTGAATAATGAGTTGGGTGCCGGTATTGAAGTTTGAAAGATTTATCCCGGATGACGCAAGCTTATCCAGGCTACTTCTGAGATTCCAGTTAGCCGTGCGTGCTATCGCTATACTGATCTTCCGTGTAATTAACCATAAAAAGGCCATATTTACAGGGGTTCTCGGCTGTTCGCTTGTGTTCATCGGTGTAGCCAATTTCGAATCCTTTAAAAATTTTTATCCGATACGCGAACACAAGAAAGTCTTCACAAAACGTGACCAAATCGACGAACAGACTATTTGCCAAGTCGTGTAAAGGCATACCCTCTTTAGTTCTTGGGGGGTGATGAATAAGCTTGCCGCGTTCATCTGAGATTGATAGGAATCCTGTGGAATCCATGGATTTGTAATGAGCAATTGTATCTATCTCTATAAGGCCCTACCCATTGCTGCAACCAAGATACAGAGACCTCAATCATATTCATCAGCCAATTTGCTCTCTCAAGTTCGCTCTTTGGCAGATTATTCTTTAGTGCCTTTAGTACACGATTTCCACTATTACCATACGTCTGCAACTTGATACTGCACAGAGGCGACAACACCTTCACCAAAACATCTAGCGTAGCTTTTCCTTGCAGTAGGAATGCCTCAAATTCCTTCTCGGCGCCGGTTGTTCTGTCGAAGCTTGGTTGTTGAACGGATTCGCGATCTGATAACTGCTCTTCGACAATCCTTACCAAATTGCCTCGATGGTAGTTGACGCTCTCAAGCTTCTTCATGACCTCGAGCACAATACCTAGCACTTCTTCTTTCTTTTTATCGTCGATCGTCAGCGCATTTTTAAACTCGCAAATCTGCATCCAGAATACATTTGTGACTTCCGGATCGGATGTAATCCTGCCAATGACAATGTCGGGTTGCATGGTGATCTAATTAAAATGCCAAATAACTAAGAAAGTAGAATTTCTTCACAACACAAGGGAGGGGCAAATCTTGACGCCACTTACCCACAAAAGCTGCATTTCTTAGCCATCGGCGAATTATTCAGCGTTCCCCTAATCTTCCCGCCGTAACTGTGGGAACAGAATCACATCGCGAATGCTCGGGCTGTCGGTCAGCAGCATGACCAGCCGGTCGATGCCGATGCCTTCCCCGGCGGTTGGTGGCAGGCCATATTCTAGCGCGCGGATGTAGTCCGCATCGTAGTGCATGGCTTCATTATCCCCGGCATCCTTAGCTTTGGCTTGTTCCAGAAAACGTGCTGCTTGATCTTCTGGGTCGTTTAATTCCGAGAAGCCATTGGCGATTTCGCGTCCGGCGATGTACAGTTCAAAGCGGTCGGTAATTTCGGTGTTGTTGTCGTTGCGCCGCGCCAAAGGGGAAACTTCCGCTGGATAATCGACGATGAACGTGGGTTCGAACAGTAAATGCTCCGTGGTTTCGTCGAACAATGAAAGCTGCAAGCCGCCGATGCCGTCGTTCGGGTTGTAATGAATGCTGAGTGCTTGCAGCTTGTTGATCAGGAAATTGCGATCGTTTAATTGCGCATCGGTGTATTCCGGATGGAATTTCCGGATGGCTGCGGTAATGGTTAGCCGGGCAAACGGTTTTGCCAGATCCATGGTTTTACCCTGATACGTGACTTCGGTCGTGCCCAGCACTTTGTGCGCGATTTCCGCCAGCATTTTCTCGGTGAAGTCCATCAGATAGGTAAAATCCTGATAAGCCTCGTAGAACTCGACCATGGTAAATTCCGGATTGTGCCGGGTGGAAATGCCTTCATTGCGGAAGTTGCGGTTAATTTCAAATACTTTTTCCATGCCGCCGACCACCAATCGTTTCAGATAAAGCTCCGGCGCGATGCGCAAATACAGCGCCATATCGAGCGCATTGTGATGCGTGGAGAACGGCCGCGCCGTGGCGCCGCCGGGAATCGGGTGCATCATCGGGGTTTCGACTTCCAGGTAGCCGCGTGCTACGAAAAATTTGCGCATGGCTTGAATAATTTTCGAGCGCGCCGTGAACACCTTACGCGCGTCTTCATTGGTGATCAAATCGAGATAACGCTGGCGGTATTTTTGCTCCTGATCGGCCAGACCGTGAAATTTTTCCGGCAGCGGACGCAGCGATTTAGTCAGTAACTGTAAATCCGTAACACGAACCGACAGCTCGCCGGTTTTGGTTTTGAATAACGTACCCTGTGCGCCGAAAATATCGCCCAGGTCATGGTGCTTGAACGCCGCATGCACGGCTGCGCCGGTGTGATCGTCCGATATGTACAACTGAATACGTCCGCTCATATCCTGGACTGTGGCGAAACTGGCCTTGCCCATGACGCGTTTGAGCATCATCCGCCCCGCCACTTTGACTGCAACCGGCGCTTCTTCCAGCTGTTCCTTGGTTAAATCATCGTATTGCCGGTGCAAATCCGCCGCCAAATGCTCGCGCCGGAAGGTGTTCGGAAAGGCATTGCCCGCTTGGCGCAGTTCGGTCAGTTTGGCGCGGCGTTCGGCAATAATTTGGTTTTCATCCTGAGGAGCAGTCGATTGATTTTCCTGGGTCATGTTCTTGTTTACGAAGGTGTGGGATTGAGTTAATCGGTTGACTTGTATTTGGGCGCTCATTATACGCCGCAAGTGAAAATTTCGTGATGCCGTGTGTTTACTTCCGGGGGTGGCTTATTGTTGAGAAGGATTAAATCCTGCTTACTGTCGGTATTGCCGCAGAATGTTGTCAGTCTTGATTCCGGTTCAGTAAGTCGCCCTGCCGGATCGGGTTCTGTAAGTCAAGCCACAGGTGAAATGACTTTGCAATATTCTATTTTTCCGGGATGTTTGTAGGTAAAAATGATCGCAGTTGACAGACAAATGACATCTATTAATGGGAAATAAATTCATTTAACATTCCATTCGGTTATTGAGAGTGAAGTTTTTCATGTTTGTTGAAAATCATTTTAAATCAATAGATTAGTTCTGTTAACTCTAACAATAAATTGAAAAGGTAATTTTGGTTATGGCAACAGCAAAAACATTTAGTGATTCTAATACAGCGTATGAAGATAACATCGGTGGCAGTTCAATTGTCAGTGGAAATGTTCTTACAAACGACACCGGTATAACAAATCCGAAAGTTACTTCCGTGAAAATAGGCAACGGAACGACAGCCGTTCCTACTACTGGTAGCGTTAACATAACGGGTGCGTACGGTACGTTAACGATCAGCGCTAACGGTAATTATTCCTATGCACTGAATAATGCAAATTCAACTGTGCAAGCGCTTGCCGCAGGGGGAACAATCAATGAACATCCCATTCAATATACAGTAAATAATAATACTTCCCTGCAGGATAATTTGAAAATTACTATTCAAGGTAGTAATGATGCGCCGGTTGTTTCGGCAGTAAATGTCACCGGTTCGATTACCGAAGATGGTACAACATCTGCAAGCGGCTCATTTAATTTCAGCGATGTTGATTTGACCAACACGCATACGCTGTCGACTACGCCGGGAGGTAGCGGTTACCTCGGAACTTTCACGCCCACCATTACAAATACCGCAACAGGTGATGGTGCCGGCACTGTAGGCTGGAGCTTTGCCGTAGACAACTCAGCTCTGCAATTCCTTGCCGCAGGGCAAGCCCTTACTCAGACCTATAGCGTCAATGTCACGGACAATAGCGGTGGTTCGGCGAGTCAGGTTGTTACCATTACGTTGAACGGCACCAACGACATACCAGTCGCCAGCGCAGCAGTGAATGCGGTGGACGAAGATGCAACCATCACCGGCAACGTGACTGCAACCGATGACGATGCGGGCGAAACGGCGACATTGACTTATGCACTGACCGACGCAGCGCCAACCGGACTGACATTCAACGCGGACGGCAGCTACTCGTTCGATGCATCGAGCTACGACGCGCTGAAAGTTGGAGAAACACAGGTACTGACAATTCCATTCACGGCCACGGATGTGAACGGAGCAACCTCTAGTGCAGCCAATCTGGCGATCACGATCACCGGCAAAAATGACGTACCGGTGGTTGGTGGCACCGACACAGGCAGCGTGGCTGAAATAGCCAGTTTGACTACGACGCCGCCTACTCCGAGCTCATCTTTGACAGCGAGCGGAACATTGACGATTAATGACGCTGATGCGGGCGAATCGCAGTTTCAGACCGGTGGAATTACCGCTAGCCCGGGTGCATTGGGCAGTCTGAGTATTGACGCCAATGGTAATTGGAGCTACAGCGTGGCGAACGATGCGGTAATGTATCTGGAGGGAGGCGAAAGCAAGGTGGAAACCTTCACCGTCAAGAGCCTGGATGGAACCGCCAGTAAAAACATCAATATTACTATCAATGGTCAGCATAATATTGATTCCAATGATTTTGATGCAAATGGTCTTGCTGGATCGCAAACTTTAACAGGTGGCTCTGGTAGCAGTAACGACACACTTTACGGTGGTGTAGGTATTGATACATTAAATGGTAATAATGGCAATGACACACTGTATGGCGGTTCCGGTAATGACACTTTGAATGGAGGAGGTGATAATGACCTGCTCTATGGTGGCTCCGGAAACGATACTCTGAATGGTGGCGGTGGAACTGACACGTTAAACGGCGGAATTGGCAATGATACGATGACGGGTGGAGGTCAGGCCGATATTTTTGTATTCAATACCGATTTGCGTTTGACTGGTATCGATACCATTACCGATTTTGCCTCCGGTACCGATAAAATCCAGCTTTCCGCAAGCATTTTTTCTGCTTTTACCGCTGGAGGGGGTGTTGGTGCAATTGCTACCAGTCTCGCAAGCAATGGCGGTAACATCGTGTACGAAAGCTCCTTGGGGGCACTGTATTACGATGCGAACGGCGGCACTCATGGCGATGCGCAGCAAATCGCGATTATCGGCACAACCAGCCATCCAATGTTAGTAGCAGGTGATTTTGCCGTAGTAGCATAATTCCCAATGTGCACAGACTGATCATGAGTGGTTGCGGACTCATAGTCGCCTCACTGTGCCGCAGTGGAATTGAAATCTGATCGGTTTTCATCGTAAATGATGGAAACCGGTTTTTCTTTTTTCAGCGGGAGTGTTCTAGTTGTTACTCACTTCAACCCGGTTGCGGCCTTTATGCTTGGCTTGATAGAGCGCTTCGTCGGCGCGCTGCAGCAACAAATTTTCATCCAATCCGGCTTCGTTTGCAGCAATGGCGACACCCAGACTGATTGTTACCGGGACCGATGTCTGTCCGGCGTTGATTACTTCATCGGCAATGGCAGTACGGAATCTTTCCGCAGCTTTGAATGCGCCCTCCTGGTTATACGGCGAGATAATCGCCAGAAACTCTTCGCCGCCGTAGCGTCCGATGTATTCATGCGAGCGAGCCGATTGCGTCAGGCGGCAGGCGATTTCACATAGCACGGCGTCGCCGATGAGGTGCCCGTAGGTATCGTTGATGGTTTTGAAGCGATCGATATCGATCATAATCACGGCAATGCCGAATCCGCCGCGTTTTGCGCGCAGAATTTGTTTACGCAGGATATCGAAAATGGCGGGGCGATTGAGTAAGCCGGTCAGTGCGTCGTGCGTGACGCGCTGTTCCAGCGATTTTTTTTGCGCTATGAGTTGCTTATTGAGTTTGATGCCTTTGTAGAGTTGCGTTTTTTCAACGATGACGGCCAATTGGCTGGCGATTTGCAGCGATAAATCCTTGTGCAAGTTTTTGTACGAGTTTTTTTTGCGGCAAGAGAAGAAAATAAAACCGATCGGTTTGCCAGCGGCAATCAAAGGGCAAATCAGGCAGGAGCGGATACCTTCCCGGAAAATTGCTTGCGCCAGCCTGGATTCGGTATGTTTTTGCAAATGAGTGGTTAAATCATCGATGATCTGCATTTGATTGAGGTCGATGAGTGCATGTAAGCCGCGGTCGGATACCGGAACCGACAGGCCGGTGACTAATTCCAGCTGGTCGTAGTTGGCGCGCGACCAGTGCAATTTGAGCTTGCTGCCCTCATTCTCGAGTAAAGCCAGACTGATCCGATCGTACGGTAGATGCTCCTGAAAGGATTCATAAATGTGATTCAGTACGTCGATCAATTGCAGATTGAGATTGCATTCGACCATGATCTGGTACAGAGACTGGTTTCTTTCCGTTTGTTTCTGCAGGTATGAGGATAATGCTTTGAGTGATTTGCCCAGATGACCGATGTCATCGTCCCCGATCGGAATATCCGGTGTGAAATCACCGCGCGCCATCGCTTCAGCTGCTTTACGCAAAGCCAGGATCCGGTCGTTTTTTTTCATTTTTCCAAACCCGCTAAAATCGTGACGTATCTCAGGTCACTCTATCCGGATATTCGTTTCCGTTACCCATTACATCCGGCTTTGAGTGATTCGCTGGGTATTATTCGGGAAATAATATAACGTATTCGGCGATCGAATAGTTGGATATCATCATGGGAAAATTTTTCCAGTAATTCTTGGCAATACGGGATATGGAAAGCATAGTCAATGCTAAAATCCCCGGTGAATATTTTTAAAATCAAACTACAAAGTGACCGCAGCATGATTGGAATTTTACTTCTCACGCATGAAGACTTAGGCGAGCATCTGATCCGCTGTGCCAGTCATGTGATTGGCATGAGGCCGCCGCAATTGATGGCGTTGGGTGTTTTTATCCAGGACGATCCCGATACCGTATTGCTCAAGGCGCGTGACATGATCCAACAATTGGACAGCGGCGACGGCGTGCTGGTATTGAGCGATATGTTCGGCGCGACGCCGTGCAATATCGCCTGCCGTCTGGCGCAGTCGGGCAAGGTCGAGTGTCTGGCGGGTGCCAACTTGCCCATGCTGGTGCGGGTGTTGACCTATCGCAACGAACCGCTTGCGGCCGTGATCGAAAAAGGATTGAGCGGCGGTCAGCGCGGGGTGGTGCAAATCAACGCGGAATCTTCCCATGCAAACTAAAGAAGTCGAAATTATCAACAAACTGGGGCTGCATGCGCGCGCATCGGCCAAGCTGACCAAGCTGGCCAGTCAATTCAAATGCGAAGTCTGGGCGACGCGCAATAACCGTCGTGTCAATGCGAAAAGCATTATGGGGGTGATGATGCTGGCGGCCAACAAGGGTTCGCACATTCAGCTCGAAACCAGCGGCGACGACGAGATTGAAGCGATGGCGGCGCTGGTGGCGTTAGTCGAAGATTATTTTGGCGAGGGCGAATGAGCTTTATTCTGCAAGGCATCGGTGTATCGGAAGGCATCGCCATCGGGCATGCTCATCTGGCTGCTCCGGCCGCATTGGAGGTAATGCACTACCTGATCCCGAAGCATCAGGTGGAAAAGGAAATTGCCCGGCTCGATAGCGCTTTTAACGTCGTACGGAAAGAGTTTGAAATGCTGCAAAAATCGGTTGCCGACGGGCATGCACGCGCGGAATTCAGTGCATTTCTGGATTTGCATTTGATGATCCTGGACGATCCGACGTTGTCGGAAGCGACGCACAGCATGATTGCGCAGACATTCTGCAACGCCGAATGGGCGCTGACGCAGCAGATGCAGGTGCTGCTGGTGCAGTTCGAGGAGATCGAGGATGCGTATTTGCGTGAACGCAAGGCCGATGTCGCTCAAGTGGTTGAGCGCGTGCTCAAGGCGATGCTGGGGCATCCCGGCTATTTGCCGGTGGCGTCGCGGCTGACCGGCGACAGTATTCTGGTGGCGCATGACTTGAGTCCCGCCGATGTGATGCAGTACAAGCAACACCAGTTCACCGCTTTTCTGACCGACTTGGGCAGCCAGACGTCGCATACCGCGATCGTGGCGCGCAGCCTCAACATTCCTTCGATCGTAGCGCTGCACCACGCGCATCAGTTGATTCTGGAAAATGATTTTCTGATCGTTGACGGCACGCATGGCATTATCATTGTCAATCCGGACAAATACGTTCTCGACGAGTACCGCCTGCGGCAAAGCCAGCTCGAACTGGAAAAGAAAAAGCTGCA
>JBDHRU010000004.1:0-37943 GCA_039807765.1 Nitrosomonas sp. | reverse complement strand
ACCAAAACCGCGTCGATTTCGCCGGATGTCAACGATCCGGGTTTTCGCGGCATTACCTATGATCAATTGGTCGCCGACTATACCGAGTCGATTCGCGGTCTGGTTGACGGTGGCGTGGATATTTTGCTGGTCGAGACCATTTTCGATTCGCTCAATGCCAAGGCGGCATTGTTTGCCATCGATCAATTCTTTGAAGATCATAATATCCGGCTGCCGATCATGATTTCGGTGACCATCACCGATGCATCCGGCCGCACGCTATCGGGGCAAACGCCGGAAGCATTCTGGAATTCGATCAGCCACACTCGGCCGTTATCGGTGGGGATCAATTGTGCGTTGGGTGCTGAATTGATGCGCCCGTATATCGAGGAACTGGCGGGCGTGGCGAATGTGTACACCAGCGTTCATCCCAACGCCGGATTGCCGAATCCGTTATCCGAAACCGGCTATGATGAGTCACCGGAATATACCGCCAATCAGATCAAGGGATTTGCGCAAGATGGTTTCGTCAACATCGTCGGCGGCTGCTGCGGCACTACGCCGGCGCATATCAAGGCGATTGCGCAAGCGGTAGCAAGTATCGCACCCCGCAAGATTCCCGAAATTCCTAAAAAGCTACGCCTGTCCGGATTGGAGCCTTTGAATATCGGCGACGATTCGCTGTTCGTCAATGTCGGTGAGCGTACCAACGTGACTGGTTCGCGTGCATTTGCCCGGCTGATTCTCAGCGACGATTATGCGGAAGCGCTGAATGTGGCGCGTAGCCAGGTGGAAAACGGTGCGCAGATTATCGATATCAACATGGACGAAGCGATGCTGGACTCGCAAAAAGCCATGGTGACTTTCCTCAATTTAATCGCGGCCGAACCGGATATCTGCAAGGTGCCGATCATGCTGGATTCGAGTAAATGGACAGTGATCGAAGCCGGTCTTAAATGCGTGCAGGGCAAATCGGTCATCAATTCGATCAGTATGAAAGAAGGCGAGGAGGAATTCATCAAGCACGCCAAACTGGCGCGCCGTTACGGTGCGGCGGTGATCGTCATGGCATTCGATGAACAAGGGCAAGCCGATACGCTGCAACGTAAGATCGAGATTTGCACCCGCAGCTATCGTATTCTGGTCGATAAAGTCGGCTTTCCGCCCGAGGATATCATTTTCGACCCGAATATCTTCGCCATTGCGACGGGGATCGAAGAACATAACAACTATGGCGTTGATTTCATCGAAGCAACTCGCGCCATCAAGAAAACCTTGCCGTACGCCAAGATCAGCGGCGGGGTATCAAATATCTCATTCTCGTTCCGCGGCAACGAGCCGATTCGCGAAGCGATTCACACCGCTTTTTTGTATCATGCGATCAGAGCCGGGATGACGATGGGGATCGTCAACGCCGGGCAACTGGGGGTTTACTCGGATATTCCCGCGGAGTTGCTGGAAAAAGTCGAGGACGTGCTGCTTAACCGACGATCCGATGCAACAGAGCATCTAGTTGAATTTGCGGAAAACTTCAAGGGTCAGAAAAAAGAGCAAATTGAAGATCTGGCTTGGCGCGATGAGCCGCTGCAGCAAAGGCTGACACATGCGCTGGTCAGGGGTATTTCCACCTATATCGTCGAAGATACCGAAGCCGCACGTGTGGAAATCGACAAGCAAGGCGGGCGCCCGATTCAAGTAATCGAGGGGCCGCTGATGGAAGGCATGAGCGTCGTCGGCGATTTGTTCGGCGCCGGCAAGATGTTTTTGCCGCAAGTGGTGAAGTCGGCGCGCGTGATGAAACAGGCTGTGGCGCACTTGTTGCCGTTTATCGAAGCGGAAAAGAAACTGCTGGGCGACAGCAAGCCGAAAGGCAAGATCGTCATCGCGACCGTCAAGGGTGACGTGCACGATATCGGAAAGAACATCGTCACCGTGGTGCTGCAATGTAATAACTACGAAGTGATCAACATGGGTGTGATGGTGCCGAGTGCGCAAATTCTCGATATGGCAAGGCGCGAAAAAGCCGACATCATTGGTTTATCCGGATTGATTACGCCTTCGCTGGAAGAAATGGCGCATGTCGCCAAGGAAATGCAGCGCGAGGGATTCACCATTCCGTTGCTGATCGGCGGCGCAACTACCTCACGGGTACACACCGCCGTCAAAATCGCGCCGCATTACGACGGCCCGGTGGTGTGGGTGCCTGATGCCAGCCGTGCGGTGGGCGTGTGCAGTAATCTGCTGTCGCAAGATTTGCAAGCGGGGTATATCCGGGAAATCAAGAACGAGTACGAGAAAGTGCGCGCGCAGCACAAAAACAAGAAAGGACCAGCCAAGCTGTTGACGCTGGATGAAGCGCGCGCCAATGCGTTCAAGACCGATTGGGCTAATTACCAACCGCATCAGCCGCAATTGATCGGTGTGCGCACGTTGAACAATTATCCGCTCGACAAGATTGTGCCGTTCATCGATTGGACGCCGTTCTTCCAGGCGTGGGAGCTGGCGGGGCGTTATCCCGACATTCTGACCGATGAAGTGGTCGGAGAAACCGCGAGTCATCTGTTTCGCGATGCGCAAACCATGCTGAAGAAAATCGTCGAACAGAAATGGCTCAGTGCCAATGCCGTAATTGGTCTTTTCCCGGCAAATGCGGTCGGCGACGACATCGAAATCTATACCGATGCCTCGCGCAGCAAGATCGCCATGGTTTACCACTGCTTGCGCCAGCAGGATCAAAAACCGGGCGGCAAACCGAATCGCTGCCTGGCGGATTACATCGCGCCGAAGGCCACCGGCATTGCCGATACCATCGGTCTGTTTGCGGTCGGCGCCGGTTTCGGCATCGACGAACGCATCAAGGCATTCGAGGCAGTTAACGACGATTACAGCGCGATCGTGCTGAAAGCATTGGCCGATCGTCTGGCGGAAGCTTTCGCCGAACACATGCACATGCGCGTGCGCCGTGAATTCTGGGGTTATGCCAAGGATGAGACATTGACCAACGAGCAATTGATCAACGAGGAATACCGCGGCATCCGTCCTGCGCCGGGTTATCCCGCTTGCCCGGATCATACCGAGAAAGGGCCGTTGTTTGCGACGCTGAACGCCACCGAGAATGCCGGCATCGTCATTACCGAATCGTTCGCCATGGTGCCGACGGCCGCGG
The DNA here is from genome assembly GCA_039807765.1 of Nitrosomonas sp. Classification (GTDB taxonomy): domain Bacteria; phylum Pseudomonadota; class Gammaproteobacteria; order Burkholderiales; family Nitrosomonadaceae; genus Nitrosomonas. The sequence goes on along the minus strand of JBDHRU010000004.1, from coordinate 34,798 downwards.
TGTCAGGGTTTTATTTCTCGCATCCGGATTCGTCTTTCTTCGCGGTGGGGAAAATTGGCAAGGATCAGGTGGAGGATTACGCCAAACGCAAAGGCTGGACCCTGGAAGAAGCCGAACGCTGGCTGGCGCCGGTGCTGGCGTATGAGCGGTAGAAAGAGTGCAGGTCAGGCAAAGGCGGAATCAGGCGAAAAAGCGCGGTTTATAAAGTGTGAGTGCGTATTTTGAGTCTGGTTTCAATGCAGTGAGTGCAATTGTTTTTCAGCGTCTCCTTAAATAAGCATAATACTTATTCATTTATTACAATTGCCAGTATGTATTAGAATAATCAGCAAGAAGCAAAATTTTTGGTTAATTTGATGGGAGATCGTGATGAAAGCAAAAATATTGCGCTATGTGGTGGCTTTACTTGTAGTGCCGGTGCTGTCGGGATGCTGGGTGCTTGCCGTAGGGGGCGCAGGGGCATATGGCGGTTATAAAGCCAAAGAAGAGGGCTATGGGCTTCAGAATCCTATTACAAAAGAAGAAAAAAAGGAAAATAAGACTACTGATCAGAAAAAGTAGACTGAAGTGAGTGCGTGATCATCATTGCGTTGCTTTTATAGGATTTCCGGCGCGTTTCCTTAAGCTTACCAGGTTACTTATCGATGATCGCAAAAGGTAAAGCGTAATCCTAGCTGCAGCAATGCTTCCCAGATATCGCCCGGCGCAACGCCCTTAATCATGCGATCGATTTCCGCGGCATCGGTCAATCCTTGTATCAGAGCTTGCAGACTGATGCGTCTGGCAGCGGTGATCACGGATTTTTGCCGTTCACCCCAGATTCTTGCGGTTTGTAGTAGTTGTGCTGGCGGCTGGCCGCTGTCCAGGCCTTTGCGGATGGTGATCAATTGGCGGATTTGTTCGCTCAGTGTGGCGAGAATCAGCAGCGGTGCGGTGCCTTCGCCTTGCAAACCGGTCAGGATGCGCTGGAAGCGGGCAGTGTTGCCCGTGATCATGGCATCGGATAATTGGTAGACATCGTAGCGTGCGACGTTCAACACGACATCTTTCACTTGATCGAAGGTCAAATTACCGGCGGGGTAGAGCAGCGCGAGTTTCTGGATTTCCTGATGGGCGGCGAGCAGATTACCTTCCACCTGATCGGCGAGAAACTGCAGGGTGGCGGCATCGACTTTTTGCTGCTGCTTGGCGAGACGTTGCCCGATCCAGCCGGGGAGTTGATCGCGTTCGACCGGATACACCGGAATCAGTGTGCCGGTGGTTTCGAGTGCTTTGAACCATTTGCTCGCTTGCCCTTGTTTATCGATACGCGGCAATGTGATCAGTGTCATGGTGTCGGGCGGCAGTGCGGCGCAATACGCCTCGAGTGCCTTGCCGCCTTCCCGTCCGGGTTTGCCGGAAGGAATGCGGATATCCATGATTTTGCGTTCGCCGAACAGCGACAGATTATTGCCGGTGTTGAGCAGTTCCGCCCAATCGAAATGTTGATCCACCGTGAACAATTCGCGTTCGTTGTATCCTTGCTGGCGTGCATGCGCGCGAATCGAATGGGCGGCTTCCAGGATTAGCAACGGTTCGTTGCCGGACAGCGTGTACAGCGCAGCGATTTGTTTTTGCAGCTGCTGCGTCAGCTGTTCCAGTTTTATCCGCATGACGAGGTAGATGGCCGATCAGGTGCGGAGAAATTTCCGCTACACATTCCGGTTTATATCTTGATGGTCGATAAGCGCCACAGCATTTGCTGGATCGCATCGGACTGCATATCTTTCTGCAGCAGCTTTTCTTCCGCTTCCTTGGCGAGAATTTGCGCATCCAAGTAAGGCAGAATGCGTGTTTGCGTGATTTCGGTGTACGGTACGATTTCCACACCTTGTTTATCGTACAGCCGGTACTTGACGCGGTACACCAGATTGAAGTCACGCACCCGGCCGCCTCCGGACAGCGATAGAATGATCCTTTCACTGTTTGCGCTGATGACTTCCAAAGTAGCTTCCGCTTCTTCCGCAGTGGCGACCACTTTGGTGGTCGATGACGTGCCGATGGCACGCTCCAGATTCATGCCGATGGTGCTGCTTTCGGGGGCGGAAATGTGCAGCGACTTGAACGGCAGCGAGGAAATTTGTCCGCGCAGTTTGAAGCCGCAGGCCGTCAGCAGGAACAGGGTCAGCAGCAGGAAAATTGTATGTTTGCTCAGTTTCATAGTGAGTAGGGTAAGCGGATTTTAAATTACGATGTTGACTAGCCGGCCAGGTACGACGATGATCTTTTTGATCGCCTGGCCTTCAATAAATTTCTGCACATGCTCGTTGGTCAGCGCGGCGCTCTCGATGGCTTCCTTGCCGGCATCCTTGGCGACGTTGATTTGTCCGCGTAATTTGCCATTGACCTGCACGATCAGCTTGATTTCGTCCTGCGCCATTGCAGCGCTGTCGGCCTGCGGCCAGGGTTGATCGGCAAGCTCGGTGCCGGGCCGGAGTTCGCGCCACAGTTCGTGGCAAATATGCGGCACGATCGGCGACAGCAGCAGCACAATGTTTTCCAGCGCTTCCTGCATCAGGTTGCGGCTGGCGGGATCGGTATCCTGGCACTTCGCCAGACCGTTCATCAGTTCCATCACGGCGGCAATCGCGGTATTGAAGGTATGGCGGCGCTCCAGGTCATCCGTCACCTTGGCGATGGTTTGGTGCAACTGGCAGCGCAAGACCTTGAGTTCCGCTGGCAGTGCGGCATGCAAAGCGGGATCAATCTTGACCGCGCCGGATTGCAGGTGAACGTAGGCTTGCCGCCACAAGCGTTTGAGAAAGCGGTACGCGCCGTCGACACCGGCGTCGGCCCATTCCAGCGTCTGCGTCGGCGGGCTGGCGAACATCATGAACAAGCGCGCGGTATCAGCGCCGTACTCTTCCACCAATTTCTGCGGATCGACTCCGTTGTTTTTGGATTTCGACATCGTGCCGATGCCGCCGGATTCCACCGGCTGGTTATCGGATTGCAGGATCGCACCGCAGCGTTTGCCCTGATCGTCGAACTGTAAAGTGACTTCGGTTGGATTGTAATACGTGATGCGTCCACTACCGGATTTGCGGTAAAAAATCTCGTTCAGTACCATACCTTGCGTCAGCAGGTTGGTAAACGGTTCGTCCAGTTTCAGCAAGCCCAGATCGCGCATGATTTTGCTCCAGAAGCGCGAATACAGCAGATGCAGAATGGCGTGCTCGATGCCACCGATGTACTGATCGGCAGGCAGCCAGTAATTGGCGCGCTCGTCGGTCATGGCTCGATGCTGATCTGGACAGGCATAACGCGCGTAATACCACGACGAATCGACGAAGGTATCCATGGTATCGGTTTCGCGGCGCGCTGCTTTGCCGCATTTCGGACAACTGCATTCGTAGAACGACGGAGTTTTGGCCAGCGGATTGCCGGAGCCGTCCGGCACCAGATCCTGCGGCAGCGCCACCGGCAATTGGTCGTCCGGCACCGGCACCACGCCGCAATTGTTGCAATGGATCAACGGAATCGGACAGCCCCAGTAGCGCTGACGGGATATGCCCCAGTCGCGCAGACGGAACTGCACGCGCTTGTTGCCCAATCCTTTTTGTTGCAATGCTGCGGCAACGGCATCAACGGCCTGTTGAAAGTTCAGTCCGGAGAATGCACCGGAATCAAAGGTCACGCCGTGTTCCACATAGGCTTCCGTCAGCGGTAACGTCAGACTGCTTTCTTCCGGTTGAATAACAGCTTTGATTGGCAATCGATACTGTGTGGCAAAGGCAAAATCGCGTTCGTCGTGTGCTGGAACTGCCATCACGGCGCCTTCGCCATAACCCATCAGCACGTAATTGGCGACCCAGACCGGTAACTTTTCACCATTCAGCGGGTGGATGACAAACAAGCCGGTATCCATGCCTTTTTTCTCTTGCATGGCGAGATCGGCTTCCTTGGCGGAGCCGAATTTGCATTCCTGGATGAAAGCTTGCAGCGCAGGATTGTTTTGCGCGGCGTGCAGAGCGATCGGGTGCTCCGCGGCGACGGCCACATAGGTCGCACCCATCAATGTATCCGCGCGCGTGGTGAATACTTTCAAGTCTTGCGGCGTACCGGATTCGCGGTCAGCAGGAAAAGTGATATCGACGCCATAGCTTTTGCCGATCCAGTTGGCTTGCATCGTTCTGACGCGTTCCGGCCAGCCTTCCAGCGTATCCAGTGCCGCCAGCAGTTCATCGGCATACTGCGTGATTTTCAAGTAATACATCGGAATTTCGCGTTTTTCCACCGGTGCGCCGGTGCGCCAGCCGCAACCGTCGATGACTTGTTCGTTGGCCAGCACGGTCTGATCGATCGGATCCCAATTGACCACGCCGGTGGTTTGATACGCCAGTCCTTTTTCCAGCATGCGCAGAAACAGCCATTGGTTCCAGTGATAGTAACTCGGGTCGCAGGTGGCGATTTCACGTGTCCAGTCGATGCTCAATCCCAGACTTTTCAGTTGCTTGCGCATGTACGCGATATTGTCGTAAGTCCATTTGGCCGGCGATACATTGTTTTGCATCGCTGCATTTTCCGCAGGTAGCCCGAATGCATCCCAGCCCATCGGTTGCAGTACGTTGTAGCCCTGCATGCGGCGGTAACGCGACAGCACGTCGCCGATGGTGTAATTGCGCACATGTCCCATGTGCAGCTTGCCGGAAGGATAGGGAAACATCGACAAACAGTAATATTTCGGTTTACCGGGGGTTTCAATGGCTTTGAATGCGGCGGTTTGTTCCCAGTGGTGCTGGGCATTTTTCTCGATTTCCTGAGGGTGGTATTTTTCTTGCATGGGAATGATGTTTTTATTCGGTAAATTGTTTGATTATACCGTGAACCGGTTGGCTTGATGCTGCATCTGGATGAATGGAATGCTACGCCGTGGGGCGATCCAGGAAGAAGTGTGAAGATGGTGGTGGCGCTGAACGGCAATCGCAACTACGCGGTGCAATAGAAAAAATGTACGACGATTGGCGGAAGCTTATGTACTCCCACGATTTTAAAGCTTCAAATTTTGAGGCTTTAATACGGATTAAATCATCAATCCAAACGGAAACCGATTTTTAACTTAACCTGATAATGCGCAACCTTGGCATCGACGATATGTCCGCGCATTTCCACCACTTCAAACCAATCCAGGTTATGCAAACTTGTACCGGCTTTGGCGATGGCTTGCTGAATAGCATCGTCACTGCTTTTTGCCGATGAGCCGACAATTTCGATAATTTTGTAAACATGATCGCTCATTTTATAGCTCCCTTTTGTTTGCCAAAACTGCGTTATAGCATATTTTGCCCGGTGAGCCAGGTGAGAATTTCAATATAATAGATGAGCAAAATCCCTGTACCCGAATGAAGGAGAAAGTTTGATATGAAATTAAGATTAGTAGGTGCTGTGTGGATGATATTGACCCTAACGGCTTGTGCAACTTCACCGATGGGTAGAAATCAGCTGATTTTTATGCCTGACAGTGAAGTCGATGCAATGGGATTGCAAGCTTTTTCAAATCTGAAAAATGAAAAGCAGATCAATAAGGATCCGAAGGAAAATCAGTTTGTTACTTGCGTGGCTAATGCGATTACCCGTGAAGTTGGCGGTAATTGGGAAGTGGTCGTATTTGAAGATAGCACTTTGAATGCCTTCGCGTTGCCGGGTCAGAAAATCGGTGTGCATACCGGCTTGGTTGAGCTGGTGGATAACCAGGATCAATTGGCGACTGTGATCGGCCATGAAATCGGTCATGTGCTGGCGCGGCACAGCAATGAACGGATGTCGCAAAAGATGGGGACGCAGATGGGAATCGCGCTGATTGCGGCGGCTGCTGCGCCAACTACACCAATGGGACAGACAGCGGTCAGTTTGCTGGGTGTCGGTGCGCAGTACGGTATCATCATGCCGTTCAGCCGCTTGCATGAGAGCGAGGCGGATATGATGGGTATCGAGTTGATGGCGAAGGCCGGATTCAATCCGGCTGAAAGCATCACGCTATGGCAGAAAATGGCGCGAGCCAGTCAGGGAGCGCAACCGGTCGAATTCCTATCGACCCATCCGTCCCATGAAACGCGAATCGATGATTTGCGCGCGCATTTACCTAAAGCCAATACGCTGATGCAGCAAGCGCGTGCTGCGGGTAAGCAGCCGAAATGTGTGAAATAAAATTCTAGCCCTTGGGTTCCGGCTCACTGGCCGGAAAATCCAGTTCTACTTTCGCACCGTCCGGGTCGTGGCAAAACAACTGCCAGATTTCCAATCCTTTCAGGCGGTGCAAATCATACGGAATGCCATACCGATTTAAGGTATCAACCGTGGCTTGCAGGTCAGTTGCCGTGAAAGCCATGTGATCGATTACGCCGGCTGCATTGGTGGGTGCTGGCTTGCCCGCCATGATATGCAGAATGGCGCGATTTCCGGCATACAGCCACGCACCCGGAAATGCAAACGGCGGGCGGTAGCCTTCTGTCAGTCCTAATACCTCAATATAAAAATTTTTGCTTCTTTCCAGGTCCTTGCTCAAGACAGTGAAATGATTCATTCCTTCAATTGTCATTTTGTCGTGCTTCCGGGTAAAAAGAGATTTATATCATGATTCCTATGGAATTTATTGAAATTGTGATTGATATGTAAGGCTATGATTAATTGTAATAATTGCTAGTTTCTTCGAGTGTGCAACACATTGTGTTTTATTGTTCACAAAAATTTTACATTCCCTTAACAATCTATCTTCCTTCCAAGAATATAGTTCGATTCATCGCAGTTGCACATTTTTTTAACTGGAATCGATGATCAACTGATGACAGAAGCTCGGAGTGACTTCTTTTAATAACTCTCTCTATGAGCCTCAGTTTTATTTGCGATTAATTGTTTTATAGCGACAGGAGGATATCGGTGATGCCACATACGCAAGCAGCAAATACCGCAGTGACAGCGGAGTCGCCAATTCCGGCAACAGATTGGGTAGCGAATGAATTTCTGACTTTCTGGCTTGGAAATGAAGAATATGGAATCGAGATTTTCAAGGTGCAAGAGATTCGAGGTTGCGATGCTATCGCACAAATGGCCAATTCACCCGGACCTATCAAAGGTGCGATTAACTTGCGCGGCATTGTAGTGCCTGTTATCGATATGCGGGTTAAATTTCAGCTTAGTGAAGTGGCATATAACCAATTTACCGCTGTCATTATTCTGAATGTAGCCGGATGCGCCATGGGAATCGTGGTTGATAGGGTTTCCGATGTCGTTGCTTTGGGAGAAGAACAAACGCGTTCGGTCCCTGAATCGGGGGCTGTAATTAATACCGAATACATCATAGGACTGGGCGCAGTGGATGAGCGTATGCTGATATTGGTTGACATCGAGAAGATGATGAGCGGCAGCGATATTGGGTTAATCGAGCAAAATATGAACTGATAGAAAATTTTTATTGATAAATATTTCCGGAGGAAAATTATTATGTTTAAAAATGTGACGATTAGATCGCGGCTTGTCATGGTGATCGGACTATTTTCGGCATTATTGATCGGTATCGGCGGCCTTGGTAGCTACGGTATGAGCCAGATGAACGGGGTATTCAAGAATGTTTATGATGGCCGTGTTGTGCCGCTCGGGGATCTGGGGGTAATTTTGGATCGGGTGCAGCGCATACGGTTTAATACCGCGGTATCTAGTTATTCTGAGAATCCGGTTATTGTTGCGGAACGTAAAAATCTTAGCGATCAACGTTTCGCTGAGATAAATACGCTGCTGCCAAAATATATGGCAGCAAATTTAAGTACGGAAGAGGCGGCGCTGGCTAAAGATTTCTCCCGGCAATGGAAGATCGTGTCGGAATCTATTGATCGTTCGATGAATTTTGCGCTGGCTAAAGAGTTTAAGGCGGCGCAGAAGAATGTGGTTGAAGATATGTACGCCAAATTCGATGCTGCGCACGCTACCTTATTCAAAATACTCGATACTCAGCGCACATCAAGCGCAGTCGAATATAAAACAGCGCACGAGGCTTATCAGAACCTTTTGACAATCAGTCATGCAGTAACAGCGATAGGCGTGATCCTGGGTATTATTGCCGGATTCCTACTGGTGCGTGCAATTACTCGCCCCTTGAATGAGGCGGTTACGATAGCCAACGCAGTTGCATCCGGCGATTTAACGAGCCGGATTGAAGTGAATTCAACCAATGAAATGGGGCGGTTACTGCAAGCCTTAAAAACGATGAATGATAATTTGCTGGATTTAGTGGGTAAAGTACGCAATAGCACCGATTCTATTTCAATGGCATCAGGCGAGATCGCATCGGGCAACTCGGATTTGAGTCAACGGACGGAAGAGCAGGCATCCAGCTTGGAAGAAACCGCCTCATCAATGGAGGAGTTGACATCGACGGTAAAACAGAATGCCGATAATGCACGCCAAGCCAATCAGTTGGCCATTGGTGCTTCGGAAGTTGCAAAAAAAGGCGGTGTCGTAGTTGGACAAGTGGTTGATACCATGAAATCGATTAATGAGAGTTCAAATAAGATTGTCGACATCATCAGCGTCATCGACGGTATTGCCTTCCAAACCAACATTCTGGCATTAAATGCTGCTGTTGAAGCAGCCCGAGCCGGAGAGCAAGGCCGTGGATTTGCGGTGGTGGCGACAGAGGTGCGGACGTTGGCGCAACGCTCGGCGGCAGCGGCGAAAGAAATCAACGAGTTGATCAACGACTCGGTAGTAAAAGTGGAAGACGGCACGCGTTTGGTTGATGAAGCAGGTTCCACGATGGAAGAGATTGTGACTGCGGTAAAACGCGTGACCGATATCATGAGCGAGATTTCAGCCGCATCGCAAGAACAAAGCTCGGGAATTGAACAGGTCAATCAGGCGGTCACGCAGATGGATGAAGCCACGCAACAAAATGCCGCTTTGGTGGAAGAAGCGGCGGCAGCAGCGGAATCTATGCAGGAACAAGCGCAAGTATTAACGCAAGCAGTGAGTATCTTCAAACTGTCGGGAAGTCATGCGATGACGGCAATGACTAAAAGAAGCGATCGTTCAGCCACGATTGCCAAGCTGCCGAATCAAGCTCCTGCGACAAAAAAGGTTGCAATGAAATCAGAAGAAAAAACGGCTTCGAAAACCTTACCTGAGCAGCGGCGCAAAGTTGCCGTCGGTGGCGGAGAAGATTGGGAAGAGTTTTAATCTCCGCGGATTTAATTCCTCGCCGCTCGCAGCGGGGTGTTTCCTCAAGAAAATGCCATCCGAGTAATCCGGGTGGCATCTCTTTTTGCGAAATAGGATAAGTATAAGAAATTAAGTAATCCCTTAATTTTTAGATAATTATTTATATGAAAATTTAATTGCTGAGAATTAATAAATGTGAATAAGGAAAATTCCTACAAATTAACATCACAATTTCTAGTTCGATAAAGAGAATTGTCCGCTATAAAATAAGTTATCCAAAATCCGTAGTTGCAAGCTGTTCTCGGAAAAGTAAAGAAATCTGAGAATTAATAGGTTTATGAAGAAATCTTCATAAAGAACATATAAAAATTCAATAGTTATTGAATTATTCAATTCTGAATGGTTCATGTAAGGTGGAAATTAAGGAAGCTCTGAAAAAGGCGGCGAGCGCGGTCGTTTTTTCGGAACTTCCTTAAGTCACTTTGATTATTTTAAATGTAGCAGGATGCGCCATGGAAATCGTGACCGATAGCGTATCGGATGTGACCAATATTGAGGCAGATCGGATCCGGTCTGCCTCTGAATTTGTCTTCGTCATCGATGAGTAGCAGCGATATGAATTTGCTTGAGTGAAGCGTGGATTGATAAGTAGTAATTTTTATTGGAAATACTTTAAGGAGATTCTAGTGTTTAACAATATGACGATTAAATCGCGATTAGTATTGGTTATAAGCTTGTTGTCGGTATTGCTGGTTGGTATCGGTTATTTGGGTATTTATGGATTAAATCAAACAAATGATGCTTTCAAGGGGGTATATGAAGACCGCACCGTTCCTTTGGGTGAATTGGGTTTGGTTATAGATCGCATGCAACGAACACGCCTTAATGCGATTATCGCTTCTTATGCGCGTAAACCGGAAATCGTGAAAGAGCGGCAAGCAATGACCGATCAACGGGATGCTGAGATTGCCACTGCTTGGCAGAAATACTTGGCTACCAATTTGATACCCGCGGAAAAAACATTGATAGAAAACTTTAATCACGAGTGGAAAGCCTACACGGAGGCGCGCAACCGCACCATGGCTCTGGCGGCGGCCGGTGATTACGATGCGGCCGTTAAAAATGCGCTCGAGGCAACGCCAAGATTCGATGCGGCGCATGCGACCATGTTCAAATTGATCGAACTGCAGCGCGATGAGAGTGCAAAGGAATTCACCGCATCGCAAGCGAACTACGAAAGTATTTTCGTCACCAGCATTACCGTGATTGCATTAGGCATAGCGCTGGCGGTGGTCATTGGTTTCCTGCTGATTCGTGCCATTGTGGATCCGCTGAATAAAGCCGTCGCTGTTGCCAATGCAGTCGCTTCAGGCGATCTGACCAGTCGTATCGAGGTCGATTCGACCAACGAAACCGGCCGTTTGCTGCATGCACTGAAAATCATGAATGAAAATTTGGCGGATTTAGTCGGTAAGGTTCGCATGGGGGCGGGTCAAATCGCAACGGCATCCGGTGAAATTGCTTCCGGCAACTCGGATTTGAGCCAACGCACCGAAGAACAAGCATCCAGCCTAGAAGAAACAGCGTCTTCGATGGAAGAGTTGACCTCCACTGTAAGACAAAATGCGGATAATGCTCGTCAGGCAAATCAACTGGCAGCAGGCGCTTCCGAAGTGGCAGTGAAGGGGGGAGCGGTCGTCGGTCAGGTGGTGCAAACCATGAGTTCGATCAATGAAAGCTCGAAGAAAATTGTCGACATTATTAGCGTCATTGACGGCATCGCCTTTCAAACGAATATTCTGGCACTGAACGCCGCGGTGGAAGCGGCGCGCGCCGGTGAGCAAGGCCGTGGATTCGCTGTTGTGGCTACGGAAGTACGTACGCTGGCGCAGCGTTCGGCGGCGGCAGCAAAAGAGATCAAGGAACTGATCAGTGACTCGGTGGTGAAAGTGGAAGATGGCACACGCTTGGTGGACGAAGCAGGCGCAACTATGGATGAGATCGTCAATGCCGTGAAACGTGTGACCGATATCATGAGCGAAATCTCAGCCGCATCGCAGGAACAGAGCTCAGGAATTGAACAGGTCAATCAAGCGGTAACACAGATGGACGAGGTGACGCAGCAAAATGCGGCCCTGGTGGAAGAAGCAGCGGCAGCGGCGGAATCGATGCAGGATCAGACGCAAGCACTGACACAAGCGGTAAGTACCTTCAAGTTATCAACGGATAGTAGTCATGTCGCAGCAACCCCAGTGAGAAGAAGTAATCGCGCCATCGCTAAGCTGCCTAATCGTGGGCCTGCCACCAGAAAGACAGCGACCACTGTTAATACAACCTCAGCAGCGATAGAAGCTCAACCGCGCAAAGTTGCCGCCGCCGGTGGCGGTGACTGGGAAGAGTTCTAAGTCGTAAGTCTCCTGTCGTACGGGAACACTGTCATTGGAGCGGTGTTCCCGTGTTCTTCAACTCTGTAGTAATTCATTATTTTTAATCGACTGAAAATAAAAAAGCCCCGATTCACATCGAGGCTTTGCGCATTAAGCTGTTCGCAATTACCATTTATAAATCTCAAGCATGTGTGTCGATATTGAGTCCGGAACTGGAGCCTTGAATATTTTGTGAAACTGACTTCAGAAAATCACCCAGTGTTTCTTTGTTGCCCGATACGCCCATTGAACTGAGCAAGTTTTTAAAATCACTCTGCAAAGTGGAAAGCGAGGAATCAGCACTCGCTCCACTGGATGCCGCAGTAGTGGACGCATCAGTACTCGCAGTAGCCTGAGTAGGGTCAGTTGAAGAAAGCTGTTGAATTAAATTCTGCAGCTTGCTTTCTATTGCATTGATACCTCCACTACCATGATGCTGGTGCCCTTGACCTTGTACGGGCGCATAGGTAGTACCATCACTTGTGCTTGATGAAGCCGTGCTTTGTCCGCTGCCTCCCTGAGCATGCAAAGCTGCGAAAAGGTCGTGCATAAAAGTATTCAAAGCTGCCTTGGAGTCCGTAGTACTTGAGTTTGATGCGTTTGCGGTTGAATTGGCCGCATCATTAGAGGCTGAGGTATCCGACGCGCCTAATTGCGATAGGGATTGCATGATTGCAGACATAAACCCACCTCCACCTCTAACGCTGCCAGCTCTGCCTCCACGGTCACCATCGCTATCTCCATCGCTATCCGAGCCTATGCTATTTCTGCTGCCACTAGAGTATGACTGACTCACAGAATACGAATTACTAACACCATTAATTGCATCAATTGACATTGCTTCGCTCCTTTTATGAAGTTGGCATAAGAAAAATTTCTTATGCCATCTTGTGGTTACGGTAAGAGCTTGAGAAGACTTGAGTATGAAATATCAAATTTCAGGCTTTTTTAAAAATTTGTAATATTTGTAATCAGAATATCTAAACTTATTAATCTAAACGTCATAAAATAGGTGATTGCAAGAAATAGAAAGTATCTTTATTATTCATGCAAATGTAATGTAAGCATGATAGTGAAAGATAGTAATCAAAGTTTATTCCGAGTTTTATTATTAGATGCACGAGGTTAATCTTGTGAATTGTAAATTAAGTGGATTCGCTGGGAACAAAAATTACTTTATCTTGGCTAAACGCTATGAATAAAAAAAAGGATGACCTGAACATCCAAACATTATTGGAAGAGCATGGTGACTATCTATTCAGTTTTGCATTTTTAAAAGTAAGAGATACGCATTTAGCCGAAGATATGGTACAAGAAACACTGCTTGCAGCAATTACGGCACAAGATACTTTTTCAAATAACTCGACGGTCAGGACTTGGCTTATTGGCATACTCAAACATAAATTAATTGATCGCTTTCGCCGAGAAGGTGATGAAGTAGTAATCAGTGACCTGGATAATCAGGAAGAGGGTGATAATTCGGAAGTTAACGATCTTGAGCAATTTTTTGGGGCTGATGGAAGTTGGATTAACAAGCCAGAGGTATTCAATAGCCCTGAAGCAGCTTTTCAGCAGAAAGAATTCTGGGAAGTATTTCAGCAGTGCTTATCCAGACTGAAACCAAAGCAAGTTGAGATATTTATTGCCAAAGAAATTCATGGGATGAGCAATGAAGATATTTGTAAGGATTTTTCACTTAATCCTACCAATGTTTGGGTATTAATGCATCGAGCTCGGCTATCCCTGCATAAGTGTCTCAAGATCCACTGGATAGATCATTAATCTTTAAAGAATAGAATGTTAAATTGTAAACAAGCCAGTCAGTTAGCATCAAGAGCAATGGATGAGAAACTGCCTTTCTGGGAATATACCAAGCTCAAGTTACATTTATTGTTATGTCGTAGCTGCACAAATTTTACACAGCAATTGCATTTTCTACATAATGCATCAAGTCATTTTAAAGCCAAGCATGGCTTTCAATTGACTAAAGAAGCAAAGGAGCGTATTGCCAATGCGCTCAAGGAAAAAATTAGTTCATTATCTGATTAAATTTGCTTCACTGGCCTTTAGCAGTGAATTTTTTGAAATAGCTTTATTAACTTGCATAAACCAGATGGATTATATGCTTAAGGTATGATCCATTCACTCACAGCACGTATCCCAGTTTTATTATCTAGAACAACTATATATCCACCTTTAGATGCAAAGCGCTGACTTGGTCCAAGCCCGAGAACAGGGTGTGTTCCATTATTTAGATTACTCTCTGCTTCATTCTCAATGATTTCAATAAGATAGTCTCGGTAGAAATCACCTCGCAGATTGCGCATACCATAATCTAACAAGGTAAGCATATAATATGTTTGAAATTGAAGAGTCTGATGGGTTACTTCAATATGGTTTGATCGCATCCAAGCATGTACTACAAATGCACGAGAGTGATAAGTCGTAGGTAACTCATTAAGATATGAGAAAACAAAGCGATTACTTTCACTATCCTCTTGAGTCTTAAGTTTTCGCCATTCGTTCAATGCCCGAGAAGGCAGAATGATTGTGCTACTACTGGGGAGATCTTTGAGTAAAGCAGTAAGGGTATCTGAGGCACGCCTACCGGGCCAAATTACTAATGTGTCGATTTTTCTGCCATGAGCATTAATTTCAGCAATTTGTTTCCGGAATGCAGATGAGTCTGATACTAAGATACTTTCTAGTTGACCATTTGAAACCCAACGATTAGTCGCTTGAGTAAAAGCATTTGCCGGAACTTCTCCAAAAGGATCAGCAAAACTGATTTGTACAATCTTTTGTGGCGGTAAGTTATTTTTTTCTAAGTAAGCCGCTATTACCTCAGCTTCCTGTTCTAGACCTCGCGTAAAATAAAATGAATAAGCATTCTCTGAACTGTATGTTTTTGGTAGTTCAGTGCTAGGAAACAAGCACGGAATTCTTTCTTTATCGCAAAATTGAGCTATCGGCGTCCAGGGACCGTCAATGGAGCCACCGGCTACCGCAAATACAGGCTGCTCACTATAAAATTCTTTCAACTGCTCAGGCCATGTATCTGGTGAACCATGTAATGTCCATATATGTAGCTTCCAATATCGATAAGTTTCCACAAAATCAGAATGATAGTTAGGTGAAAAATTACCTCTACTACGGTCATTAATGATAGATAAATTAAATCTTTCAAAGTATCCTTGAATTGTTCGCAGCAAGGCATCTCGTGTCGGCATATCAACAGAGTCATTGATAATTGTGGCAAAATGCACCGTTTCTGAATCAACACCTGCATCATGTTTTACTGATAATGATTTTAGATAAGAAATAAGATTTGCCATATCGTCATCAGACAATGCATATCGAGGCATTATTGGATCAAAAGAATGCCCACTCGGATCAATACCATCTCGAATAGCTGTAGCCAATGTATCATCGTTATAAGCTGGCCGCATACGCGCTTGCCTCATTCGTGTAGAAAACTCGGAAGGCCTGATTTCGTGAAACAGTTTAGAAAAAATCCGGTTTCGATTTAATTCACGTGGAGTAAAAAGAATCTGACTCGTAATAGGAAGAGCATATTTACCTCCTTCGCTGGAACCCATACCGCTGGGGCGGTGGCAATTTACACAGGCTGCACCTGAGCCCGAAATAGCGACATCTCGACTGGTGATAGCTTCAATTAGACGGTGATCAATAGATTTTCCTTCCATGTAAATGGATCTACCTGCTTCTATGCTCCCTATTGGGGGATCTTTCTCTGCATAAGCAGTTGTACATAAAATATTACACGTCAAGACGATTAATGGTAGTAAAAGAACTGCAAAACGTGAATATGTATTCATTAGCAGATTCCAAACTTATGCTATAGAAACGAAAATCTGGAGAGCAGCTGTGCTCGGCTACGCCGCGTTGAAATTACGTTTAAAATGCTCATTACAACTTGTAAGCTGTGCTTTTTTACCTGATTTCGCCTTGTTTGGTCGTCACTTGCTACCTTTTGTAGAGCTTCCTTAGCTAAAATTCCCTCAGTGAGAAACACAAAATAAAGCATGAAATTCGAAATATTCTGTCATCAATTCATCAGCGCTTAGAAAACCATCTATTCTTCGCCACGGCATGTTTGGATGTTCTCTAAAAAATATGGTAGATAAGTGATTCATTTTATTCGAACCAGGATATAGAACATCAAATGATTTTAATAAGCTCTTTACGGTATTGCTATTCCCGGTTAGAAAAACCCAATTCGGGTTAGCATTATACCGTTTGGCATATTGCGATATTTTTTGTGAATTATCGTGTTCAGGATCAATTGAAATCGATATTAATAGGGAATTTCCATCAATTTTGCTGAGTTGATCTTGTATTTGTGAAAATGTCGCACTTAGAACGGGACAGATTGTAGTGCAGGTAGTGTATATAAATTGGAGCATGACAGGATGAGGCAAGCTTAATAAGCTCTCAATCTGAACCTGTTTTCCTGTATTCGATATGAAACTTAGCGAAGGAATAGAGTAATATCGATCACTGATTTTATAGTATTTAATATTTTCAGAATGATTAGCTGTAGCAGTACTTGATGTAGTTTTCTGGGGAGAGGCATTATAATCCGATGCAATGCCTGCGCTCATTACGAAAACACAAAATGCAGTAACTAAAACAATAACAATTAATCGAGCACACCTTACTTCTAGCAAGACTATAGAATTATTATTCATTTCTTCATTCTTATACTGCTGGTCTAGAAGCTGGATGATTCTAGACCAGTAAGTTTTAGTGGTTAATGAGGTGACCAGATAGCGGTGTCATGATGAAATGCATCAAATTGATACATGCGTAACCGTGGAGGTGGGTCATAATTAAATGTTATTTCTACATCATGCTTACCTAACCCCTCCGTAGTGTTAAATTTTGCTGGAAATGGTTTGCGAATTTGACTGAAGTCCGGCGTATGAGGTTCATGCTCGATAAACTTCATATCATCCATATCAAATTTCTTTCCGGTTGATTTTGAAAGTCTAGTGGCAACCGGAACCATCACAGGTCCTGATGCGGTATTCATCCAAGAGTGATTGCGACCAAAGGTAAACCACGGACCTGCGCCACCAATTGGAAGCGTGTTATGAAAAGTATTTTCCCAGCCACGCTGTCCCCCAAAATCAACCAATACATAACCTTTTGGAAAGTAGTCAGCATTTAATAACTCTACTTTGACTTTATCGCCACGTTTTTTCCACTTATACATCTCCATTTGCATGTCTCTATTAAAACCATCGATATGCCCATAAATAGTGTTATTAGCAAAGAAAAGCGTCATATCAGCTTTGGGATCAGCCTTAACACCTCTTGGTAAGCGATTCCTATTTTGCCAATCATCGAAAGATTCTTCAGCCTCCGTGACTAGAGCACGCAATGTTTCACCACTTACTCCCTCCGCAATTTTCCGAAAAGCATTCCACATGCGTTTTTCTGGAGCTAGATCACCAATCATATTGATTGCCGCCAGTTTTGCATCTTCACTTGCTCGTGGATTCTCACCAAATACAGCACTTTCAAAAGAGTTACGTGGCATACCACCAAGCTTTACGTTCATATTCTCAACAACTTGAACGCGCGGAGGATGCTTGCGCCATCCCCAGTGATAAGTCAAGTTCCAGAATCGGCTAGGAGGCATTTTCATTTCAAATTCGACCAACTGTCCATCTAGCATCGGAAAAAATGTTTGATCCAAACTTGCGTGAAACAACAGCTTGCCGTCATTCTTCTTGGAGTCATCGAATGTCATCATCATCGGTGCAAAGTCATCTGCACCTCGATTCAATACATGAACTCTATAATGAATAGTCCATGGAACATCCGCAACGATAGATGAGTCCACATATGAAGTATCCGATTCAATATGAGAGTCGTACCAAATTTGATTAATTGTCAAAGTGCCGCCGACTACATTACGGTTATTATCATAAATTGGTGTTACAGATTTTGTTTTTAAAGGTCCAATATAGTGCAAAATTGGGAAACCGCTATAT
Organism: Nitrosomonas sp.; assembly: GCA_039807765.1. Lineage (GTDB taxonomy): Bacteria > Pseudomonadota > Gammaproteobacteria > Burkholderiales > Nitrosomonadaceae > Nitrosomonas. The sequence continues at coordinate 17,160 of JBDHRU010000004.1, read as the reverse complement.
ACTCGTGGCACTGTATTACCTTCAAGAATATCGATCGCAAAGCGCACCCGACTTAAATCAACGCTGCTCCGTCCGGAGTGTTCATGAGGATCGTCACTACTTGGGTCACCAACCGCTTTACGCAGCTCTTTCAAGATTATTGCAAGATCATCGGTCGGTGATGTTTTATCGATGGTTGTTACAGCAGGCTCTGAATGCAGATTATAAGGTTGCTCCGGCGAAGAAGGCAGTGTGTTTGGGATTTCTACTCCCCCTACATCACATAAATTTGCATATACTGTTGGCAACAGATTAGTTGGCTCAGGGCCAAAGCTATCTCCCTCTGGGAACTGGGAGGCAGCTGTAATGATACTTGTGGATTTTCCATCGGGAGATAAAGTAACTGACCATGATCCCGGTGCTGGGCGCGCTCTCGGCATCACACACGAGTCCGCCATGACATTGGTTGTGCTTGTAAAAAATAATGCCCCAAACACGGCTAAAATTGAAATTCTCCTTAGCATCGCTTGTTCCTCTCTATATTTCATGATTTAGGCTCTATTTGATTGGTTATTAATTAAACCTGACGATTATCAGATGAGAAACCTGCTGCACTTATCTCGCGAGGGCCAGCGCGACGCGTTTCACTTGTCTGTGTCGCTGATTTCGGTACAACCCATGAAACTCTTCTTGCAGCATCTTCAGCATTGATTTCAATCGGGAATGTTCCCCAAAGACCGGCTTGACTATTTCCATACAATACGATATCGACTGTATGGCTGATTGAATGGACGAGATTAGTAGAATCTGGTGGCATTTCTGCGTTTGAACCAACAGCGCCATGATGATAAATACGATTTTCAAGTGCTTTTAATACAGGAATATCGGCCCGAACGAATGTCCAACCAAACCGAATAGCAAATTTTTCCGCAAAGTTTAGAAGATCAATTTGAGTATCTCTAGAGGGCTCTCGCGTTACGGAGATCATATGGATATCTCGCCCCAATCTATCCGCTAATAAATCTGCCACTTTGACCAAACGAGCAGTTACTGGAAATTTAGCTTCGTTACCAATGCTCATAAAATTAATCATTACCACTTTGTCTTTTATCAAATCATCATAAAACCGAAGCTTCTCCCCTGTATGAGCGATTACTTCAGTGTTTGGAAATGAATGTGACATTGATATTTCACTAGCGGTGATACTCGGCGCAACTACTGCATTTGCATCTAAAGTGAATCCAGTCAAACCAAGAACTGCCGCTGGTCCGGTTTTAAGAAAATTTCTTCTTGTTGTCATAATATCCCTTTATTCTTCGTGAATTTATTTAATACGATATGTTTAGTCGCCCATTCCTGGTGGAACAATATCCCATCTAATCATCATTGCATGATCTTCATGAACAACATTGTGGCAATGCATTACATGTTTTCCTAAGAAATCGCGCCATCGGCTATAAAATTTCATTTCCATATTCGGCCCAAGTGAAACAACATCTTTGCGTGACTTGAGCACATCACCATGTTTTACGGGTTTTCCATTAATTTCCAAAATCTGAAACTCCTCGAAATGTGTATGGATTGGATGTACCCATGAATTTCCCGCATTCCGCAAAGTCCAGATTTCTGCCGATCCTTGCTCGATTGCGGCATCAACCCGATTGGGATCCATTAACCGACCATTTATTGTCCAAAGCCCATTGGTGTAATCAAATACAAAAAGACGCTCTTTGCGAACGATGCTCATGTCAATCGGGGGTAACTCGCGTAGCCTATCGGGAATGCGGCTTAAATCCGGTCCTTTGGCTGGTACGATATCGAATCGCATAATTAAATCACCTTTTGCATTATCTCGACCTGTCGGCCCTGTGCCATCATCTTTCATTTCAAGATGATTAACTAAATAGACTTGATCGCCATCGCGGAAATTTGAGAAATCGACGATAACATCGTGGCGTTGAGCAACCCAAACCTCAATGTTTCTTTGCACGATTGGCTCTGGTAAAAGATTGCCATCCGTTGATATCACAATAAATTTTTCACCGTTCGATGAGCCTTTGGATGGCCGTGCCGCTTGTAGCGCCAAGTTGTACAAACGTGATGGCCCACCGTTGAGAATACGAAGCCGGTATTTGCGGCGTTCTACTTGGAGAAAAGGTTGAATAGTCCGATTAACGGTAAATCGATCACCTAACATCCCATTGGTTGTGTAATGATTCCAATGGTGATCAGTAATTCCTCCTTCTCTTCCCGTTGAGTCTGCAGGGTTAGGATTGAAAAAATCCCATCGAGCTTGACCATTCTGATCAAATTTAACATCATGAAGAATCAGTGGTATATCATACTCACCACTTGGTAAACGAAACGCATGCGGACTTTTATCGCGCTCGTTATTTGAATCAAGTTCATCAAAAAGCAAATAAAAACCTGTCAAGCCTGCATAAACATTAGGTGCTGTAAAATCAAGCCGATGATCATGATACCAAAGTGTGCTCATCGCCTCTCTTGGATCATTACCAGCCGGGAAATTCGCATAATGATAATCCCAGAAATAACTTGAATCGAAATAATCCTGCGGAATTCCATCACTTTCTGAGGCTGTATGCGCGTTATGCAGATGAATCGATACTGATGGTAGTGCAAATTTGACATGCCCGGATCCTACCGGGGGCAGCATATTAATTCTTCGAACCAGAATTGGCTCTCCATAATAAGCGTGAAACGTTTCACCTGGTGTCATGCCGTTAAAGCCCCATGACCACGATCCCTGATCATAGGGTGGTTCCGGATGGTAACGCCAACGAAACTCACTAATCACCTGGGAATAAAACTTCTTAGGCAAGAATTCATCGTAGCGTTGATGTGCAGCCTCTACGGGAGGTGGTGTTATTGATGACGCTGATACTGGTTGGGCAATAGGCATACGAACCAATGGCGCAACAAAAGGTGTCGCGGCTGGACTGGGTTCTTCTTTTATACTTGGTAGAAATGTTTGCGGAAAAACTAATCCACTTTGTGGCACAGCACCGGCATTTATTGCCTTTGCCGCAATTCCAGCACCGGTTGCAGCTAAACCCAACTTTAAAACATCTCGTCGCTTGGTCATCTAAAACTCCCTTCTTAGTTGATAATTTTTTCGATATTTTTATAGCTTCAAGTCACACTCTCTATTTCTGGAGTTTTTCTAATCTGTTATTTTTAATATACTATTGGAATTAAGATAAATTAATTTGATTAATATCAACCAATTCCCACAACGATAGTAGGAATATTCAAATATTAAGCTTATTCACTTTTACATATCTGATTAAGAGCGTAATCCAAACTCCATTTGCCGGCTCCACCAAATAACAGTGGCATGAGCATGACGAGATAAATCAGAGGCAATTTGAAGTTTCCAAAACCATTGTCAGTAATAGTAAAACCCTTTCCAAGTTCAGCCAGGGTATGCCACTCACCAGGCCAATGAACGGTGTAGATTGCAACAATAGTTAATATCATCAGGGAGAAAGTAAAAAAACGTGTGCTTAAGCCCAATAACAGAGCAGCGGCACCAATAATTTCAAACCAAGTGCTTGCTACCCATAATTGATCGCTGGAAAATAGATTAAAAGGAAATGGAAAATCAAGCTGATTAAACCAATTCTCCTCGTTGAATTTCATAATACCGGCTTCCCAAAATTCATAAGCTAGAATTAGCCGCAAAAGTAATGGCGGTAATAAATCATTGATACTGTTTAGTGAGGTTACGACTTTTTGATAGCCAGTAAATAATGATGAAGTTTTCTTCACTTGATAAACTCTGAAATTAAATCAAGAAGGTGGTGCCGCTTTGGACACTAATTTTTCAAAGCCACTAAAATTTTCTTAATCTGTTGCTCAACATTGATTGGCAAGTAACTTGTCAATTCAAGGCGCCGATCTTCAAAAACATCAGATCCTTGGTGCATGTCTATCCACTGAGAAATGACTTGATCACGTTGCCTCAGTAGCACTTCAATCTGAGGTCGAAATAAAATCAATATTGCGGAAATCCATTGATTGACAGGCCATGAAGGATATGCGTGGTCTATCGTAAAATAGTCCAGCATAGCTATAACATCCTCAGCTTTGTACCACGCCTCTGCTGTTACCCATCGATTGGTAGTAAATAATCCAAAAGGAAAACCATATGCATCCATTGAAATACCAACGAGATGAGAAAGTGCGTCTTTATCTTTTGGCCAAGGTTCTAAACCACTATAGGGAATAGGAAGCAATCCGGCAGGCATACCGGGTTGCCGTAAAAAAGTATGAAAATGACCATGCTCATTGGTTTCAGTACGATGAGCATGGTAATAATATTGACTATGTGTTTCTCCATCAAATACATCGTCTTTAGGGTAATGTTCTAGTTCGTAAAATTCACCCTGACCCTTTAGAACTTCTCCGACAACGTTAAGTCCTCCTTTTTGCAACACGCGGTAACATTCGATAATCTTGGCACCAGCGTCGGCCATTCTTTCTAGCTGCACCCGCGATAACTCTGAGAAACTATTGTCTTCCAGATTCAATACTCTGTTAACCATAAAAAAAGATGAAGCACTTGATACTGTGCTTCATCACAACCTCCTTGATTTAGTGGTCAATGCGCTTTAATAGCACATGGATTTTTGATACTACAAGGATTTCTGGCAGCACAAGGATTCTTAGCAGCGCATGGATTAACTACATGATCCACAGGCTTAAAATCTTTCTGTAATACTGATGTATAAGCTGTCAATGCAGCAAGCTGACGCGAATCCCATGGAAATGGCTTACTTTGCATCGGTTTAATCATGCAAAGTTGAATCATCTCTTCCAATGTAATTGATAATTTATTCGCACTATCAGCAGCCATTTGAACAAAGTGTGGGTAAGGTTTTGCAAAGGTTGGTTGCAACATTGCAGTACCATTTTGATGACAACCCGAACATGAAATAGAATTATCGCGACTAATTTTTTTACTATTCCACAAATCCTTGCCTTCAGATAATAAGGTTGACCGGTCACCCTGATACGGTTTGGTACCTTCTGGCCGAGTTATAAGTCTGGGATCTACTCTATCACCTGCGGCACATGGATTCTTTGCAGCGGCACATGGATTCACCGCCGCACAAGGATTTCGTGCCGCGCAAGGATTGCATGGATTTCGCTTACTAGCACGAGGTGCACAAGGCTTACAAGGCATCATGGAACAACCAGTGATTGCCAAAGGTGCTCCAATAGCTACACCGAATATGGCAGAAATGATTGTTGTCTTTATTGATGAAATTTTAATCTTCACGGTTTTTCTCACACTGCAAAAAAGGACTTATGGTGTAAATAGGCAACCTTAATGTTTCTTTGCCGCACAAGGATTTTTGGCTGCACATGGATTCTTTGCCGCGCAAGGATTCTTTGCTGTACATGGATTCTTTCCGGCACAAGGATTTTTCATATCTTGTTGATGCTGGGCTTTAGCCTTTGGTGCGCAAGGACTACGTTCAGCATATGTTGGCGTACTTAAAGCTAGAGTCATAAGACTAGCAACCATAGAAGAGGCTAAAATTTTTTGTTGTTTCTTCATTATTGGTACTCCTGAAATTAAATTAAGAAATAAAAAAACCAATTTGTCACTTGTCAAGGAAACTAGAATGAAGTGTTCTATTCCTACTCGTTTAGTCGAAGCAAACCAGATTTCCTTACATTTTTTTACTTTTTATTTTCTTTCATCTAGTTTTACTCATATAAATTCACATAATTTCATTACATTATCTTCGCGTACCATTATTAACAGAAACCCCAAGGCGACTGTGCCGCAAATACGGCCTTGCGATTGCTGCTGCTATTCCTGCTCAGGTGTTTTTCGGCTTACTGTTCAGTTGATTTTTTTTCGACGGTAATTTGGGAGATCTGCTATTGATGAAGGTGTGTCGGTAGCTGAATAGTGTCGATTTCAACACCGCAGATTTTCTTGCCTATCGGGTCGCCTGCTTGCTCGTTTTTGCAAGTCGATTTTCATCGACTTAATGAGATCTTCTTTGCGCTTGGCGGTAGCGCCACCCGCCAATTGACCGAGTTGCTACCTACATTACCTGGATCAGCTGCTTCCTGGGCTCGTTGTGGGATACCTTCAGGCGTATCGCTGATTCTGCGCGGTTCACGTCATCATTGGTTATTGCGGTAAAATGAGTTAAATGCAAAAATTTAGACATTTGGAATAAATTTAAGTAGTTATCAGGATTATTATATAAAGGGATCTTGTGCAGTTATTTTTCCGTATGCCACTGAAATGACTCAATGAAGAAGTTTAAAACAGAAGAAGAAACGAATTATCGTCATACATGGTGGGGAAAAGCTGTTATTACATCTTTAACAGCTTGGATGTTTGCATCAACAATCGCGGTGATTTTAGTTATATTGCATACAATTGATTTCGGGGCAATAAAACACCTTGAGCAGTTTGGAATCGATAGAAGTATGCGGCTATATTCAACAATGGCATCCGCACCAATGTCTTATAAATATGCATTTGTCGATGTTGATAAAGAAGCTTGCAAGCAATTTCTTGATAACAATATCGATTGGGATCCCGAATGCAGAACGAGCAAACCCGTTCCTACCAGTTTAATTATTGATTTTGTCCGAGCTGCGAGAGAATCTCAGGCTGCTTTAGTAATAATTGATGTCAGTCCGCCGGAGAAAAATGAACTGATGGATCGTGAAGCACTTGCACGTGAACTTGCGATCAATTCAAATTATTCCGATACTTGGATTATTGCGCCTGTTTATGCCCGGCCTAGCGACTCGCTTAATGGACTCGCCATTGATGGTGAAACAAAATTTGATATTGTTCCCAGTCATGCTCAGGGGCGTTTACGATTAGCATCTGCTGCAACCTATGCTGATCATGGAATCATTCGCGCTTATCCAACGGCATCATGTTTTGTTACAGCAGAGGATCAACGCTGGATACCGACAATCCCGTATTTGGCTGCAATACTCATAAAAAATCCAACCTTGGCGCAACATTATTACAATTCTGAAGAAACACTTGAAACTATCGCGATCAATGAATTGCAAAGCTGCACCGAACCCCAAATCACATCGAATTCTTTTGGGAACAAAATTCTCTCTGATTTACCATTATTCGACCCGCGCGACACAAATCAGATTCCGGCCATAATTCATTTTTTCTACTCATTACCCAGCCTAGGCATGCTTGCGGATATCCATGAGCGAGAATCTGTTGGCTGGAATCACATTTACAATTATCAGCACTATGAAGCGAGTAAATTAATAAATGGCGATTGTTTGCATCACCATTTAGACGGTTCTTCAACAAGCCCTGGATGCTTTATAACAAATGAAGAGTATTACAAGGGAAAGATTGTAGTGCTGGGTTCCAGTAGAGCGCAAGCTATGGATCAAGTGCAAACACCTATCGGCCCAATGAATGGTAGTGAACTCATTATCAATGCTACTCGAGCTTTCCTGGAATTTAAGCCTTTAACGCAATCTCCACTCTTAATAATGCTTATGGACAAACTCAAGGGGATAGGTATAGCAATGGGACCGATGTTCATTACCTGGTGTTTAATATTCTTAAGTGGGCCGATTACGCAGAAAATTCGTGGGAATTTATTGATTAAGTGCAGGAAATCAAAAATAGGAATGATTAGACGGTATCGTTGGAATGTATTGTATTGGTTCCGTTCCCTATTTGTGATCTTTATTTTTTTGCTGGGAATTTACGCTGCTTATATACTTGAAGTAGTATATTTATTGAGTCAACTAAAGCGAGGCGTTGCGACTGATTTGTTACTTCCGGCATTTGCTTTGGGATTGCAAGGATTTGTTGTAGCAGCAAAGCTTGTTTCAGCAACTTTTTATAATATGGCTGAGGTCTTCTTCGGATTTCTATTCGCGAGAGCAAAAAGCTTTTTTATTAGATAAATGAACTCTTATCACTGGTATAGCGCCATTTGTTTGTTGTTATTTTCTACCACAGTGGCAGCAGGTAACTGCGAAGTTGTTGGGAAAATTAGCGATATTGTCAACAAAAATAACAGCAGCAGCGTGCATGTATTGCGCGCAGCTTGCCCGACTCAGGAGCGGGTTACTGCATTCGTTTATCAGTGGCTCTATGAAGGAGATCAAATTGAGATCATAGGGGATGCCGAAGTATCGGTATCGCTAGCCAAAGGTGAGAAACAGGTCTTTACAAAAAACACTAACGGAATATCGCTGCATGAAAAATCGGTAAACGATATCCGCAAAAATCAAAACAGCGTGCCCGGAAAAATAGAAATAGCGATGGGCGTATGGAAAGCACTGGAAAGACAGAGAAAATCCATACCTTATTTCAATAAAGTCCGTGGATCAGCCCGGAATTTAGTCATCACGGAAGACCCGCTATTACCTTCCGGTTTACAATATCTCCCCGCTGACTATGAACAAATTGCATTGCTTTGGAAAGGTGGACCAGCAGAGGTGATTTCTACCTCGGTTGAGAAAACAATAGAAATGCCTAGCGATAACTGGTCTTACTTAGTCATGCCAATTTCCAAGAATCAACCGGAAAATATCATCAGCTTGCGAAGCCAGGATATTAGCTGGCAAATCAAGATAGCATCCACAATTCCTGTTCCCCAGGGATTAAATGAGAGCGATTTGACGACATCGCTTTCTCAATTGGCTCGAGCACTTTGGATTCTTAAAGAAGGACCGGGAGAATGGCGATTGTTCGCATTCTCAGAGCTTGCAAGATTAACTCGAATAGGTTATTTCCCGGCCGAAGAGTTATGGAAAGCCGCACTATCGGGAGAATTGGTTTCAGCGCTCCAAGCAGAATAAAACACTGCCTCAAATCACTACTAACAAGAAAAAATGAAAAGCTTACGCCTTCAAATGGCTATTTGCTGGGTACTATTTGCATCTACAGCCAATGGACAGAGTCTCATCAATCCAGCAACAAGTCTTCGCCCAAGTGAAAATCCGTTACTCTCGGAACCTCTGCCAGAGACACCTGGCATTACTATTCCAGAAAAAAATGAAAGCAAACCTTTTGCTCAAGAACAAAAAAAACAAATAAGAAGAACAGTAGAAATAGATACCGTTTTGTTTGAAGGCAATACCGTTTTTTCAAGCGAAGAACTCGCCGTCTTGGCGAAGCCATATCTGCATAGATTCGTCGATGTCGATGAGCTCGAGGAGCTGCGCCGCTCAATTACCTATCACTATATCAATAAAGGCTATATTACTTCAGGAGCGACTTTTCCATCGAATCCGATTGAAGGAGGAACGCTGCGGATAAAAATTGTGGAAGGTAAGATCGGAGAAATGCGCATAAACGGTCAGGGCTGGTTGCGGCAAAGTTATATCGAAAATCGCCTGATTCCGGATAAAAATACGCCATTGAACATGAACACGCTGCAAGATCGGTTCCGCATATTATTGACGGACCCGCTGTTTGAGCGTTTGAATGGCCGATTATTGCCCGGTGTCGATCGCGGTGTCAGTATTCTGGATCTGGAAGTTACGCGTTCACGCGCCTATCAGTTGGCTGCGATCTCGGATAACTATCGAGCCCCCTCAGTTGGAGGCATTGCACTCGGTGCAAATGCATGGATACGAAACCTGACCAAGCATGGCGACCTTGTCGATTTCACTTTTCTAACCAGCGCTCCCTCCGGTGGAGATGCCTATCAGTACTCAGGCACTTGGCTGGTTCCAATCGGCGATTACGGTACGCGAGCCTATTTCTCGGCTAGCAACTCGAATGTATCGATTATTGAAGAGTCATTAGCCAGCATCAATATCAAAAGTAATTCATTTACAGTTGAAGGCGGGCTTAATCAATTGCTCATTGATAATCTTCAGAGGCGGTTTTCGCTTGGCGCCGGAATCAGCATTAAAGACAATGAGACTAGTTTGTTGGGGCATTCTTTCTCCTTTATTCCGGGGCTACCGGATGGAAAAAGCCAAATCTCGGCCGTTCGCATTAACCAGGAGTATATCGAGCGTTGGGAAAAATTCGTTTGGGCATTGCGTTCCACGTTCAGTGTCGGCGTCAATGCATTAGGCTCCACCATTCAGAAAAACCATCTGAATCCTGACAGTGAATATTTTGCCTGGTTAGGACAAAGTCGCGGGGTATGGAGTGTGCCCCAGCTTAAAAGCGATTTCGTATTTAAGGGGGCGGTGCAAATCAGTGATGATCCGCTCTTGCCTCTAGAGCGCATTGCCGTAGGCGGCCGCAATACCGTGCGCGGCTATCGTGAAAATCAATTGGTTAGGGACAATGGTTATGCAGCCAGTACAGAGCTGCACATCCATTTAGTGGGGGATAGTCAAACAAAATATCGCTTTGACTTAGTGCCATTCTTTGATTTTGGAGCCGCTTGGAACAATAAAGATTCGACACTTACCCAACAAACTGTGCGGCATATCTACTCCGCCGGAATTGGATTCCAGTTGCGAATGTATCGTTTTAGCAGCGAATTTTTCTGGGCTCACCGGTTGGAAAGCAAGTCTCCGCAGCAGCACGGGGATTTACAGGACCAAGGCGTTCATTTTCAAGCACGGCTTGATGCCTTCTGAAGGAGCTTATAACCATGCATTATCGTATGACCGTTCATACCCTGCTTGCTGCATTCCTAATCGCCTGTTTTTCTGGCGGTACACTTGCTAGAACGCACACCGACGATTTATTGCGAAAAGCCAACGATTACCTTGGTGAAGGCCTATATTACCTGGCGCTGCAAGAAGCTGAGAACATTTTAAAAAATAAAATGCCCCTAAACCAGCAATCCCTCGCTTACGGAATCAAAGGCAATACCTTATTGATCATGCAGCGTTACAGTGAGGCAGAAGAATCTTTACTTAAAGCCTATGAACTAACCGAAGAAACACAACGCAAAGCAGGTTATGCCAACAGTCTGGGCGTGCTTTACTTGAAAATGCAGGATAAAACCAAGTCAGCGCAATTCTTCGGCTTTGCTGCCGGATTTGTCGAAAATGATCCAGCCTTGGCCTTAAAGATCAAATTAAATCAGATGCGTATCCAATCGGAAAACTTCGACCTGCCAGGTTTGAATGCAACATTCGCGGAAATCGCTGCCATTAATTCTGCCGACGAACGAATTAGGTATTATTTGAATCTGGCGTCAATCACCAAAACGCGTGCACAATCATCGCATACGGAAATCATACAGCGCGCGTTGGAAAGCGCACATGCCGATAGCGCTGCCAGTACAGATAAATCGTTGCGCATCGAAGCACTCGACAGCCTTGCGGAATTTTATGAATCGCAGGGTAAAAGCCAGCAAGCGCTGACCTTAAGTGAGTTAGCGGCTTCGTTGGCAGATCGAATGGATGTGGATGATTTAATGATCCAGATCGAGTGGCGCAAGGGAAGAATTTACCAGCAGCAAGGAAGAGATAGTGAGGCCTTAGTCGCTTTCGGAAAAGCTGTTGATTATGTTCAAGCCATTCGCAGGGATATTCCGGTGTCATATGAAGATGGCAAATCGTCTTTCCGTAAAACCTTGGAGCCGATATATTTAGGCTATACCCATCAATTGTTGAAAAAAGCCGGGCGCCAGGATGGCGAAGCCAAGCAACAAACATTGTTGCTAGCACGCCAAACCATCGAGTTAATCAAGCAATCCGAATTGGAAGATTTCTTGGGCGGGCGGTGTCTGATTGAAGGAATGCAGCGCAATGAATTGGATGACGTGGATACTCAAGCCGCTATTTTGTATCCGATCATTTTGGAAGATCGATTGGAATTGCTGGTTGGTATCGGAAAAACGATACGCCAATTTTCTATTTCTGTTTCGAGAGAACAGCTTCGTGATGCAATCAATAGTCTATCCGGGCAGTTACGCAAATGGATGATTACGCCCGGGGGGATCGATGATTCCGATGCTTATCAACAATCTGCTGAACATATGTATCGCTGGATGATTGCACCGATAGAACGTGATTTGGAAAAGGAATCTATCGAAACGCTGGTTATCGTACCCGATGGCATGATGCGATTGGTGCCTTTTGCTGCTCTATTTGACGGCAGAAAGCATTTGATAGAGAAATACGCAGTTTCTTTGTCACCTGGGATGAGTTTGTTAGGAAGTGGAAATAACCGTCCATTACATACCTATAATACTTTACTCGCAGGCATTAGCAAGCCAGGACCTGCTGTTGAGAAAATATCTCCATCGACAACCAATAAGTTGTTGTTGACTGATTCGCAATATCATGACCAGCAGATTGCCACACGTAGCCTATCCAATTATCATCTTCGAAGCCCCGCAACCACGAGTGAAACACATAACCCTGCAAGCGGGTTACAAGATGTCCAGAGTATGCTGAGCCTGCCCGGTGTGGAAACAGAACTGATCGGCCTCAAGGAGGTGCTAAAAAGCATACTTTTACTGAACGAGCAATTTACCGTAGCCAATTTTTATCAGCAGATTTCCAATCAGTCATTCGATATCGTTCATATTGCATCGCACGGCTTTTTCTCGTCCGATGCCGATAAAAGTTTTTTAATGGCCTACGACGACATCCTGAAACTGGATGATCTTAAAAGTTTTTTGAAAAAAGGTAAGGACACTTCAAAAGGGATCCAACTGCTGACATTCAGCGCCTGCGAAACCGCCGAGGGTGATGACCGCGCTCCGCTGGGTTTTACCGGCGCAGCACTCAAAGCGGATGCGCGAAGCGCACTGGGGTCGCTATGGCCGATTTCCGATGAAGCGGCTTCACAATTGATGATCAGTTTCTATAAGAACCTGATGCAACATAAGAGCAAGGCGGAAGCGCTCCGGCAAGCGCAATTGGAATTGTTAAAGACAGATCACTTTCGTCATCCTTCCTTTTGGTCACCATTTGTTCTGGTTGGGAATTGGTTATGAAAAATTGTCTATACTTTTTCCTGGTTAACACATTTTTTGTTGGCATCGTTGCACTGCTGCTTGCCGGTAACGCAGCAGCAGTCAATACGCACATTCAAACAGATGGCACGTTACCAGGAGCTGCTGCGCTCAATATCAGCGCGCCAGGTGCAAACCATCTCTACACCTTGTCGGAAATCAACGGCAAATTATCGGGTCATAATTTGTTCTACAGCTTCTCGAATTTTAGTATTGGGACAACCGATACCGCATGGTTTAACTTGCATACGCCCGATTTGGCTAGTGTCATCAGTCGTGTTACCGGAGGCTCTGAATCCTTGATTGACGGCAAGCTTCAAATGACCAATGTGGGTAGCACGCCCAGTTTTTACTTCATCAACCCAGCCGGGATCACGTTCAGCTCAGGCGCATCCATTGACGTACCCGGTTCTTTTTATGTGAGTACTGCGAGTAATCTGAATTTTAGCGATGGCAGTCAATATGCTGCCAATAGGGCGAGTGCCAGTTCGTTGTCTTCCGCTAACCCGGAGTCGTTTGGGTTTTTGGGTAATGAAGTGGGGAGTATCAATATCGGTGATGCCAATCCTACAAATCTTACTTTTAAACCTGGGACTGCGGCTGTTTTTTCTGGTAATGATATTCACATTAATAATGCAGCGATTAGGAATGAGGCATTTTCTAAAGCTGGTTTGGATTTACAATTTTTTGCTATTGGCAGCGAAGCTGTAAATCTTAAAAGCGATATGCTGGTGGAGAAAGTCACTGCCGGAGATTTATATATAACCAACTCTTTATTAGATGCTTCAGGTAATGGTTCGGGGCGAATAATAACGAGTTCTAGGAATTTATTTTCATCAAACAGTGATTTTTGGGTTGTCAATACTGCGGATCTTTCGATGAAGAATAATCAAGGAATAAATTTGTATGCTGATTCGATAAATTTGCAACAAACAAGTTTATTTTCTTACGCAATCGCTAAAGGGCGTGGTTCGAATATTAATATTCTCACTAACTTAATAACAGCAAATACTGGCGTGGAGATTGTAAGTGAAACAGCAGCAAGTGGTGTAGCAGGTAATGTAATCATAACAGCAAATACTTTTAATTTAGAAAATGGTAGCGCTGTAAGATCCAAAACAACTTCTCAAGGGACATCGGGCGGTATATTGATCAATACGAAGTCTTTAGAAATTAATAAAAGCAATATTACTAATACGACGACAGGTGGAGGCGATACTGGAAATATTGCCATTAATACAGATTCGTTATTGATGAATGATGGTAGTGGCATTGTGTTATTTACATCAGCGAATGGGAATGTGGGAGCACTAACGATTGACTCGAAACTAGTTGCAATAGATAAAGGATTCATTGCAAGTAAAACAATCGGTAATGGAAAGGCAGGCGATATTAATATCAGTACCGATTTTCTAAAAATGTCTTACTCGGGAGAAATTGATCCAGATTTCAAAAATGGAATTGATGCTGGTACTTTCTCGAATGGTGACGGTGGCAATGTGACCGTTAACGCAGAACAAATAGAGATGACTCATGGGTTTATTGGCACAAGTACAGGAGGAAAAGATATTGCAGGCAATATAATAGGAGGAGAAGGCGCTGCAGGTGATGTGTTTTTAAAAGCAAACTCACTGGTATTAATTGATGCAGCCATCGTATCTAATACCCTATCACAAGGTGCGGGTGGCTTCGTATTTATTGATGCTAATAATTTCAGAATGATTGATTCAAGCATTACAAGCGATGCGTTATCGAGAGGTAATTCTGGCAGTGTAAATCTCTCAGCTAGCTCTATGTGGTTGGATAGTGGTAGCCGTATATCTTCATCAACTATAGAAAAAGGAAATGCTGGTCAGATATCAATCGATACTAATGAACTAACAGTAACAAATGATTCTATTATTCAAAGCGAAACTTTTGGTGAGGGCAAAGCAGGAAGTATTAATATTAACAGCGATATTTTTAACCTAAATAGTGGAGGATTTGTTACATCAAGTTCAAAAGAAAATGCGACAGGCCTTGGTGGTTCGGTTGTAATTAATACTGAGCATCTAGAAATGGATAATGGAAAAATTGGATCTGATGCATTGGGTGAAGGAGATGCGGGAAGTGTAACTGTGACATCTGATTCTTTAAGTCTAAAGAGCAGAAGTGGTATTACTTCAACTACTATCGCTGATTTTGCAACGAGTCATGCCGGATTGATAACAGTTACTGCTAAGCATATAGAAATTGACAATTCATTAATTTTATCAACAACATTGAACAATGGTCATGCAGGGAGCGTAAGCTTAACAGCTGATTCTTTAAGGCTAAGCCATGGCAGCATAATTGATTCAAGTGCTCGTTCAAGTGGTGATGCAGGATCTGTTATAGCCAATGTCGGACAGTTAGAGATAGATGATGCATCTATTTCGACTGGTACATCAGGAGGTGGAAACGCTGGGAACGTAACTATTACAGCTGATTCTCTAAAGTTGAGTAGAAATGGTGAAATTGAATCGAACTCATTTAAGGGGGCTGAAGGTAATGGTGGCATAATTGCGATAAATGCAGGGCGATTAGAAATAAATGATGGAAGAATTGCAAGTAATACATTCACTGAAAAAAATGCAGGCAGCGTAACTGTAACATCAAATGCCATAAAGTTAACCAATGGTGGGATTGTATCAGGC
Organism: Nitrosomonas sp.; assembly: GCA_039807765.1. Taxonomy (GTDB): domain Bacteria; phylum Pseudomonadota; class Gammaproteobacteria; order Burkholderiales; family Nitrosomonadaceae; genus Nitrosomonas. The sequence continues at coordinate 1,568 of JBDHRU010000004.1, read as the reverse complement.
TCCCTTGCGGGAGGTAATGCTGGATCACTAACGATAAATACTAAGTCACTAGAGATGAATCAAGCATTTATTTCTGGTGATGCATATGGAAATGGAAATGCAGGTAAAATAGATGTTAACGGCGATACACTACAATTACGTCAAAATAGCTTCATTAGTACAAATACTTTTGGGTTAGGACATGCAGGAAATATTAGTATTACCTCGAACAATTTAATTGCAGAGGGTACTGGAATATCCTCAACTGAGGATCTAATTTCTCTTGAGCGCACTGGTATTTTCAGTGGTGCGGGGACCGAATCAAGCGGACAAACCGGAACTATCAACATAAATTCAAAAAATGCTATTCACCTCAATAATGGGGCACAAATCAGCATTAAGAATGATGCGATAGTTGCTGAAACTCAACTTGCTTCTTTAATGCCGACTGCTATCAACATTGACACAGCCAATCTATTTCTAAAAGATAGCCGAGTTGCCGCAGATTCCAATGGAAATGTGGATGCCGGTAATATTAATATTCATTTTGCAGATCAACTATTTCTTGATCCATCCCAGATTTCTACCGAAGCAGCAAGTGGAAATGGAGGCAGTATTACAATTCAAGGCAATGGTGTAGTTTTTCTGCTGGATTCGGCCATTACAACTTCGGTCAGTGGGCAGTCCGGCAATGGCGGTAATATCGCTATTGCTGCCAATGGGTTAATTCTTAATAGCGGTTTCATCCAGGCCAATACCGCAGCTTCCGGAGCCAGCGGAGGAAAGGTTGATATCCAGACACCGGCACTCATTCCAAGCGGCAGTTCCTTGTTTGTCGGTGGTAACATTCCATTACAATTTCAACCTTTTTCCGGGTTGAATGTTATCCAGGCCGCCGCACCTGATGGCGTCAGTGGAACAATTAATATGGTTACTCCGCAATTGAATTTAAATGCGATGATGACCAATCTGGTGATCGAATCCTTCGATTCCAATGCATTAAATCGCGACATGTGCTCGGTTAGTGACAGCAGTTCCTTGATGCAATCCGGCAGGGGAGCGCAGCCATTGCGTGCGAGGGATTTGTTGTTGTCGCCGATGTTTTAATCTCGCGTTACTTCTGAATGTCCACGAAATATCGATTTCGCGGACAATTTTCAATACGTAGTTCTATCAATATCAGTCACTCTGGATGACTGGATAGCGTATTACTGAATCTGTAGTTGTAGTTGTAGTTGTAGTCTGTAGTCACTGCGTAAGCTCCCTCGTCAAGTAGACAGTATCCAATAGAGATTGGGAACCCGGGTTAGCCGAGGCATGAACTGTACCGGCGGGATGTTACCCAACGCTTCAGCGGTCGGTATTCGTTGTAATCAACCAGCCACTGGTCAGTGATGGTTTGAACCTGTTCAAGATTGGCAAAAAGATACGCATCAAGCACCTCAGTACGGTAAGTTCGATTAAAGCGTTCGATAAAGGCATTCTGGTTTGGCTTACCGGCTGGATATATCGGATGAGACCTTTGCACTATTTCAATCCCAGTTCATGGGTCAGTTGATACAATTACTTTTTAAATCAATGTGACTGAT